>NZ_JBIMCW010000041.1:0-30702 GCF_048552295.1 Acinetobacter legionensis
GTGCCATAAAATACTCCATATATTGATGTTTATAACATCATTTGGGGAGCAAAATATCACTTATAAGTGTTGTTCAAATTTCCTGATCCACCTCTATCCTTCAGACTGCAAAGTGTTTGCAAAACAATAAATCGGAGTAACCAACAGACCATTTATTAAAATCATCTTCATGATTTTAATAATTTTTCTAGCCTTAATATCCATATCATATGCTCAATTTTTTATTATTGGTCAAAACTATATGAAAATGATAGTAAAAAATAGGCTTAACACAGTCAATAACTCAATGAATCCAGTATTTTTCTATATCAGCCAACTTTCACAATGATTCTAAAGGATTTTTATTTATGATTTTTTTGTTTTTTTATGTAATTACAATGCATCATTATACCGCAATTTTATTTATGAGTAATGCTATATATTCTCCAAACCATATTGCAGTTTGCAAGTCACCTGAGGGCGGTGTAATTTCAACAGGTGCATTATCTGATTGTGTCATTAACCCTAAGTAACCCGCCATACGATTTAAATCTGTAGGCTTCACACCTGTAGGCATTAAAGGCAATCCAGACCATAACATGCCATGTTGCATAGCAAAAATATTAATTTGTTGTAAGACGGAAAGCTTATCTCCACTTAAACCACCTGAATTGGTAAATGCGGCAGCAAGCTTGCCCTGCCAATCACGATTTTTCCAACGTTTAGATGTCGAGTCCATAAACATTTTAAATGGACCTGTAACACTTCCCATATATGTAGGTGAACCAAAAATAATAGCATTCGCCTGATCCAAAATATCCCAGTCAATATGCTCAATATCCATGGTATGGACAGTTACACCAATCTTTACTGCGCCTTGTGCAATATAACTCGCAACTTTTGCAGTATGACCAAATGGGCTGTGGTAAACGATCGCGATAGATTTAGCAGATAAAGACATATCAATTGAAAACAAACAAATTTGCTCAAGTTTAACATCTATTCAATTTTAAACAATTCTTGTAATGTTCAGAAAACGCATTAATAGATTTTTTAAACTGCAATAAATCTATTTAAAAATAAAGAATTAATTATGAATAAATACAAAAGTTGCCATACGACCTGTTTTTGCATGACGGCGGTAAGAATAGAAATCTTGATCTTGTCGATAAGAACATTGGTCCCCGCCTGTAATCACATCGACCCCATGCTGTTTGAGAATGTAACGTGCAATCGCATATAAATCAGCGTAATACTTACCTTGTTGCTCACTCTTTATAAATGCTGTTTCTAATTCAGCATATTTAGAGCAAAAAGCAGTTTTTACTTCTATACCAATTTCAAAACAAGCTTGACTAATCGCTGCACCTAACCAAGCCCAGGTAGGTTGAGATTTCATATTGGCAATTGTATTTTCAATAATCCCTCCAGCTAACCCTCTCCAACCTGCATGTAAGTTTGCAACTTCACTACCCATCTTATTGCCTAATACAACAGGCAAACAATCAGCGGTCATCATCATCAAAGCATGCCCTTGATTCTGTGTAACTAATCCGTCACCGACCAATGCTGTAAAGGTCATTTCTTCATTGACAGTATGACAAATTGTACTGTGAGTCTGAGTCATCCACGTGATTTTATTGACACCCCATTCAGCAAATTCATCTAATAAAATCATACGATGCTGTTGTACACGTTTAGGATCATCATTTACATGCAATGCCAAATTAAAACCTTCAAGTTCAGGCTGTACAGATGGCAAAGCCTTTGGGTGCTGTATATGTGTCTGTCCGACATATACACCTTGAGGTAATCCTTGAACAAATTGCATCTGGCACATTTCCTACTTAAATCATTTCACGACTCTATAACTATAACAAATTCAATCAACCCTTGATCAATACTTTAATTAATTTAATTGATTAGTAAAGCTAAAAATTTCAACCAAATTTACTGTTATTTCTTTAATCAAAATTAACAATATCAATTAAAACTTGAATAGCGGGTAATCCCTAAAAAATTAGATCCTAATGTCTTATTCGACTTGAATTAAACATGGATATTAATAAGTTGTAGTATTTATATCCATTACGTCAATCCTTCTGGATACTTTAAAAATAGAAACGCTTGAGTGGTTATGAAATGCCTATTGAGGGATATCACTACAAAATTTTGGTCTTTATTTTAATCAAAATACCACCTCAATCGAACTTATTATAAATAAAATAACTTAGCGTATGTCGCAACATCATTACCTTGCAAAAGATTACTTAAGCAAAAGATTTCATAGTCGAATCACTTCTATTTTCGAAGATTTTCAGGTCAACTCTGCCTATCAAAACAGAATAATGTCATCAGAATGAGTAAGGGATCAATCAAAATATACGCCGATTTTTTCAACAGGACAAAAGATAGTTGTGGTTACCCAATAACTTTATAAAACTGCTCTCATTGAGCAGCTTTATAATACAAATCAATCAATACGCTTGATTTTCAGAACGTAGAACTTCTACCAACTCAACGAAATCATCTGACCATGGTGCTTCAAACATCATTTCTTCTTTTGTACGTGGATGAACTAAGCCCAATTTAGACGCATGTAAAGCTTGGCGTTTAAAATTACGCAATGCACTGCTCAGTTTTTCAGAAGCGCCTGCTGGAACTTTAACACGGCTAACATATACTGGATCACCCACCAATGGATAACCAATATAGGTGAAATGAATACGGATTTGATGAGTACGCCCTGTTTCAAGTTGCGCCTGTACACGGGTAAAATTTTGAAAACGTTCTTTAACATTGTAATGCGTCACTGCATCACGGCCACCTGGTAAAATAGCCATTTTTACACGATCTACAGGATGGCGCTTAATCGGTTCATCAATCGTACCACCTGCAATAATATGACCATAACAAATCAAGTCATATACACGGTAAACTGTTTTTTTAGCCAATTGCTTACTTAAAGAAAATTGAGCTTCCAGATTTTTAGCAACAACCAATAAGCCGCTGGTATCTTTATCTATACGATGCACTAAACCCGCGCGAGTTAATTCGGCAGATTTTGGATAATGATAAAGCAAGGCATTGACTAGAGTACCATTTGGATTACCAGCCCCAGGGTGTACAACCATACCTACTGGTTTATTGATGACCATAATATCGTCATCTTCATAAACAATATTTAAAGGTATATTTTCAGGTTGTGCAGAAGTTTGTGCTTCTAACTCAACATCTAAACATAGAAGTTCATTGCCTTCACATTTATACTTAGGCTTGACAATGTTACCATTTACCAACAAATGACCTTCTTTCATCCACTGCTTGAGTTTTTCACGAGAAAACTCGTTCCAAACCAGTGCTGCGACTTGGTCAATACGTTGCCCTAAATAGCTTTCATCCAGTTGAAATTGCAACGATAAACGTGTTGCAGTTGGTGCAGAATTATGATTATCTGCATCCTCAGAATCTTCAAGTAAATTGAAATCGTTTTCTGGGAAATTAGAATTAGAAGAGTGTGCTGAAGTCATTTGCTCATTCGGACAAAAGTGGTTTAATAGCGCAATTGTAGCCTATTGCCCGTATAAACAGAGGAATTTTTATGTCGCTACCACGTTATAAAGTCACAATGCTTGCTTTAACTGTAGGCTTAGCAACTGCATTTGTCGGCTGTAGCAGCAATCCGAAGAAGGATGTTGTTGATACAGGCCCGAAATCAAATGAGCAGACTTATTACAATAATGCGATAAAATCATTAGACCGTGGGCAATATGGCGATGCTGCAAAAGCGTTAGAAGCAATGGATACTTATTTTCCGACTGGGCAATATGCACAACAAGCTCAGCTTGAATTGCTTTACACAAAATTTAAGCAAAAAGATTATGAAGGTACAATTGCACTGGCAGATCGTTTTATCCGTTTAAATCCTCAACATCCGAATTTAGACTATGCCTACTATGTCCGTGGTGTAGCCAATATGGAGCAAAACTATGACAGTTTGCTTCGCTATACCTCATTAAAACAAGCGCATCGTGATGTAGGTTATTTAAAAATTGCCTATCAAAATTTTGTCGACTTAATTCGTCGCTACCCTTCAAGCCAGTATTCAGTTGATGCCGCACAGCGAATGAAATACATCGGTCAAGAATTGGCTGAAAGTGAAATGAATACTGCACGTTTCAATATTAAACGTAAAGCATATTTGGCTGCGATTGAACGTTCACAATGGGTGATTGAACACTATCCTCAAACCCCTCAAGTTCCTGAAGCCTTAGCAACTATGGCATATGGTTATGATAAGTTGGGCGATAAAGAAACATCACAACAGTACATTGGCGTGCTTAAGCAAAACTACCCGAACCTTGTTAAATCAAATGGTGAAGTGAATATACGCGCAGCACGTAAAGAAGCCAGCTGGTGGAACCGTGCAACATTAGGTATTTTAGGTCGTGGTGATAAAGCAGAAGTATCACAAGAAGCGAGTTCTGAAACGTCTGATCAAGCAGAACAAAAATCAAGCTTGTTGAATAAAGTGAGTTTTGGCTTACTTGATCGTCCAAATCGTGAAGTATCTAAAGAACCCGCACGCGCAGATGAAAGTTTGTATGATGGACAACGTAAATAAATATTGATTGCGACAAATCAAGACGGGTTTTTACCCGTCTTTTTTATTCATCGATATTTTTAGAAGCAAAACTACGTTAAACTTTAAATTAGTTTAAACGATACATGACATTAAATTTATGGCTATTCCTCAGCACACGATAGATCAAGTTTTGGATCGCACAGATATTGTCGATCTGATTGGTCAACGTGTGAAATTGAAAAAAACTGGTCGCACCTATTCAGGCTGTTGCCCTTTTCATCAGGAAAAGTCCCCCTCTTTTCATGTTTACCGTGATAAACAGTATTATCACTGCTTTGGTTGTCAGGCAAATGGCAATGCCATTCGCTTCTTAATGGATATTGATAATCGAAACTTTGTCGATGTCATGAAAGAACTCTCCAGCCATGCAGGTGTCGAACTTCCCAAAGACAATCATGACAATAAAAAATTGTCATATAAGCGTGAAGTATCCAAACCTAAACCAGCAGTGAAGGCTGTAGAAGATAAATTAGTAGATTCTAAACCCGCTGAGCAAAAAACAGATTATGTTCAGCCACGTGAAGTTGATCCTTTCGAAGCTTTTAGCCAATATCCAGATCCAGAGCATTTCGATCCAACCCAATTTGATCCAACTGGTTTTAACCAAATCCCTCAAGATGGTAACCTTTATGATCTTCTAGAAAATATTGCACAATTTTATGAACGGCAATTGCCAAACAGTAAAGTCGCGCAGAATTATTTTAAACATCGTGGCTTAAGTAGCGAAACCATCCAATATTGGCGTTTAGGCTATGCACCAGAAGATTGGCAACATTTGGAAAAAGCCTTTCCACAAGATATTGAAGGTTTAAAACTGCTGGGGTTAATTCGTACCAGTGATAGTGGTCGTGACTTCGATTTGTTGCGTGATCGGGTGATTTTCCCAATTCGAGACAACAAAGGTCGTGTTGTCGGTTTCGGTGGTCGCGCATTGAATGATGAAATCAAACCGAAATATATTAACTCACCTGATTCTGAAGTTTTCCACAAAAATCAACTCCTTTACGGCTTGTATGAAGGGCGTAAAGACCGTGCGCAAAATTGGCTCATGGTAGAAGGCTATATGGATGTGATCGCCTTACAACAGAATGGGATTTCTGGGGCAACAGCAACATTAGGTACAGCCAGCAATGCTGATCACTTAAATATTTTATTTAAGCAGAACAATCAGATCACAATTGCATTTGATGGTGATGCCGCGGGACAAAAAGCAGCACGTCGAACCTTAGAAATTGCCCTGCCATTATTAAATGATGGTCGTGAACTTAAATTCTTTGTTCTACCCAAAGAGCATGATCCAGATTCGTTGATTCGTAAAGAGGGTTTTGAAACTTTTCAACGTATATGGCAACAATCCCCATTATTATCAGATTTTGTCTTTGCATTATTAAGTCAAAATTATGATGTTGCTACACCTGAGGGCAAAAGTCAGGTGATGGCTGAACTCAATCAACTAACGGAATTACTGCCTAAGCAAGGTTCTTATCGCTATTTATTAAGACAATTCTTTAAAGAAAAATTAGGTTTTAATCGAAAATGGCAACCTCAAGTCAGCTTAGATGCCTCATTGTCATTTAATATTCGTACTAAAGATGAAGACTTTGCTGTTGCGATTTTGATGCAACACCCATTTTTGTATATTCATTTTGAAGTATTACGCGCATTGATTCATCCAGATGAACTATTGGCGCAGATCTTAGCCGTATTTGACCGTGTCTTTGACGAGCTACCAGACGATCAAGAACTTGCAACCTATTATATTTTAGGTGCATGTGGCGCTTATCATTTGGAATTATCTGAAATCATCCAACGCACTAATATTCAGGCTTTGGCTGAAGCGCCTGAAATGGCAGATAAATTGGCTTCAGATTACTCTTTAGCCTTGCAAGAGAAATATTTAAAATTAAAGCTTAAAGCCCCAACTTCGTTAAGTGAATCACGTAATTTACGTAAACAACTCAATGAACTGACTAAACAAATTAGTTTAAAGCTGGTACATCATTAATTTTTAATAAACGCTTCATTGAGCTTATCGAGTATTTTGTAATACAAAAAATTCATATGGCTATTGGCCTCTTCCATTGAGGAGTCATGAGGCTTATATAGGTTTATAAATATACGTTTTTGAAAGTTTTCATCACTAAACAACACGGTAGTAGGGAAATTAGAGTCTGAGTGTGCATTTATACTTTCGACCATAAGTGCATCCAATAACCGCCCTGAATAATCTAGATAAAAGCTATATAGTTTAGTTTTTTGAGATTTTTATAGCATCGATCAACTGAATCAATTACCCCCATAACTCCACCCGAAATAGAGAGGCGATGTAGATCCTTAATTGCTTGGTTCAATAATACATCACTGTCTTTTACAGGCTTTGAAAAGTATTCTACTGACAAACACAATAATATGAATATATAAAGTTTTAAGCATTTTAATTACCTTAATTTCATTATTCTAATTTGATCGCACGAATAGATACACCAATAATAGCTGGCGAAGCAAAAACATTAAATCACATTATTTTAAAAAAATAATCACTTCGCTTTTGGTTTTCTTTCTTGTTCAAAAATATCCTGAATATTTTCTTTCATCCACTCAAAATGTGATGGATCTTCATCTTGCGCCGCATTGCGTAATAAAATTGAAGAAGGATGCAATAACTTTTGGGTCAAACGATGCGCAAAATCCTCAAGTACATGTTGAGTATCCTCACCTGCCTGAATACGTTCTAAAGCATGCGACAATTCCATCTGACGTTGTTCTTCACCGTGTTCACGAAATTGTTGAATTGTACTCCCCGCTTCTTTTACTTTTTGCTGAGTCACCAACTGGGTCACCAGTTGATTAACCATGACTTCAGCTTCAACCGCAGCTTGACGTCGTTGTGCTAAATTTTCATCAATTACGCTTTGTAGATCATCCACACCGTATAAATACACACCATCCAAACTTTCAACTTTTGGATCTATATCACGAGGTACAGCTAAATCGACCATAAGCATTTGTTGATAACGACGTTTTTTTAAAGCAAACTTCACATCTGCATAAGCAATGACTTGATGCAAACTGCCTGTACAACTCGAAATTACATCCGCACGATAGAGATTCGAAGTTAATTCATCAAATGGAATAATTTCTACTTCAACACGATGTGCTATTTCTTGTGCTAATTTTTCTGCCCGTTCACGGCTTCGATTACAAATCAGGATTTTTGCAACACCCATTTCAGCCAAATGTTTCGCCACCAAGCTGTTCATTTCACCTGCGGCAACCACCATAACTGTAAGCTGTTCAGGCTTACTAAAAACTTGCAATGCAAGTTGAGCAACTGCATATCCCATCGAAACAGCATGGCTACCCACTGCAGTTTCAGAACGTACCCGTTTGGCTGCATAAAATGCATATTCAAATATTTGATTTAGGTTTTGCGAGACAATTTCAGCATCTTTTGAGATTGATAGTGCTGTTTTAACCTGCCCAAGAATTTGTGGCTCACCTAGCATCAACGAATCTAAACCACTTGCGACTCGCATCAAGTGCGAAACAGCATCGGTATTTTCATAACGATATACATGATTTGACAATTGCTTTACATCAATACCATTGGTTTGGGCGAGCCAATTTAATACCATATCGGCATTTTCAGCCATGGCATAGACTTCAGTACGATTACATGTTGAGACCACCACCATATCATTCAAATTTTGGCGAAGGCTTTCTACAGCAAATAAATCTTTTAATCGTTCTGGATTAAAAGCAATTTGCTCACGTAGCTCAACAGAGGCAGTTTGATGGTTGACACCCAATGCAAAGAAAGACATATCAGATCATCATTTCGTTAAATTTGTGCTATTGTGCAATAACGGTGTCATAAAAAGCATACTTGGATTCGGAAAAATTGCGTCAAATAAACAACCGCTTAAGCGGCATGACAATTAAGCAATATTCTACCACATTCTTACTGGTTGGTAGCATGGCTTCTAGTGCTCATATTAGAGCATCTGGAGAATTTTATCATGCGAAATATAATACTAATGCATTAAAACAAAGTATTATTGCTGAATTTTCATTGGCTTATAATGATACAGCAACTGCTTTACACAATTATACTGTGCTCGCAATTCGTAGTAATTCAACCACCATTAAGCAACGTGCCTTGAATGTTGCAATTGAACAAAATGATTTAAAAGCCGCTTTAGACATTGCCACCCATTGGGTTGTACAAGAACCTGAAGATGTTCCTGCAAAATTTTACTTGGCACATATTGCGCTCAAATCACATGAATACGAACTTGCTGCAGAAACCCTAGACAGTATTCTCAACATTGACCCTAACGCTGATTTAGAAAAGATTTTAGAAGGAATTGCACCAGAATCAGAAGTAGATCGTCAAAATCTGCTCAGTACACTGAGAGCGAGTAAAGAAAAAAATAACCCTTCTGTGCTTATTCTAATTGCAGGTTTGGAAGCGCAAAACGATGAAATCGAGCAAGCGCTAAAAACTGTCAATAAAGCACTAAGAAAACGTTCAAAAGTGACTGGCTTTATTTTGATGAAAGCCAATTTATTAGAGGCTTTGGGTGACCAGGAAGCGACTTTAAAATGGTATGATCGAAGTAGTCGTAAAAACAAATATAACTATGATATCCGTCTAGCTGAAGTTAAATATTTGATCAAGATTCATCAATCTGAATTGGCTTTAACTAAATTAGAATCTATTATCCAAACTTGGCCGGATGCTGAAGAAGCCCTATTTATCGCAGGTTTAACTGCGATTGATTTAAAAAAGCTAGATCAAGCTGAACAATATTTGGTGGAATTACGTTATTCGTCACGTTATCAAAATGAAGCTTATTTTTATTTGGCAGTAAATGCTGAACGAAAGCAAAATGATGAAACGGCAAAAGCCTATTATCGTCTGGTTGATGGGAACTTATATACGGTTTCACGCCGTAATCTGGTCTCGATTTTTGAAAGACAAGACAAGATGAATGATGCTTTGCGGTTTTTAACCCAAGAACGTGTCAATTATCCACAACATGCAAGTTTCTTATATCAGGCTCAAGCTGAGATTTTAAAACGCATGGGCAATAAAAAAGCAGCATTGAGATTACTCACTGAAGCAGTGAAGAACTTGCCTGATGATCCTGAAATTCTCTATTCAGAAATACTGCTTCTTGATCCATTTGAGGATCGTGATTTACTTGATAAAGCACTGAAACAACTTTTAACTTTAGAGCCCAATAATCCTGCTTATTTAAATGCTTATGCCTATACGCTTGCACTACAAAATAGACGTTTAGATGAAGCGCGAAAGTATGCTGAACATGCCTTAGACTCTGCACCAGATCAAGCCTCGATTTTAGATACGCTGGGATATATCACATTCTTGCAAAATGATTTTGATGCTGCCTCAAACATTTTATCGAAAGCTTATAATTTGAGTCATAGTGTAAACATCGGTATTCGATATGCAAAATCCTTGTATATGCAAGGTGCGTTAGCTCAATTTAATGAAGTGTTACAACAACTCAAACAAAATCACCCAAATGATCCTCAATTAAATCAATTAGATTCATTAATATTACCGCAACATATTAAAAAGAGTTAATGACTTGTATGCGTCACATTCCACAGATCTTTTGTAGCCTAACTGCAGCAACCGTTTTTACAATCACGGGTTGTCAGCAAATCGTAAAGCCTGCACCAACCACACCAACGCTTACGGCACCCACTGATGCCACAGCGCCTCAGCAAAAACCGTCAAATCAATTTAATCTTGAAGGGAAAATTGGGGTAAAAACACCTAAACAGTCTGGCAGTGCGTTCTATACATGGACGCAAGACCAACAAGATTTTAACATCCAATTGAATGGGATCTTAGGCATTGGCAAAACCATTATTGAAGGAAAATCTGGGGAAGTTACTCTAAACAGCGCTAAAACAGGGTCAATTTCGGCTGAAACACCAGAAGAACTGCTTGAAAAAGCCACAGGCTGGAATGCACCTATTACGCATATTGTCGATTGGGTTCAAGCCTACCCTGCCACTGAAAATGCACAAATCACAAGAGACAATACTCAACGTATTGCTCAAATCATTGAAGATGGCTGGACTGTAGATTTTAGTTATAATAATCAAGCAAGCTTGCCCAACAAGCTGATTTTAAAACAACAACTTGAATCTGGTCAGGAAAATCGTATTACAATGGTGATTCAAAACCGCTAAATCTTTACCTTAGACAATGAAATCTATGATTCGTGTTCCCTCTCCAGCAAAATTGAATTTGTTTTTGCATATCACAGGTCGCCGTGAAAATGGCTATCACGAGTTGCAAAGTATTTTTCAGCTGATTGATTTGTATGACTGGTTAGAATTCACCCAAACAGAACATTCTCAACCAGAAATCAGTCTTGAAGGTTTTAGTAACGTCGATTTGGAACATAATCTGATTTATAAAGCGGTTCAAATTTTAAAACCTTATGCCACACAGCCATCTGGTTTAAAAATTCGTATCGAAAAGAATATTCCAATGGGTGCAGGTCTAGGTGGTGGTTCTTCCAATGCTGCCACTACATTGATCGTGGTCAATCAACTTTGGCAGTGCGGTTTAAATACTGAGCAACTGGCTGAGCTTGGGGTGAAATTGGGGGCAGATGTTCCAATCTTTGTTCATGGTCGTAATGCTTGGGCTGAAGGTATAGGTGAACACTTAACATTCATAGACTTAGATCAAAAACAATACATTGTGTTAAAACCTGATTGTTTTATCAGCACTCAACGACTTTTTTCGCAAAAAACATTGACAAGAGATACGAAGCCTACTAAATTTTGCGCCTATCAGCTAAAGCCATCCAATTTTAGAAATGATTTTGAGCCACTGGCAAGAAATTTATATCCTGAAGTTGATGAAGCAATGCAGTATTTAGATCAGTTCGGTACAGCAAAGCTTACAGGTACAGGTGCTTGTGTTTTTGTTGAAGTCACTGAACAAATGAAGATTGATGATGTTTTAAAGTATTCACCCTGTAAAGCCTATTTGGTCAACAGTTTGAATGAATCACCACTCACTCATTTTACAGTGTAATGATAGGGGCGTCGCCAAGTGGTAAGGCACCGGGTTTTGATCTCGGCATCCGTTGGTTCGAATCCAGCCGCCCCTGCCATCATTTTTCATCTGTAGATCGTTGTATTTTAGGGGCGTCGCCAAGTGGTAAGGCACCGGGTTTTGATCTCGGCATCCGTTGGTTCGAATCCAGCCGCCCCTGCCATTAAATACAACATCAAATTAGGGGCGTCGCCAAGTGGTAAGGCACCGGGTTTTGATCTCGGCATCCGTTGGTTCGAATCCAGCCGCCCCTGCCATTTTCTCAAAAAAGACAGAACATAGTAATTTGTATTTAATGTTGATTTACCTTGACAGAGACATGCAAAAACACTAAAATTCTGCCGCATTAGGGGCGTCGCCAAGTGGTAAGGCACCGGGTTTTGATCTCGGCATCCGTTGGTTCGAATCCAGCCGCCCCTGCCATCTAATTCAAATCTGCCAACCGCCAAGGGTGCTTCATGCCCAATCTTGTCGTTTTTAGTGGAACTGCGCATCCACAATTCGCCCAAAAAGTCGTTAGCCATTTGCACATCCCTTTGGGAGCTGCTGCTGTAGGTAAATTTTCTGATGGTGAAATCACTGTCGAAATTACTGAAAATGTGCGTGGTAAAGACGTGTTTATCGTACAGCCCACTTGTGCCCCTACGAATGATAACCTTATGGAAATCTTAGTAATGGCAGATGCTTTGCGTCGTGCAAGTGCTGGTCGTATTACTGCTGTAATTCCATACTTCGGTTATGCACGCCAAGACCGTCGTCCTCGTTCAACTCGTGTTCCAATTACTGCAAAAGTTGTAGCAGACATGCTCACCACTGTTGGTATTGACCGTGTTGTAATGATCGATTTGCATGCTGACCAAATCCAAGGTTTCTTTGATATTCCTGTAGATAACATCTATGGTACGCCTGCTTTGCTTGCTGACCTACGTCAACAACAACATCACAACCTAATGGTGGTTTCACCTGACGTTGGTGGTGTAGTTCGTGCACGTGCTGTTGCAAAACAAATGGGTGATATCGACCTTGCAATTATTGATAAACGTCGTCAAAAAGCGAATGAATCACAAGTGATGCATTTGATTGGTGATGTACGTGATCGTGACTGTGTGATTGTCGATGACATGGTTGATACAGCTGGTACTTTGTGTAAAGCTGCCGATGCACTAAAAACTTTTGGTGCTCGTAAAGTGGTTGCTTATGCAACGCACCCTGTACTATCAGGTAAAGCACTCGAAAATTTAAGCAAATCTGTAATTGATGAATTGGTTGTTACTGACACAATTCCACTTTCAGATGAAGCATTAAAACTTGGTAAGATTCGCCAAGTTTCAGTAGCAAGTATGGTTGCTGAAACAATTCGTCGTATTAACAACGAAGAATCTATTAGCGCAATGTTCGATTCTTATCTATAATAGCGCCAAATTTTCAAAGCCCTACTCTTTGGTAGGGCTTTATATCACTGGGCTGGTCGAAAGTTCAGTCAATTACACTCAATGAGGAAATGTCATCATGGCAAACTTCGTATTAAATGCAGTAGCACGTGAAGAAGCAGTTCAAGGGAAAGGTTCGAGCCGCCGCCTTCGTCTTCAAAACAAAGTTCCAGCGATCATCTATGGTGGTTCTGCTGAACCTGTAGCGGTTACTTTAGAACTTCGCGAGCTTGTTAAAGCTTTAGAAAATAACTCTTTCTTTGAAGAAGTTATTGATCTTAACATCGAAGGTAAAGTTGAAAGCGTTAAAATCCAAGCTTTACAACGTCACCCAGCTAAAAACACACCAATGCACGCTGACTTTAAACGCGCATAAATGTTAAATGGTGTAAATGAGTGAGTAAACTTTCACTGATTATTGGTTTGGGTAATCCAGGTTCTGAATATGCCCAAACCCGCCATAATGCAGGCTTTTGGTTCGTCGAACGCCTTGCAGAACAATATGGTATTACATTAAAAACTGATTCAAAGTACAAAGGAATCAGTGGTCGCGGTAATATTGAAGGACAAGATGTTCGTCTACTTTTGCCCACAACATTTATGAACCTTTCTGGTCAAAGTGTTGTTCCCTTTGCAAAATTCTACCAAATTAAACCAGAAGAAATTCTCATCGCTCATGATGAACTGGATATGAATCCGGGCGTCATTCGTTTAAAAACTGGCGGTGGACATGGTGGTCACAATGGTCTACGTGACATTGTTCCTCATATTGGTTCTAATTTTCATCGCTTACGTATTGGCATTGGTCATCCCGGCGCTAAAGAAAAAGTTTCAGGACATGTACTGGGTAAAGCACCAAGCAGTGAACAGACTTTAATGGATGATGCAATACACCATGCTTTAGGCAAAACAAAATTATTGGTTAATGGTGAGATTCACCAAGCAATGAATCAAATCAATGCTTATAAAGCATAATTTAAACCTAAATTTTATGTTCTTTGTTCAACAATTTTTCTTGCCATGATTCATTTTTAAGAGCAAAATGCGCTTTCAAATGCATCCCCCCATTGAAAATTGTTGCTTCAACACAAGATAACAATTGTAAGGGCTACTCTGGAGACGCAAATCATGCTATCTCGTTTATTAAAAGCAAAAATCCATCGTTGTGTTGTTACACAAGCAGAATTACATTATGAAGGTTCTTGTGCAATCGACGGTATTCTTTTGGATTTAGCTGGTATCCGTGAATATGAAGAAATTCATATGTGGAACGTGACTAATGGTAAGCGCTTTACAACCTATGCGATTCGTGGCGAAGAAGGTTCAGGCATCATTTCAGTCAATGGTGGTGCTGCACTTCAAGCTGATGTTGGTGATTTAATGATTATTGCCACATTTGGTGATTTTACTAATGCTGAAGCTGATGCGCATAAACCACGTCTTGTATATGCAAATCCAGACAATACAGTAAATCACACAGCAAACTGTATCCCTGTTCAAGTTGCATAATTGCACACAAATGATTCAAGACCCGCAATGATGCGGGTTTTTTATGCCTACTCAGCTTATGATGATTTATTTACAGAACGAAAACCATCACGCCAACGTTGTTTATTCTCACAGTCTAAATCTTGTAGTTGCTTTCCTCTCAGAGATGCAAGAATCGCATTCCCCTGTCGATCTACTTTAAATTCTGCATAATGTGCAGCTTGATAGCATTGCCCCAAACCTTCAGCGAATAAAAAACTTTTTGCAGCTGGATATAATGATGTATATCGATTATCAGGGTTTTTCAAAATCAATTTTACAGTTTGCGCATCTTTAGGCTTTTCAAAATAAGTATGTGCTACCTTTTTCTGTTGATCTAATGCTACATAATTCAAAACAGAGGACTTATTTTTTATACGATCATCATAATAATGACCTGAGAATACCTGACTGATTGTCTCATTAGACTCTATAGCGGGTTTGGTTGAATCTAGGTGATTTTCAATTGAAAATCTAGTCTCCTGAGGAGCTAAGTAAAGCTGATAATTCAGTGCCATGTAATCCCCTTGAATAAATGAACGAGGATCTGCAGGTTGTAAGCGGACATATATACTCTGACTATTTTTCAGATGCTGTTCATTCTTAAAAATGATGCCTAGAAAAAGAATAATACAGATTAAAGCAAGACAAAGAGGAATGAATTTTTTCATGTATTTACCCCCTCTTTTGATTGGAATTTATGCAGTACCCAAGTCAGTATCAACAAAATTAATCCTGAGCTAAAAATACTCAGACTTTTAACAAGGAAACTAACATTCAAGGCATAGTAAATAAACCATAAGGTTAACGCCAAAGTCACTAAAGCAAAACCATAGACAATTTTATCGTGCTGTGACAATGCCCATGAAAGTATGGTGATACAAATAAAAATTTCAAAATAGCCATAAAATATCAGTACTGCAGCAAAAGCCAATAAAATCAATTGGGCAATCAAGCTAAATTGATTACGAATCCTCAACGCCATAAACAAAGCCAACCACAAAATAGGCAGCCCCAAGCTAAGAATAGGAAGGTATCTAATTTTATCTAATTCATATTGTCCAAATAGTGTATAGAACCCCATGGATGAAAGAATAATTAATAAATTAGCCAATGCTAAACTTCGTTGGTATTGACTGGGTTGAATACGATGCATCCAAATCATTACGAGATAAAACCCATAACTCAATAAGACCAGAAATGAAAAATTTTCAACAAAACGATGTAATCCAAGCAGAACGTTTAAATCCCAAATCAACGCAATACCTGATAAATACAAAGCAAATAGTTGGATAAAAATAAAGAACCAATGGCTGCGAATAAAATAACTAAGATACAGCATGGCAAATTGAATAAAGAAAAGTGGAAAGAATTGATCAGTCCATTCAAAGGTATGGAAAATTACAGCATTTTGCCCTGCGACCCATATACAATAAGCGAACTGTCTTAAAAATAAAGCTTGTTTCTTTGTTAAAATAAAGGCGGCCAATACTACAAAAACTGCCCCCATAATCAAGGAAAAATTACCCCAAAATGTCAGCATCAATGATGCCAATAAAACACCTGCAATCCACGCACCTACTGCGATAGGAATATTATTAAATTTGTTTTGCGGAATAAACTTAATCAATAGGAAAGTAATCATTGCAAACCAAGCGAAAACAACCAAAGCAATTGAAAATAATCCTAGCACTTCAGATTCATGAAATAGACTATTCATCCATTTGAAAATCACCAGCGTAAACGTAATCCCTAAACCTACTGCTGAAAGTACACTACATAACTGATCTCTTTTTCGATAAAAATAAGTTAATGCGACAGAAAGAAGAAAAAATGATGAGATTAAATAAGCGATCTTAACGTCTATCAATCTAAAAATCATGGTTGTGGCGAATGCCAAATCACCATCACCATATAAAAATAACCCCATATGCCAAATTGAAAGAATTCCAAACCATAGGATAAAGAGATAACGCAACTTTTGATAATAACGAAGACAAAAATAAAACTGAAATAATGACAGAAGATTTAAGCTAAATAAGAATGTAACTGGATATTCATCAGCCCAAAATGTTTGTTTAAAAAACAAAAATAAGGTGAGTTGACTGACAATACAGAGCAATGTAAAAACACCAATATTCGGACGATACAACCACGGCAATAATAAAATAGACCAGATTAAAAATAGTAAATAACTATCTGCCCCTGTTTGATAAATTTGACCTATGACCGCCAAACTTAAACCAATCATCAAGCCACTTACTGTATGTAAACACTGTACTAAATAATCATGCTTAGCAAAAAAAATACTTGCTAGAGCACTGAGTAATAAAAATATTTGTGGAATAGCTAATTGAAAAAACTGAGGCAACATTAACCAATTTGCAGCAGTCAAATATAAAATACTGACTGCAATTAGAGAAAATCCTAAAACCTGTAAGTGTTTAACAAAGTCATCGTTACGCCATGAATAGACATCTTGCTGAATCGTGATCAAGCTTAGTCTCCTTATTGTATTGCTATTCGTTGATCACTATGACCACAAATATTCTTTTAAATGTATAAGTTTAATTATTTTCTATAGCAACTATTGTTCTATCTATAGTACTGATCATTCTAAAAAAAAGCATCCATTTAGTAAAAAAGTGTCTATAATAAATGCACATCGCTTCAGGGCGGGGTGTAATTCCCCACCGGTGGTAAATTGGACGGATTTTCAAGCCTGAGCCAACAGCCCACGAGCTTATCGCGCTTAATCGTGATTCGCAGATTTGGTGAAATGCCAAAGCCGACGGTATAGTCCGGATGAAAGAAGACGACGTCACAGCTTAAAAATTTCAATATTCTTTATTGGAAAAGGTTTTGTAACGCCACTATTTCAAATGTCCTGAAATGTTCAACCGTATTTTAACTTTACGAGAGCGTTTCAATGTCTAGTTTAATTCAACCCGAAATTTTCTTTTCTGCACTATCGCCTGCAGACCAACGTATCGAACAAGCAATCGAAGATATGCGCCAAGGCAAGCCTGTTTTGGTCATGGACGATTTTGATCGTGAAAACGAAGCAGATTTAATTGTTGCAGCAGAAACCCTCAATATTGAAACTATGGCACGTATGATTCGTGATGGTTCAGGGATTGTCTGCTTAACCATTACCGATGAATTAGCAGATCACCTTGACCTGCCACCTATGGTTCAGGACAATTCAAGTCAGTTTAAAACGGCTTTTACCATTACCATTGAAGCAGCACAAGGTGTAACAACAGGTGTTTCTGCAAAAGACCGTACCACTACTATTCATGCTGCAATTAAAACAGGTGCTGTCGCAAGTGATCTGAATCGCCCTGGTCATGTTTTTCCATTGCGTGGTCGTAATGGGGGGGTTTTAACCCGTCGTGGACATACAGAAGGTTCTATTGATTTAGCACGTTTAGCCGGTTTAAAACCCGCCGGTGTGTTATGTGAAGTGACTAATCCTGATGGAACAATGGCTTCAGGCATTCAAGTTTTAGCATATGCACAAACGCATCATTTAACACTTATTACCATTGAAGAATTGGTTCAGTATCGTTTAAAACACAATGTCTAAGAAAATATTTTAAGTCATTACATTTAGACAGAGTAAAAAAGCCAGTTCAAATCTTTGGACTGGCTTTTTAATATTGATTAGGTATTCTTGATTAAAGTACGATTAAATGACAGGGCCCGTTTTTGTTTTAATTTTTATAAGTGACATTGCTTAAAATTAAATAGCCAAAATATTGAGGTCTGTTAAATAATAGATCATTACGGGAACTGGGCTTAAACATCTTCCAAATGTAAAATACTTTGACGAATACCATCTGCGCGTAACCATGCGAAATCATAACTCGCATTCGCCAATGCCAATACACGGCGTTCAAATTCATCCCAAAGCGGTTTTACCTGTTTCTCTTGAATTCCCAAACCACTCTCTTCTGCAAGATGTTTATTTTTTTCACAAATTTTTAATGCATGATACAACTTGCGTCCTTTAGAAGCTGAGTCCATCACTCGTATACGTTTACCTAAAATAAAACCTTCGATATGTCTTAAATCGGCAAAAGGTAACATCGGAATTAAAATTTGATCAAGCTGTGCATCCAGCCTTTTCCAAACGGCTAAACGTTGCTCTGAATCATATGTATTCCATTGGATCACTTCATGATTAAAACGACGGCAACCACGACAAACAGAATCACCAAATACCGTTGAACAACGACCAGCACATGGCGTTAAGGTAGGTATCCGACGTTCGTTACTCAAAATTTACTCCTTACATCAACGATGTGACACACTTTTTCGGTACGAAATAATCTTTTCGCAATACTATATATGGTATATAAAATATTTTAAAGTACTATATTTAGTATAAAAACCCACATTTTTTTCAGGGAATAAAAAAACACTACAAAGACTAGGGTTTTCTCGCATATTGATGTAAATCACGCTAAAATGTGCGCCTTAAATTTTATTCTATCTTAAATATTTGGAGTACTCCATGAACGCTACTGTAGAACAGCTTGCACCTGTAGAACAGCAAGCGACCTCTGGTTGGGTTGTTGCAGCACTTTATCAATTCAAAGAAGTTCAAGATCCTGCAGATCTTCAACAACGTCTTTTAGACTTGGTAAAAACCATCAACCTTTGCGGTACTCTTATTATTGCAGGTGAAGGAATTAACGGAACTGTTGCTGGCGATCGTCAAGCCATTGACGTCATTCATCAATTCTTATTGAATGAAGGCTTTAACAGCATGGAATATAAAGAATCACATAGTGATGAAAAGCCATTCCGTAAGATGAAGATTAAGCTAAAGAACGAAATCGTAACTTTAGGTGTAGAGGTGAAACCTCGTGATCTTGTTGGACATTATCTTGATCCAAAGCAATGGAACGAACTCATCGCGCGTGATGACGTGATTTTGATTGATACACGTAATGATTATGAATATAAAGCAGGTACATTCAAAGGTGCGATTGACCCTAAAACAGAAACCTTTCGTGAATTCCCTGAATATGTAAAAAAAGAACTTGAGCAGCATAAAGATAAGAAAATTGCGATGTTCTGTACAGGCGGTATTCGTTGTGAAAAATCAACCTCATTACTCCTTCAAGAAGGCTTTAACGAGGTGTATCACCTTAAAGGCGGTATTTTAAAATACCTTGAGGAAACCCCTGCTGATGAGAGTATGTGGGAAGGTGAATGTTTCGTTTTTGATGGTCGTACTGCGGTGACACATGGTATGGAAGAAGGTGAAAATATTAAATGTCATGCATGTGGTTGGCCACTGGTTCCTGAAGAAGCCGATTTACCAAGTTATGAACATGGTGTTTCTTGCAAATATTGTATTGATAAAACATCTGAGAAACAAAAAGAAGGTTTCCGTATGCGTCAATCACAAATTACTGCTGCAAAACGCAAACGTCTTTAGGGCCTGTTAGCATTTCATAAATGGCTTGCGTTGTAGGTTAAAATTGAGCATGAGACGTATACGTCGTAAAGCATGAATGGAGAATAGCGAGACTATTTTCAAGTTTCATAACGCAAGCTGAGATAATTTTAAAATGCTTCACTCAACCGCAGCTCATTGACTGCGGTTTTTATTTGAATGTTTTAACAACACAACAAATTCTCACTATATTTTGATAAATGAAAACAATACCATGTTCATAACGCCCTATTTTTATATATAAAATGACTGATTGGATTATTTCGATCATGGAGCAACTTGGTTACTTCGGTATTGCTCTTTTGATGTTTTTAGACAATGTCTTTCCGCCAATTCCCTCAGAAGTGATTATGCCATCGGCTGGATTTGCTGCATCTAAAGGTCAATTATTATTATCGGGTGTGATTATCGCAGGAAGCATCGGTTCACTGGTAGCAGCAGCATTGTTGTATTGGGTGGGGCGAAAAATCCCAAATCAAAGTATTTTTAATTGGGTTGACCGCTACGGTAAATATCTTTTTATCAAATCTGACGAGGTCAAAAAAGCTTTAGATTGGTTTGAAAAATATGGACATCGCGTGGTTTTCTTTGGACGAATGGTTCCTGCAGTTCGTTCTTTGATTAGTATCCCTGCTGGGATGAGTCATATGCCTTTTTGGAAATTTATGCTCTATAGCGGCGTAGGGACAATTATCTGGACCACCTTTCTTGCATGTGTGGGTTATTATTTTGGAAACAATATAGAACTCATGCAACAAATTTTTAGTCGCGTAGGCTATGTGATCATTGGCATTGTCTTAATTTTAGTTGCTTATTTTTTTTATAAAAAATCAAAAGCGCGCTAAAAACATTGTGCTCCCAGCATTCAGTTAAAACATACTATTTGTGTACATTGAGAGTTGTGTGCATTGAGTCGAGCAGACAAATTTGTCTTTGCTTGGCCAAGCTCTATGTTCTTAACATTAGCTGTCTAACAAATAATCAGCGAATTCCAAAAAATCACAAAAACATTATGGCTTTCATAAATCAAAATGATCAGGCGAAATGGATCTTGAAAGCGTCCTCGTCCTTTAGAAAACTCTAGGATGAAAGCAGCTATATGTTGATTAATAGATTTTAATAGAACTTATAAAATAAGCCTATCGTTTATATTTTCTTATGCCCACCAACTGAAACACAATCCATATATAAATAGCATCACCGTATAAAATTCACCCAACCGCAGTAAATACACCATAGCAATCGTAAAAAATCACCACATGTTCAATGCACTCAAAACGTCCAACCAATTGAGAAATTTGAGTGAATTCAAAGGCAAGAATCACTCATTCCAAAAAATCATGCATTTCATCAAAATATTATCGTTTTAATCCAACACAAATATATGAAAAATATAAAAATAATTAAAACTGTGTGAAAAAGGATACATGAGTGAATGAAATGATTGCTGTGATCTTAATCACCTGTTTGGCAGTAATAAGTCCTGGCGCTGATTTTGCTATCGTGACTAGAAACAGTTATTTATATGGTCGCAATATTGGATTAAGTACAGCACTAGGGATTGCTTGTGGTGTCTGGATACATGTGGGTTATAGCCTACTTGGTCTGGGTTTTTTAAAAAATCATATGCCCTATCTTTTACAAACAATTCAATATATTGGCGCTGCTTATTTAATTTATCTTGGCTATAAAACATTTACCCAGTCAAAAATAAAACTGGATGAAATTGGTGTTGGTATCAGTAGCTGGCAAGCGTTTAAACATGGTTTTTTAACCAATAGCCTCAATCCCAAAACAACTTTATTTGTAATCAGTTTATTTGCTCAGCTGATGACTTCTACAGGAAGTTCGACCATTCAACTTTTTGCTTATGGTGCGTTTATTTCGTTGAGTCATTTTGTTTGGTTTGGCTTGATTGTCTTATTTTGTGCACATCCCAGCATACGAAATAAAATTTTAGATCGCCAAGTGGTGATCAATCGTGTGATTGGCCTTTTACTGTTTATTTTAGGTTGTAGCCTATTATTTGCACGGTTTTAACTATTGGCGTAAATCATCAATAAAAAAAGCATGCCACTTTCAGTGAGCATGCTTTTTTTATACGCGCAAATTAATTTGGTGTGTGGTACATCAAATAAATTTCATTTAGATTTTCAGGAATTTCTTCAGCAATCTCATCCATTAACTGACCATTGCGGCGGAAAGATTCCATTTGAGGATCTTCATCATCAATTCCACTAAACACCATCATTGGTAATGTGAGATCGACAACTTGATCTTCATATTCTGGTGCAAACCAAGCTTCTTCATTGAGGAACATTGCATCAACAAAGCCAACACTCCAGTCACCTAAGCTTGATTCAACATCAGCCTCTTCAATTTCAAAAGGAAATGTAATTCCTTCTTCATTGGCTAAGTTTTGTCGAATCGCTTCAAGCCATGCTTTGATTTGTACAATGATTTCTGCTGGAACTTTCTTTTGGTTATTATCAAATAGCTCATCAAGCCATTTATCAAAAGTAGGACCAACCGCAATTGCGCACAAGAAACCATGAGTCGCTGCGAAATCTAGACCAAATTCGTTTTGGTCACCATCTAGATAATCACTCAGTAGGTCTAAATCTAAAGCACTCATTTTGTTTCCAATAAATTTGTATCAGATTTAAGCATAGCATTTTCCCACGCCATGCCCAATGAATTTTTAATCTTCATCATCAAAATCATCGTCATCATCAATGTCATAATCAAAATCTTTTAAATCTTTTTCTAAACGACGTTGAGCAAGTAAATCATCGATCAAACGTCGCTTTTCTAAAGATTCTTTGGCGCTAATTTTGCTTGATGACTCATCGAAACTAACATCATCATCACCGTAGTTATCATCTAGTTCAAAATCTGTAGAAGACACTAAAACTACCTCATAATGAAAAAAAGTGAATGGGTCTAGGCGCTATTTATCTGTCTTCAGAAAACTTGTCAAGTTTTTTTGGTTTTTTTTACATTTAAATGCGAATTTGGGCTTTTTTCGGCCCCTATTTTATGTAATGATATAATCCACCCTGCGTCTTACTATTTTATGACACTTTCTGAATAGAATACGCATGGGATGATCTTGAAAATAACAATTTCACCCCCACCTATTTGATTGAATTTAACTTCTAAATATTTTATCGGACAGTCTTATGCTGATTTCTTCCGATGAGATATTCGAGCTATTCAAAGATATATTTTAAGAAATTGTGCGCTTATGCACGGTTTTTCATTGCCACAGATTCAACGAGAAGAGAGTAAAGATGAGCGAAATGCATTCCCCTACTTCCCAAGTAGCGGCTCTTATTAGCCGAGGCAAAGAACAAGGTTACTTAACCTACGCTGAGGTTAACGATCATCTCCCAGACTCGATCACCGAAAGCGAACAGATTGAAGACATTATCCAAATGCTTCAAGACGTTGGTATTCCTGTTCATGAACGCGCACCAGAAACAGATGATGCAATGTTTGAAGGGAATAGCGAAGCTGGCGATGAAGTTGCAGAAGAAGAAGCTGCTGCAGTACTTGCCTCTGTAGAAAATGAACCAGGTCGCACAACTGACCCGGTACGTATGTATATGCGTGAAATGGGTACCGTTGAACTTTTAACACGTGAAGGCGAAATTAGTATTGCCAAACGGATTGAAGAAGGTATTCGTGACGTTTTACATTCGATTGCTTATTGGCCAAATGCTGTTGAAGTTGTTTTACAAGAATATAAAGATTACGAAACTGGCGAGCGTCGCCTTGCTGATATTTTATCAGGCTATCTAGATCCTGAATCTGACGAAGTGATTCCCGAGGTTTTAGAAGACGAAGCTGAAGTTATCGTTGAAGAAGTAGATACGTCTGCAAAACCAACGAAAGAAGTTAAGTTGGATGATGAAGATGAAGAAGAAGAATCTGAAAGTGATGATGATTCTGAAGGCGAATCTGGCCCAGATCCAGAAATTGCAAAAGCGCGTTTTGAAGAATTAGAAGCTGTTTGGAATAATGCAAAAGTAGCAATTGCTCAACATGGCCGTAACAGTACCCAAGGGACTGAGGCAATGGAAGCGCTGGCAACTGTGTTTATGATGTTTAAATTTACGCCACGTTTATTTGACATCATTTCAGAAATGATTCGTGGTACGCATGAACAAATTCGTACTTCTGAACGCGAGGTTATGCGTTATGCAGTTCGCCGCGGTCGTATGGACCGTACACAATTCCGTACATCGTTCCCAGGTCAAGAATCAAACCCAGCTTGGTTAGATGAACAAATTGCAAAGGCACCTGCTGAACAAAAAGGCTATTTAGAAAAAGTTCGACCTGATGTTTTGGCATTCCAGCAAAAAATTGCTGATATTGAAAAAGACCTTGATCTAAACGTAAAAGAAATTAAAGACATTTCTAAACGTATGGCGATTGGTGAAGCCAAAGCTCGTCGTGCCAAGAAGGAAATGGTTGAAGCCAACTTACGTTTGGTAATTTCAATTGCGAAAAAATACACAAACCGTGGATTACAATTCTTGGATTTAATTCAAGAAGGTAATATTGGTTTGATGAAAGCGGTAGACAAGTTTGAATACCGTCGTGGTTATAAGTTCTCGACCTATGCAACATGGTGGATTCGTCAGGCAATTACGCGTTCGATCGCGGACCAAGCACGTACGATTCGTATCCCTGTGCATATGATCGAAACGATTAACAAGATCAACCGTGTATCTCGCCAATTACTTCAAGAAATGGGGCGTGAACCTACACCTGAAGAATTAGGTGAACGTCTAGAAATGGACGAAGTCAAAGTTCGTAAGGTTCTTAAGATTGCCAAAGAACCTATTTCTATGGAAACTCCAATTGGTGATGATGAAGATTCTCATCTTGGTGATTTCATTGAAGATAGCAACATCACTTCACCCGTTGATGCTGCGACTTCAGAAGGCTTAAAAGAAGCTACACGTGAAGTACTTGAAAATTTAACTGAACGTGAAGCGAAAGTCTTAAAAATGCGTTTTGGTATCGATATGCCGACCGACCATACTTTGGAAGAAGTGGGTAAACAGTTTGATGTAACACGTGAACGTATTCGTCAGATTGAAGCAAAAGCTTTACGTAAACTTCGTCATCCTTCTCGTTCAGAACATTTACGTTCGTTCCTTGAAAATGACTAATTTGAAGTTGTTCAATCTATGAATACTTTCGGGACTTGAAAATCAATCGAGTAACCCCATTAAGTATTTAAGAGAAACACAATGCCTGCACTTATGCAGGCATTGTTGATAAATTAGAGGTGAAAAAATGTTAGACCGCACTCCATCTCGCGAATTACAAGAAGATCTTTGGGTTTTTCCAATGGATTACCCAATTAAATTGATTGGTAATGCGGGTGAAGAATTACGTGGTGCTGTAGTTGAAATTTTGGTAAAACATTTCCCTGAATTTAATGAAGCGACACTTGTTGTACAACCATCACGTACAGGTAAATATCATTCGATTACAGCCCAGCTACGTTTTGAAGAACTAGAGCAAGTGCATGCCTTGTATGCTGACCTTGCGGCTTGCGAACATATTCGTACTGCGTTGTAATGCTGAAATGACTTAAAAACACGCCCCAATGGCGTGTTTTTTTATGCGTCAGGATTTTAAGGAGGGTAATATGCCCCTCTGGTTTATTTGCAAATGATCAGCAATTGCTTTCACTTTTCCAAACTAAATTTCTTTATAATTAAAGCGATTTCTATATTTTAAGGGCACTTGTCTGTGAACGATGCTGTTCTAAAACCACATCTGATTATTCGTCAATATCAAGACTTGACGCTTTATGCCGAGCGTTTTCAGGAAATGAAATCTTTTACTGAACAACGTGATGAAAATTCTCCAGATCAACTTTGGATATTGCAACATCCTGATGTACTCACTCAGGGGCAAGCAGGAAAACCTGAGCATATTTTAATGCACAGTGATATCCCTGTTGTTCAATCAGATCGTGGTGGACAAGTGACATGGCATGGTCCCGGTCAAATGGTGATTTATTTCATGTTTGATTTAAACCGCTTGAAATGGAATGTACGTACATTGGTCACTTATGCAGAGAATTTAATGATCAATCTGCTCAAGAAATATCATATAGAAGCCTATGCCAAAGCTGATGCACCGGGTGTTTATGTCAATGAACGTAAAATTGGTTCACTCGGTTTTAAAATCCGTAAAGGTCGTAGTTATCATGGTTTAGCATTAAACATTGATTGTAATTTAGACGGCTTCCATACCATTAATCCGTGTGGTTATGCAGGTTTAGAAATGGTCCGCGTCTGTGATCTGATCACAAACCACCCTGATTACAGCCAACTATCGAAAGATGTGATTGAGTATTTTCAACAGAGTGGTTACTTTAGTGATATTAAAGTCATTGATAAAAAATCAAATGACCATGAAGTCATTCACAAATAAATCGCTTTATTTTTATCTGAAAACAAATTAGAGTAATTACTCTAAAACAAAAGTACAATTTTATATAAGGGATTAGCGAGTGATTTCAAGTAAATCTATCAAACCCGCTTTAGAACAAGCCTATGTCAAACTCATGATGGATGTGATTGGCAGAGGTTTGGTTATGGCGAGTCAAGTTGATGATGAAATTAAACATGAAGTATCAGTACTCCCTGTTGGTTTTACATTATCCATGAAAGTTTTTCCAAATGGCGCTTCATTTATTGCCAGAGTCAACCAAAACAAGCAACTTGAACTCGTTAAATCTTTAGATGGCAAACCAGATCTGTCGATTATTTTCAAACATGTTCACCATGCTTTTTTAGTCTTTTCATTTCAGGAAAGCACAGCTCAAGCTTTTGCAAATGACCGTATGATTGCAGACGGAGATGTAGCACATGCCATCCGTTTAGTCCGTTGTCTGAATAAAATGGAAGCATTAATTTTACCTAAACTGGTCGCAGAGCTCGCTGTAAAAGAATATCCATCAGAATTGAGCTTAAAAGAAAAATTGGCGGGTGCTGCAAATATCTATCTCAAAGTTGCCCAATCATATTTAAAAGGGAGTGCTTAACACATGGCTAAACCATATTACGAATTTTTCTGTCCTGTAAAAGTGATCGCTGGTCATGCTGCACTCGAACATATTCCTTTCGAACTCGCATCATTAGGCGCTAAGCGTCCCATGATTATCACTGATAAAGGAGTACGTGCAAATCACCTTTTGGCCCCTATCGAAGCTGCTTTTGAATCTACAGATATTGAAATTGGCATTATTTTTGATGATGTTCCACCTGATTCAAGCCTTGAAACAGTCCGTGCCGCTGCGCAAGCTTATCGTGAAAATAACTGTGATGCGATTATTGCTGTGGGTGGTGGTTCAGTAATTGATACCTCTAAAACAGCAAATATTTTAGTCTCAGAAGGTGGTGATGATCTGCTGAAGTATTCAGGCGCTCACAACCTCCCTCGCCCACTTAAACCATTTTTTGTCATTCCCACGACCTCAGGTACAGGTTCAGAAGTGACCTTGGCAGCCGTGGTATCGGACAATCAAAAAAATGTCAAAATGGCATTTGCCTCGAATTACTTAATGCCACATGCGGCTATTCTTGATCCGCGTATGACTCAAACATTGCCACCACACTTGACTGCAATGACAGCGATGGATGCAATGACGCATGCTGTGGAAGCCTACACATGTATTGCAGCCAATCCAATTTCTGATGCATATGCAACTGCTGCCATCAAGAAGATTAGCAATAGTTTATTTGATGTACTGGATCACCCTAGTGATGCAACAGGTCGCTTAGAACTTGCTCAGGCATCAACAATGGCGGGCATCGCATTCTCTAACTCGATGGTTGGTATTGTACATTCACTTGGCCATGCTTTAGGTGCAGTTGCGCATTTGCCTCATGGCTTATGTATGAATCTGTTTCTTCCTTATGTGTTGGAATACAACAAAGACCTCAATGGTGACAAGATTGCCGATCTCTTGCTGCCACTTGCTGGTGCTGATATTTATGCACAAACGCCTGCTAACCAGCGTGCAGATAAGGCCATTGAAACGTTAAATACCATGCGTGATCGTCTCTATCATTTGACCAAACTACCACGCACCCTAAGTGAAACAGGCAAAGTCACTCAAGCACAGCTGGATGAAGTTGCTGAAAAAGCACTCAATGATGGCTCAATTATTTTCAATCCGAAAGAAGCTACTTTTAAAGATTTAAAGTCGATCTTAGAAAAAGCTTGGTAATTGTCTAAAATTGCGACAATATAGAGGGAGCTATTGGCACTAAGTCTATATTTGCAGTGATGTCATCCCCAGATGAAATGTTGACAGCCCCCGATAGTAAATAGCCTGATGTTTATCTAAACATCGGGCTTTTATCTTGCAGAATCGGCAGTCACTTATTTTTTGATCAAGATGGCACGTTTTCTGCTAAAAAAGCGAACAAAGTTACTGACAAATGTGACCTTTTAGAGTAGATTGGCGCACTTTTGTTTTATTCTTAGGGGGGATCGTTCGTCTCAAACGATCCTTATAAATATGACTGATCCTTGATCAACGATTAAGAGGATAACGCCGTTGACAGATATCTCTGGGACTCAATCCACAGCAAAACTGAAAAAAAATCTTGTGCTGTGGCATATTATCATTATTGGTCTAGCGTATATTCAGCCACTTACCTTATTTGATACCTTTGGTTTAGTGTCCGACGGAAGCCATGGACATGTTCCAACTTCTTATATTTTTGCGCTTGTTGCCATTCTTCTGACCTCTATCAGTTATGGTCATATGATCAAGCGCTACCCTTCGTCAGGGTCTGCTTATACCTATGCGCAAAAATCGATTCACCCGAATGTCGGCTTTATGGTGGGTTGGTCTTCTTGGTTAGATTATTTATTATCTCCACTCGTCAACATCATTTTGGCTGATATTTACTTAAGAGCCTTATTCCCAGATGTGAATAACTGGATCTGGGTCATAGCACTAACTGCAATTATGACTGTGATCAACCTATTTGGTTCACGTTTTGTTGCTCGATTTAACAGTACCATTGTTGTGGTGCAACTTGCGATCATTTTCTACTTTGTTTATGAAGTTTATTTACTGCTAACTCAGGGTATTTACGCAGATGGCACCTTAAACCCAGATAAAGCTGAACTATGGTCACTTGCTCCATTCTGGAGTGAAATGACTGCAATTGGTGCGTTAATCGGTGGTGCAACGATTCTTTGTTTCTCTTTCACAGGTTTTGATGCGTTATCATCCCTTGCAGAAGAAACCAAAGATGCTGAAAAAACCTTACCAAAAGCAATTTTCTCTACAGCGTTGATCGCGGGTATTATCTTTATTTTTAGTACCTATTTTATTCAGCTATTTTTCCCAAGTAATGCCAATCTTTACTTTAATCCGCTGGATGAGTCTCAACCTGTGATGCTTGAAGCTCTTGGCAATGCAACAATTCTAACGGCAATTACAGGCATCGCATTTAAAAAGTTAGTGTTGTATTTTGCGGTCATTGCTGTACTGGCTTCTGGTATTTCTGCACATGCTGGGGTATCACGTTTGATGTATGTAATGGGTCGTGATGGCGTGATTAACAAAAAGATTTTTGGTCACATCAGTCCAAAATTACATACCCCGACTTATAATATTTTGATTGTCGGTGTTGTTGCGTTATCGGCGGGTTTTCTGGACCTTGAGCATATTGTCAATTTAATTAGCTTTGGTGCTTTAACAGCCTTTAGTTTTGTGAATTTCTCCGTGATTTCACGCTACGCCTTACGTGATGGCAGAACAAAATCACTCAAAGAAATCATCAATTATGTGGTGATTCCGTCTCTTGGTTTTGCCAGTGTATTCTTGATGTGGTTAGAAATTGATGAAATGGCATTAAAACTCGGACTTGCATGGGCTGTATTAGGTGTAGCATATTTAGCCTATAAAACTCGTGGTTTCCGCTACCCTGCACCACAACATAATGAACATGAATAATTGATTATTGCATTTGTAATCAAATAACAAAGGCGCTTTATGCGCCTTTGTTATTTCAGTCATATCAACTGCAATTATGATGCAATAAATTTTTCCGTAATCGCTTTGATACGTTTTGCATATTGTTTTGCAGTCTCTAAATCACCGCTTGGAATTTCATCAACACTGGCATCAGCAGGTGATTGAACCAATAAGCCCACAGACCCACCTAAGCTGTTCACATCCTGACGTGTAGCACTTTTAGTGTTTGAAGGTGCTAAACCGAGGCTGACCCAAATACCACCGTGCTGTGAAGCCAAAGTGTGTAACGAAATTAATGTCACTTGCTTATCGCCATTCATACTTGCACTGTTGGTAAAACCACCAAAAACCTTGTCTGCCCATGCACGAGTAAACCAACGCTTAGATGATGCATCTGCAAATTTTTTAAATTGCAGAGGTGGATCAGGAAATTTGAACAACACTTATAAGTGATATTTTGCTCCCCAAATGATGTTATAAACATCAATATATGGAGTATTTTATGGCACG
>NZ_JBIMCW010000042.1:0-29322 GCF_048552295.1 Acinetobacter legionensis
GTGCCATAAAATACTCCATATATTGATGTTTATAACATCATTTGGGGAGCAAAATATCACTTATAAGTGTTGTTCAAATTTCCTGATCCACCTCTGATTCAACGTTTATTGAACGCAACTCGTGAATTAACCAAAGGTAACTACCAGCATCAAGTGGTGATTAACCGCAATGATGAATTAGGAGACTTGTCTACTGAGTTAAATCAGTTGGCTGTCATTCTCGACCAGCATGAAACATCACGCCGTCAATGGGTTGCAGATACTTCACATGAGTTAAAAACACCATTGGCAGTATTGCAGGCACAAATTGAAGCCATGCAAGATGGGATTCGAAAGCCCACACCTGAACATTTTGAAGCGATGTTACGTCAAGTCACAAGCTTGAAAAAATTGACACAGGATCTAGCGGATTTAGCCCAAGCTGAAGCACAACAATTGAAATGCTACTTTGCAGAAGTTGATCCTTGGTCCGTCATTTTACAGGAAATAGAGAATTTTAAACCTAAATTTGAACAGGCTGATTTAACAATTTCAGCCAGAGGTGAGGGGGCAAAATTACAATTAGATATAGATCGTTTTAAGCAAATTATGGTCAACTTACTTGGAAATAGTATTCGTTATACTGAAGCAGGCGGTGAAGTTCAAGTCCATACAGAGCAAGATGCAGATTCATGGAGTGTGATCGTAGATGATAGTCCATTGGGTCTGAGTGATGAACAGATTGCACGCTTGGGAGAACACTTCTATCGTGTGGATAATTCACGTACACGTAGTACAGGTGGTACAGGATTGGGCTTGGCTTTATCAGGTAAAATTGCACAAACACTCGGTGGTCAGCTTACTTTTGATCATTCGCCATTAGGCGGTTTGCGTTGCAAACTGACATTTTCAAAACATACTAAATTTTAAAAGGAATAGTACAACATGAAGCATATCATGCTGGTAGAGGATGAAGTTGAACTTGCGCAATTGGTGCGGGATTATCTAGAAGCAGCGGGCTTTGAAGTCAGTATGTTTCATGATGGTCAAGAAGCTTATGACAGCTTCCTGCAACGTAAGCCGAGTTTAATGGTATTGGATTTGATGGTCCCGCGTATGGATGGTTTGACCATTTGCCGTAAAGTGCGTGAGCAAACCGACTTACCGATTATCATGGTGACTGCACGAACAGAAGAAATCGATCGTGTCTTGGGTTTAAATATGGGAGCAGATGACTATGTCTGTAAACCTTTTAGCCCAAAAGAGTTGGTGGCACGTGTACAAGCGGTATTACGCCGTTTAGAACGTAAAGCTGAACCTGAAGCCAATGACTTATTTCGTATTGATAAAGCACAACAACGTATCTGGTATCAACAAAAATCGTTGAATTTAACGCCAACTGAATTCCGCCTTTTAGAGCTTTTCCTCGAACATTTGGGACAAGTCTATTCTAGAGCGCAACTTTTAGACCATATCAACCCAGATAGTTTTGATGTTGCTGACCGTGTTATTGATAGTCATATCAAGAACTTACGTCGTAAAATATCTGAAGCTGCTGAAACTGGAAATCGTCATGAATGGGTACAAGCTGTTTATGGCGTAGGCTACCGTTTTGAATATCCAGAAGATTAAGTTTTCAACATTTTAAGTTCACCATTGTGGATAAACACAGGTTTATCCACAGATATTGTGGGTAAATGTTTATAAATGTAAAAATTTATGTTTGAAAAATAAGCATATAACTTATGGTTATCGATAGATTCTGACTTGACTGAATCAGGTATAGACAGGTCTGTTGATCTAAACCTGTAATTCAAAGCTACTATCAAATGCAGTTATCAAAAGACCGCTAATTATTTAATCTGTTGATAAACCGCCAATACCTGCTTTTGAGCTTTGGTTAGACTCTTGGCCACTAGCTCATAAGAGCCTTCAACTAAGTCTTGAATCAAATCAGCACTGATCTGTTCACCTTCATAGACTGAAATCCAATGACGTTTATTCATATGATAGCCCATCTGAATCGAGGGGTAGAGATCTTTTAACATTTCGCCATGATCAGGTTCAACTTTTAAATTAATTAGTTTTTTGCCATGCAGTTCAGAGCCTAACATAAACATTTTTCCCACCACCTTAAAAACAGGAACATCCTCACCAAAAGGGTAGCTAAGTTCGGCTTTAGGCAAATCTGATGCAATCTTAAATGCTAAAGTTCGGATTTCTTCACCTGTCATCACTGTCTCTTTTTAAAATATTCTTTATGAATAAATGCTAATCACTGTTCCATCATCGACCAGCTTCCAAATTTCATCCATATCTATATTTCTAACGGCAATACACCCCCATGTCCAGTCATTTCTAGGTAAGTACGTCATTAAACTAGGGAGTTTTTCCATTTGTGAGCGTGTTGCTGAACCATGAATCATAATGTCGCCACCAGGAGAAACGCCGAGTTGGTTGGCTTTAGATTTATCCTGTTGGTTTGGATAGGACACATGCAGCGATTTATAAAATGCACTATTAGAATTACGCCAATCTAAAATATAACGACCTTCAGGGGTTTTTCCATCACCTTCTTTAACCTTATGTCCAATAGGATCAAAACCTAAGCGCATTGGATATGTTCGTATGTCTTGATCATGATGCATGAGTTTAACAATACGATCTGATTTATAAACTTTAACTTCGGTGATTGGCGTGTCTTGACGGAGACGTTGAATGTCTTGCTCAGATAAATTCTGCACGTGTATGGTAGCATTTGCCGTTGGAATAAATTGATTATATTTTTGATAAGTCCAGACACTAGCTATAGCTATAGCCAAAAGAATCAAGCATGGAATGAGGTATTTTTTATTCATTTTAGAATACTAATGTTGTAAAACCCTGTATTGCCTAAATTTTATTCACTCTAAAGACAAAAGCTGTAGTTAATTTGTGATTGTGGATTTATCCTGTGGATAAACACAAGTTTATCCACAGAAATTGTGGGTAACTATGATGAGTCAGATCAAAGAAAGCGATTCGGCAATTTATTTGATCAAGACGAACAACTCACCATTACTTCAGGAACATCACTTGGTAAAGGTGCTAAGTCTTTGGCTGTTTCTAAATCCTTTTGTTTGATAAAGGGCTGACCAAGCAATTTAAATAGGCGATCAACCTCAGAAAAATCATCACGTTCAGCCTGTTCAATGGCTGTTTGTAGCATATGATTTCTTAAAATATAGACTGGATTGGCTTTTTTCATTTCCGCATCAAGTACATCAATATCTTGCTGCTCACGAATACTGTGATATTGCGTCAAGAAGCTTTCAAATTGAAAGCGATCTAGGCAATCATCTTTAATAGCTTCATATTCTTTATTCTGTAAGCGAAGAAAACTGTTGGTATAGTCGAGTTGCTCACTTTGTAGAATTCTTAAAAATGCCATACCGCAATCAAAACTATCTTTATGGAAGGCAGGTAGTCCAAGTTTTTGGCATAGCCCATGGGTATAATGTTCTAGAAAGGTCGGTTCAAAATGCTCTAAACATTTGACGAGATCTTGCTTAAATTGTTCTTTATTTTCTGCTTGTGCTAGTGGAATTAAATTGTTTAACCAATTCCATAAATTCCAATGTGCAATACTCGGTTGGTTTTGGTAGGTATAACGGCCATTGTAATCACTATGATTGTTGATCCAATTGGGACGGAAACGCTCCATAAAACCATAAGGGCCAAAATCAAGGGTAGAACCTGTAATATTGAGATTATCCGTATTCATAACACCATGAGCAAAACCCACCAATTGCCATTTGGCGATCATGATCGCAGTGTTTTGAATCACTTGCGTTGCAAATGCTAAAACAGTGTCTTCAAACTTTTGTTGTTCAGTACTCAAACATTGTGGATAGTGCCATTCAATACATTTTTGGGTAAATTCAGTGAGTAACTCAGGCTGATATTGATTGATCCATTCAAAATGCCCTAAACGGATGTGGCAATCCGAAGTGCGTAACATCATTGCACCAAGTTCAAGTTTTTCTCGTTGTACGCCTTGGGTTGAGGAGGTAAAGCCTACGGAATTGCTTGAAGGAACCCCCAGTGCATTGAGTGCATGACCTGCTAGATATTCACGAATCACAGAACGTAATACAGCACGTCCGTCTCCCATACGAGAGTAGGGAGTTGAGCCTGCGCCTTTTAAATGGAGGTCAATGGTTTGACCTTGTTGATTTAAAATTTGCGCTATCAATAGGCCACGCCCATCCCCCAATTGACCTGCCCATTGTCCAAATTGATGCCCTGCATAAACCATGGCAAGGGGATGAAATTCAGGAAAGGTTTTTTGCCCGCTACAAATCTTGACCCATTGGGTCTTTTCATCTTCAGACCATTGTAATTCATCCGCAAGTGCAGCATTAAAATGCCCAGCCTTTGCACCTTTCAGTGGGCTAGGCATTTGCTCATGATAGAGCTTTGAATCGAGAAATGGGTAACGTGGGGCAAATTGCATAGCGATCGGTCACAATGGTTTTCACTTGTCCTCTCAATATAGCAAAGTTTTAAGCTGTTGAGATAATGTCGACTGTTTTAGTCGACAATAAATAGCTTTGCACCAAATGTGGTGGAAGAACGATGCGCTTCAGCTTGGTCTGCAACTTGATAACTCATCCCTGCTTTTAAGGTAAAGGTACGTCCATCATCAAGTTCAGTGTCCAATTCACCTTCTAAGCAAAACAGGATATGACCTTTAAGACACCAGTGGTCAGCCAAATAATCTACAGAATATTCGACCATTCGCACTCGAATATTATCAAATTGTTGTGTGCGCCAAAGCGCAAAACCTTGCTCACCCTCATGACGCGTTGTTGGAACTTCTGACCAGTTGGTAATGCCAAAGGGGATGTTATTAATTTGCATATTATTTTCTCTCAATATTATCAGTAGGAATGTCTGTAAAAACTGGATAAAAGAAAAGCCCCTTTCGGAGCTTTGCTTTTGATGTGTATTGAGAGTTAAGAAACAACGTTCTTTTTGATTCCACGCATCAATGTTTCTAAACGTTCACGATGGAAAGCAAGTTTCTGTTCGACCAATTGGAAATCAACTTTGAGTTTGACATCCATTTGGTGAATTTTCTCAGCAACAGATGCTTTTTTCGCTTGTAGCTCTTGTTCTTTTAACGCAGCCCAATCATTTAATGTATTGGTGAATGCTTCATATTCTTGCGATACTTTTTGTTTCATCGCGATAATATCTGCATTGACGTTATGACCATAAATCGCTAAATCCTGTTCAGCATATTTAAATCTCATCGCCAATTCCGCTTTTTTGATATTAAAGCTTGGGATACGACGTAGGTTCTTGGCTAAACCGATTTTAGAGCAGGACCAAATCAACCATTTTGTTGGATCATATTGCCACCATTTCACACCATTACGATAATCGTATTGGAAAATATGGTGATAGTTATGATAACCCTCGCCCCATGTTGCAATGGCAAGAACAAAGTTATCTCGTGCAGTATTTTCGTCAGTATAAGGACGTTTGCCCCACATATGACAGAGTGAGTTGATAAAGAATGTTACATGGTGGCTAATAATTAAGCGGAGTAAACCACCTAAGAGTAGTACACCCCACATGTCACCTACAGCCCACCCCAGAGGAACTAAAATCGCAGCATGTACGGCAATAACAAGTGGGACATAATACTTGTCTTGGAACATAACCACTTTGTCATTCAACAAATCAGGTGCATTTTTATAATTTGATTCAGAAGCGGGATAGTTACGTAACATCCAGCCAATATGAGCGTACCAAAAACCATTGTTAATCGAATACGGATCTTGATCTACATCATCCACATGGCGGTGATGTGTACGGTGACCAGAAGCCCAGAACAAAATACTGTTTTGAACAGCAAAAGTTCCCATGATCATCAAAATGATTTTAAGTGGTAAAGTCGCTTCGTATGCACGATGTGCCCACAAGCGATGATAACCTGCAGTAATACCTAAACTACTGAGACCGAGTAAAACGAATAAACTAATCCAAGCTGCCGCACTAAAATCATGGTGGTAGGCATATAAAGGGATCGCAATTACTGCCACAAGGGGTAAAAACACCAAGGCAAAAACACCGATCCAATTTATTGGGGCTTTGGGTAGGGGAGCATTCATCTCCAACAGCACTCCTAAGAACCTTTATCAGGTAAAGTTAAACGCATAGCTTCAGCATTTTTCTAGGCTATACTTTCACAGATATTATCATGGGCGAACATGTGTTCACTAGTATTAGTGTACATCTGTATTGTATAAAACAGTAACAGAATAAAACATGAATTCTAGCGGTTTGATCGAAAAAAATGAATGGTTAAAACGTCGTATTTAAATGTCAAAATAGTGTAAGAATTTTTCTGTCTTATCCAATTTGATTTTTAAGGGTTTAGACGCTTGATTCTCAAGTTAAATTTTAATTTTTGAAACCCTCTAAAGTTCAAAATAAAATTCTACTTTATTGTGTTATTAAATGGATTTGAGTTATTGAATTTGTGCTAAGGCAAGCTGCATCATTTTGGGGAAATCTGTAATTAATCCATTGATCCCCAAATCTCTTAAATGCTTAGCGCGCTCAATATCATTGACGGTCCAAACACTGATGTCCAAACCTGCACGCTGGGTTGCTTGAATGAGCTCATCTGTTGCCAATTGATTCATCCATCCAATCTGGCAGCATCCCAGTTGTAATGCTTGTTCGATTGCACGTTGTTGGATGTCATCTTCAATCAGTAGACCACGTTTAAAACTTGAGTTTTGCTGTTGTAAGGCTTGATGTATTTTTAAATCAAAACTGGTAATCGCCGCAACATTTTCAAAACCTTGCAGTTGTTTTTGTAATTCGATGATGAGTTTTTCAGCGTGTTGCAATGTTTCTACAGCTTTCACTTCAACTTCAATATGCTCAAAGTCCTGCATAATCTTTAGGCTTTGGCTTAAGGTTGGGGTAATTTGTTTTTCCCAATCCATCCAGATATTGGCTTGGTTATAGGCCGCTAATTCAGCGCTGTTTAAATCATACAGTGCTTGATCTATTCCAGTTGTTCTTAAAAAATTATCATCATGCATGATAATGAGTTCATCATCTTTTAATTGTCGAACATCGAATTCAACTGCACGGATACCTAAATCGTGAATATATTGAAATCCAGCTACGGTATTTTCAGGTGCTTCACCACGCGCGCCACGATGTCCGATAATTCTCATAATGAACTCACATACTCATTTTCATCTGTCTGGTAATCGTTTAAGTCTTACTTTTAGCAATAACTTGACTTTATCATACTGTTAAAAATTTACTTTTAGACAGTGATTTATCGTTAAATCGTGTCATTGATGTTCTTTTGCCAAAGCACTTCACTACCGCCTTCTGCGCGTTGTAAGGTGCGTGAAGCTACAAAAAACCAGTCGGATAATCTGTTAATTAATTGTAGAGCAGTTGCTTGAATATTTTGATCACGACTGTGTACAGTCATTAAGCTGCGTTCTGCTCGACGACATACAGCACGTGCTTGATGTGCATAACTACATGCTAAAGTTCCAGAGGGTAGAATAAAGTCTTTGAGCATTGGTAAGTCTTCATTCATTTTGTCGATTTCCTTTTCAAGGAATTCAACACAAACAGGTTGGAGTAAGTTGTAGTTGGGAATACAGACTTCACCACCCAAATCAAATAGCCAGTGTTGAATCAAGCTCAGTGATTTATCCCAATGGGCTTTATCAACGATGTTACTCATTGAAATTTGTGAACGTAATACACCAACAATAGAATTTAGTTCATCTACATCACCGAGAGCGGTAATACGTAAGTCATCTTTCGCTACGCGAGAACCGTCTCCTAATCCTGTGGTGCCTGAATCGCCTGTACGGGTATAAATTTTACTTAAACGATGTCCCATAATTTTGTCCTAGATAAAAATGAAAAGATAAAGAATAAAAAAGGATAATGTCGGTCAAAACATTATCCATAAACTGCGCTGTTTTAGATATTTTTTTGGGTGTCGCTTTTAGTAGCGGAAAGTTACTCCCACTGAAGCTTGGCGCCCACTATTGATATACCAGTCTTGTGTTGGATAATTATTGAATACTTCACGATACTCAACATCACCTACATTTTGAATGTTGGTAAATACTTTAACATTTGGCGTTGCATTCCAATAAGCATTTAAGTCCACGGTTGCATAACCTGGAACGCGAGTTTTATTCGCAGCATCTGCATATGCTTTAGCACGCGCAATTAATGAAGCACTGATACCATACGTTGTATTTTCTAAACCTGTGGTTAAAGTGAGCGTTTGGCGAGGGCGATAGGCAATTTCATTACCATCTTTGTCATTCTCTGTCTTCACATAAGCATATGCGGTAGAAAGGAACAAATCATCTTGATGCCATTTAACTTCTGCTTCACCACCCGTAAATTTAGCTTTATCAACATTTTCATTACCAGCAGGGTAATTATAAATAATCAAGTTTTTAATTTTGGTATGGTATGCAGAAAGATTTGTACTAATATTTGAGGTTAAGTCGTAGTCAAAGCCAAGTTCATAAGAGGTACTCTCTTCAGGCTCTAATTTTTCATTACCACCCCATTGTGAATATAGCTCATTTAAGGTTGGCGCACGAAAAGCACTTCCGATATTGGCATATACACTTGCATTAGGTAAGAAATGATAACGTACAGCACCTTGTCCTACAGTATGAGTGCCAAAACGCTCATTATCTTCTACACGAATACCAGCTTGGGTATCAAACAACTCATTTTTGAATTGGTGTTGTAAATAGTAACCTGTGCTACTCACACTTTGATCATTTTTCAAGATGGTATTACTTTTATAATTCGCATCGTTATAGGTTGCACCAACCAAGACATTTTGATTTGGTGTGAATTTCCATTTTAAGTTTAAATCACCTTGATTGTTTTCGGTATTATAGTGAGATGCATAAGCTGGAACATTCTGTTTATCTTGAACATTTGCATACTGCGCATTTAAAATTAAATCAGGCAAAATATTATAAGCAACTTTGGCATTGATTACACGGTTTTCAAATTCGCGTGGTGCAGTATTGACAACATAGTCATTACTAAAAATATTTGTGCCTTTATTTTCACTAATCGAAGCATATGCATCAACTACGTTTTCTTGTGAATAACCAAATTTGGCATTGTAGCCTTTTTGGTCATAGCTTGCTTTTTCATTTTTAGGTTGGCTTTCAAAGATACGTGTTCCATCGCTTTCTAAACGTTGACCACCGACCTGTGCATAGAAGCCTTGCTCGGTCACTAAATTAGCTTTGGCAATCGCTTTATAAGTATTGTTTTCACCATAAATACCGGTTACTTCCGCACCGGATTTTACAGGTTTTTTTGAAATAAGTTGAACAACGCCGCCAATTGCATCACTACCATACTGAACAGATGCAGGACCTTTCAAAATTTCAATTTGTTGAACGTCTGTTGTATCTAAGAAAGCAGGATATAGAGGGCCTAATTCATTTTGACTATTTAAACGAGCGCCATCTTTTAAAACTAATGTATGTACAGCTTTCGTACCACGAAGTGCAATTTCTGAAACTTGTCCAATACCGCCACTTTGCTTAATGTAAACAGAGGGATCACGCTGAATAACATCAGATACATTGAGTAAAGGGTTTTGTTCGATTGTCTTTTGTTCAATAACTGTGAGTCGAACAGGGACATTCTTAAGGTTTTCTTCTGAACGAGTGGCAGTCACAACAATTGGTGACAATGATGCTGTCGAGTCAGAAGTCAGATTTTGATTTTCTGCAAAAGCAGTAGAAGATAACCCCATCGCAATAGCGACAGCACCTACAAGTGCAGTAGGTTTAAAAATAACAGACATGATATGCTCCATACATTCACTCCCCGTGAATGATTGAGTTTAAGGGCACAACAAGTTGGTATCCGGACTTAAATATAGAACCTAACGTGATTCAGATTATTCCACCTTCCCACAAAACATTGCAGTGGTGTAAGCCTTTTGACTTATAAAGAATAATATTTTCATTTTACCGTTGCGGGGGCAGTGTTGGATTTTCACCAACTTCCCAAAGCCTTAAGCTAGACTTGTTGCATTTGTGTGCAGTATAAAGTTTGTTTAGTGTATAAACAATGTAAAACAGATAATCCTATTGAACTTTAACGCAAGTGAATAAATTTGCTTTACAATGATTTGCTTAAAATACTGAAAAAATCAGTTTGATCTGAACAAATTCGAGTTCAAAGCTATGCGTACCCGTGCCAAAATTTGTGGGATTACACGACCCCAAGATATCCAAGCTGCTGTACAAGCAGGTGTAGATGCGATTGGTTTTGTGTTTTATGAACCTAGTCCACGTTATGTCACGATTGAATTGGCTCAGCAATTGGCACAACTGATCCCACCGTATATCAACATTGTTGGATTATTTGTCAATGCCAGTGCACAAAACATTGCACAAGTATTAGAGCAGGTGCCTTTGGATATCATTCAGTTTCATGGTGATGAAACCGCACAACAATGTCAGCAGATCGCACAGTATAATAAGCGTCGTTGGTATAAAGCGATTCAGATTAAACCCGATGCAAAAAATTCAGATATTATTACGACAATTCAGCAATACCAACAGGCTGGCGCAAGTGCTATGCTTTTAGATGCATGGCATCCTGAACTGAAAGGAGGGACTGGACACAGTTTTGACTGGTCTCAATTCCCTAAACTCGATATTCCTTTAATTTTGGCAGGTGGTTTAAAACCTGAAAATATTGAAGACGCTATACAAACGACTCAAGCGTATGCAGTCGATGTCAGCGGAGGTGTAGAATCCGCAAAAGGTATCAAAGACCAACAACTCGTAGAACGATTTATGCAAGGAGTCCAACGTGGATCAGCAAAGTAATCAACAAAATAGTGTGATTGACTATACCCAATTCCCAGATCAAAACGGGCATTTCGGTATCCATGGCGGACGTTTTGTGTCAGAAACTTTAATGGCAGCTTTAGAGGATTTAGAGAAACTCTATTTCCGTATGAAAGATGATGCGCAGTTTCTGGCAGAATTCGACCGTGATCTCGCTTATTATGTCGGACGTCCTAGTCCGCTTTATTATGCTGAGCGATGGTCGAAAGAGTTGGGTGGTGCGCAAATTTATCTTAAACGTGAAGACTTAAATCATACAGGCTCACATAAGGTCAATAACACCATTGGTCAGGCGCTACTTGCGAAGCTTTCTGGCAAAAAACGTATTATTGCGGAAACAGGTGCAGGTCAACACGGTGTGGCGACTGCAACAATTGCAGCACGTTTAGGTCTTGAATGTGTGGTATTCATGGGGGCGGAAGATGTAAAACGTCAGGCCATGAATGTCTATCGTATGCGTTTGCTTGGTGCAACGGTTGTTCCTGTAGAAAGTGGCTCTAAAACGTTAAAAGATGCCATGAACGAAGCGATGCGTGATTGGGTAACCAATGTAGATTCTACTTACTATGTGATTGGTACAGTTGCAGGTCCACATCCATATCCGCAATTGGTACGTGATTTCCAATCGATTATTGGTCGTGAAGCACGTAAACAAATTCAAGAGCAAGCAGGTCGTTTACCAGATGCTTTGGTTGCATGTGTCGGCGGTGGTTCAAATGCAATGGGCTTGTTCTATCCATTCTTAAATGATCAAGATGTCAAAATGTACGGTGTTGAAGCCGCGGGTTTAGGCATTGAAACAGGAAAACATTCTGCGCCATTAAATGCAGGCCATGTTGGTGTTTTACACGGTAACCGTACTTATTTAATGTCAGATGAGCAAGGTCAGATTATTGAAACACATTCAATCTCAGCAGGCTTGGATTATCCTGGTGTGGGTCCTGAACATAGTTTCTTAAAAGACATGCATCGTGTGAATTATGTGCCAATTAATGATACAGAAGCACTTCAAGGCTTTCGTGATTTGACCCATATTGAAGGGATTATTCCTGCACTTGAAAGTTCACATGCAATGGCCTATGTGACTAAACTTGCGCCAACAATGTCAAAGGATCAAATTATTATTGCGACGGTATCGGGTCGTGGTGATAAAGATTTAATGACTGTTGCACGTATTGATGGTGTTGAAATGGTCGAGATGTAATTCATCTTACTCGATCAATTTAAAAGCCTCTTTTATAGAGGCTTTTTTATTTCTGGACTAGACAGGATCATGGGGAAACTCTACAAAAAGCACATGGAAATCATGAGCTAAATTACCCAAAATTTAATGAAAATAATCGGTTAATTTTTTATATGTGTTTTTTACAACGGGTTCGAGCTGAACCTTTTCCTGAAAAAATTGTCTGGGGATGGAAAGACACATTTGCGATTTGTATCATCCCTTTAATTATTTTAAATGGCTTTATTTTAGAAAAAATCTTTGGAATCTCGATAGCTGTTAGTCTGGGTGATACCATTTTAAGAGGCGTGCTATTTATTTTAGTGTGCTACTTATATAAGGATATGTTGCTTACACATTGGCAAAAGTATAAACAGGCCTTTTGGCGCTCAAGTGTCTTGGTGGTGGTTGGTGCAATCGTGTTACAAGTAGTAATCACATTGACACGTCAGCTTTTACCCCTTGGGTCGAGTACACAAGAAAAAGACCTGATTGACCCTGAATATATTCCTTTTCTCAGTCTGTTGATCATTAGCTTGGGTCCACTATTTACTGCGCTTTTAGAAGATATTGTGTTTCGCTATACTTTATTGCAAAAGTTATTTATCCAAGCGTGGTTATGGCGCATTGTACTGATTATATTGAACTCTATATTATTTGGTCTGATCCATTATTATAATTTTGATGGAAATTTAATCTCGACAATCAGCTTTATGAGTGCAGGTTTATTTTTAAATCTGATCTATTTGTGGACACGCAATATTTGGCATGTATTACTCATTCATTTTTTGAATAATGCCATATTATCTGTGGGTGGGATTTTATTATTAAAACTTGTTCAAACATTAACTTAGTGACTGAATATGTCTAGTTTATTTATTGTTATGCTGGGTGGCCGTCATGCACGTGCCAATGTTGAGGTTCATGATGTGGTGCTTGCCGTGGGCGATTCGCTTGAAGAGGTTTATCCTCAATTAAAAAATGCGTGGTTTGGTGAGCAACAGGGTTTACACATCGACGCATGGCAAAAATTACAGGCTTTAGTGTTTGAAAATAAAAAATATCAAATACATTTTACTGATGCGCAACCGAATGTATCAGATCAGAAGCTTTGGCTGATTAATTTAGGCGGCTATGATGCAAATGAGTTTGGTGAGTTACACCGCTATATCCTGATTGTTGCTCAAGATGCGATTGAAGCGAAAGCCAAGGGTAAACAGTATTTTGCAGGGCATTGGCAAAAGCCACATACCGATCGAGTTTTAGAGGTAGATGATTGTCTGGCGATAGATCAGGTATATGGCCGTTATGTGCAATTGGTTGAAGTAGATTTGAATGCTGATTTTAATGCAGAGCTTGACCAAAGTGTTTGGGAGAATACCTATTTGACCATCTGAATTGTCATCGTTTGATCTGCTTAAAAGGGCGTTGTATTGCAGCCTTAAAAGATTAAGCGGATCTTAATTTTAAAAAATTGACATCAATCATTGCATTGCTCTCTCATAATCTAGTCAGTGTAACAACAGAATCTTCGCAATGTTTTCAGCAAGTATGCATAGACTTGAAACTCAAACAAAACACTGCGGAGTATGATCAATGAGTGGTTTATTAGACGAGTTAGGTAAAATTGCAGGTGCAGTGATTGCTGAGCAAAGTGTCGATAAGTTAGATCCTGATGCTGGCTTGCTAGAAAAAGCAGCTGGCGCATTTGCAGGTTATGAAGTCGCAAAAATTGCCGAAGATAAATTAGAAAATAGTGATGAGCAGCAGAAACCAGAGTATTAATTCAAAATCGCTAAACTCAGCTTTGGGCATTGATCTTAATCAATCCTGTATAAGATCAATAAACTACAGGGTTGAACAAGTTCAGTATTGGGATGACAGCTGTGATTAAAGAGAGGGCATATTCGATATGCTCTTTTTATTATCTGAAATAAAGATAAGCAATGAAGAAAAACATCCATAACGTAATAAAAGTATGCTTTGCCCGTAAAGCATTGCCAATTCGATCTTTGCACAATGCTTATCAATAAAATCGCTATAAAATATGGAAAAAAAGCATTTCTTTGATAGATCAATACTCGTTATATTGTGCATCGTTATAATGAAACTACTAGCTGTACGCCATGTATTTATATACTGATTTCGATCAGCAACTGATCAATGAACGTGTTGCACAATTCCGTGATCAAACGGAACGTTATTTAGCTGGAAAACTCACTGAAGATGAGTATCGTCCATTACGATTACAAAATGGTTTATACGTACAGCGTTATGCGCCAATGCTACGTATTGCTGTACCTTACGGTTTAATGAACTCTAAACAATTGCGTAAAGTTTCAGAGCTTGCCAAAGAATATGATCGTGGTTATGCACACGTTTCGACACGTCAGAACATTCAGTTTAACTGGCCTGCGCTAGAAAATGTGCCTGATATGTTAGAAGGTTTAGCTTCTGTTCAGATGCATGCGATCCAAACTTCAGGAAACTGTATCCGTAATACCACAACTGACCAATATGCTGGTGTCGTTGCTGGGGAAATTGCAGACCCACGCCCAACATGTGAATTGATTCGTCAGTGGTCTACATTCCATCCTGAGTTTGCATTTTTACCACGCAAGTTCAAAATTGCAGTTTCTGCACTTGAAGAAATTGATCGTGCAGCAACTTCATTCCATGACATTGGGGTGTATTTAACTCGTAATGAAGCGGGTGAGTTGGGTTATAAAATCAAAGTGGGTGGTGGTCTAGGTCGTACACCTATCATTGGTTCTATGATTCGTGAGTGGTTGCCACGTGAAGATTTAATTGCTTATTTAGAAGCGGTTCTGCGTGTTTATAACTTGCATGGTCGCCGTGACAATAAATATAAAGCTCGTATTAAAATTTTGGTTAAAGCATTAACACCACAAGTTTTTGCTGAAAAAGTTGAAGCTGAATTTGCTGAAACAATTAAAACCTTGAAAGTTCAACCTGAAATTTTGCAAAAATTAGACGAAGAGTTTATGCCGTTTGATTATCAAAATTATGCAGATGAAGATTTCAGTGGCTTATTTGCTGAATATCCAAAGTTTAAACAGTGGTTCAATATTAATACCAATGCACATAAAGTTGCAGGCTATCGTATTGTCACTATTTCACTAAAACGTGCGGGTATTGCACCAGGTGATATGACTGTTGAAGAAATGAATTTGATTGCAGATCTTGCAGACAAATATACATTTGGTGAATTACGGACCACACACGAACAAAATATTTCATTGGTTGATGTACCACAGAAAGATTTATTTGAATTGTGGCAAACGCTTGAAAAGAATAATCTTGCTCGTGCACATATTGGTTTTATTACCGATATCATTTGCTGCCCAGGCGGTGACTTCTGTTCATTGGCAAATGCGAAATCTATTCCAATTTCTGAAGCTATTACACGTCGTTTTGATGACTTAGATACAGTCTATAACTTAGGTCATATCGACTTAAACATTTCAGGTTGTATGAATGCTTGTGGTCATCACCATGTCGGCAATATTGGGATTTTGGGTGTGGATAAAAAAGGCGCTGAATTCTATCAAATTACCTTGGGTGGAAATGCAGACCATGACGCTTCAATTGGTGATATTTTAGGACCATCATTTGCAGCAGAATCTGTACCTGACATTATTGATGAAATTTTAAATACTTATCTTGATCTTCGTAACGAAGGTGAAGAATTTATTGAAACTTATCGCCGAGTGGGTATTCAACCTTTTAAGGAGCGCGCATATGCTTAATACCGCACTTCAAGTCCTCTCTAAAGATGGCACTGTTGCAGACAATACCTATCAAATCATTGCTGAAGATGGAGTATTGCCACAAGGTGATGTGTTGTTGACCGTTGAGCAGCTGGATCAGCTTGCGAATGTGACGGGGAAAAAAGCACTATTTCTTACCGTAGATGCTTCACCTGAAACCAATGCGTTTCCATTAGATCAGTTAGATGCGATCTTTATTGATTTCGCCGGTTTTAATGATGGTCGTGGTTATTCATTTGCTGCGTTGTTACGTCGCCAAGGCTATACAGGCGATCTTCGGGCAACAGGCGATGTGTTTAAAGATGTTTTGAACTATATGAAGCGTTCTGGTTTCGATACTTTTGTTGTGAAAGAAGGTAAAGATATCCATGAGGCAGCAGCAGGTTTAGGTGATTTTACTCATCCTTACCAAGCCTCTACAGCTGTACCAAAAGCACATTATCAAACAGGTGCTTGATTGTATTAAGTACTAATTTTGAAATGAAAGCCGAACGAAAGTTCGGCTTTTTATTGTTCTCAAGTTAAAGCTGGTGTAGCCATTGCTTATTATGAATATGATATGAACGATATAAATTGGTATTCGGCTTTATCTGTATCGTACCCAAATCAATATTGATTCAACATAAGATCATCTGTTAGTAAAACCTTTCTCTGATTAAAACTATTGATAAAAATTTCATCGTTGCATTTTTGCAATGTTGTAGGCTGGAAAAGTCTATATATCTACAACAATGAACAGCAGATAATTAAACAAAGATGATTCATGGTGGATGAAATGTTAAATCAAACAATGGGTGACTTATCGCTACTCAAAGGCTGGAACGCAACTTTACCCAATACTGAAGTCATGCCTGTACTATTTTTGGGACATGGTTCACCCATGAATGCGATTCAAACCAATGATTTTACCCGTACTTGGAACAGCATTGGTGCAGAAATGGACGTACAGCCCACAGCAATTTTATGTATTTCCGCACATTGGCTTACCCAAGGTGGTACTGCCGTCACTGCAATGCAACAACCGAAAACCATTCATGATTTTGGTCGTTTTCCTCAAGCTTTGTTTGATGTGCAATATCCTGCAACTGGAAATAAAGCTTTGGTTGAGACAACAACTGAAGCAATTCACAGTATAGAAGTTCATCATGATCATAGTTGGGGATTAGATCACGGAACATGGGGGGTGTTATGTCATGTATTTCCACAAGCCAATATTCCGGTTGTTCAATTGAGTGTCGACTATAGTCAAGGTGCCCAATATCATTATGACTTGGCTAAACAATTGGCGCAGTTACGTCGTAAAGGGGTATTGATTGTTGCCAGTGGTAATCTCGTACATAACCTGAGCAAAATTGCCTTTGATAAATTTGATGACTATTATGGTTATGATTGGGCTTTAGAAGCTGATACAAAGATGAAAAATTTCTTAGCGACGCATAACCATCAAGCTTTAATTGACTGGCAAAAGCAAGGTGCTGAGTTTTTATTGTCGATCCCCACACCTGATCATTATTATCCAATGTTATACGCATTAGGTTTGCAGGAAGAGAAAGATGAGTTACATATTTTTAATGATCAAGCCGTCGCTGGTTCATTAACCATGACCTCATTTCGACTTGATCAACATTAATTTCAAATGTTAAGAATATAAAAGTTGGGTCTAAGGATTCAGCTTTTATAGTATTGGTGAAATTGAGTTAGTCATATTTATTCTCTCAAGATAGAATTCTTTTAAGATGACTACTTAATTTTTGAATATTAAAGCGTTATGTGGAATTTGTACTTAAATCTGTGTTATTACTAACTTAAATTATTATTTAATACATTATTTATGTGGCAATTTTTCAAAAATTTTTTTAAACAGTCTCAATCTTTGCCTCCTGTAAAAATTGAAGAAAATCAGCAGAAAGTTATTGTAAATACGGTAACTCAGTCTGTTGTTCAAAATACTCAAAGCAGTCCAGATATAGATGATTATACATATAGGTTTAATGGAAAAGAGCTTACAGACTTTGAAAATTCATTATTAAAACTAAAAAGTTATGATGGTTACACAAGACAGAAAATGTTGAAAAAGCTTCAACAATGTTTTGAACCAGAGCTTTTTCCACATTTATTGTATCGCCTTAGTGATTATGTTGAAGTAAATCGTCATTTGGCTGCAGAACATATTGTGCGTTGGAGTCAACGACCTGAATTTTCTCAGCTTTGTAGTGATTATTTTTTTGAAATTTCAATGTTGCAAAATCGAGATCGAACAGATAGTGATTCGTTAAAGTTATTGCTATCGGAAGTAGCGAGCAATAGAGTTTACCTCTCAGAAACTTTAATAAATAAACAAGGTAAACTTCCTCGTATTTTATTAAAATTTATTCTTCAATATCAATGGATAGAAGAATACGAGTTACTTCAATTCTGTGGATTAGCCAAAGATCAACATATCCGAGCTTTTTGGCTCAAGCAGTTGATTCAACACAAAACTGATGAAGAAGTTCTGTATCAATTGAAGCAGAGTTCCAATAGAGATGTGCAATATCGTTTATTTGATTTTTTATACCAGAAAGATGTACTCACTACAGATGATTTAATCTTATTTTGGCATAGTAAATTTCTTACGATTATGGATTATGCCTATTTTGCTTTAAGATCAAAAAACTTTAATTTTGAAATGTATTTTAAGGCACACCCAGTTGAGCAGTTATCTACATTTGAGGTAAGGATTCGTGCACATCAATGGATGTTATTAAAAGGTGATCTAACTGAATTTTATACGATTATTGAGCAAGTCAATCAACCCTTAATTGTAGATTCAATCTTATCTTTAGCATTAAAACAAAAGTATATTGAAATAGATCAATATTTTAGTTTTTGTCGAAAAATGGGGCGGAAATTACATTTCTATCACTTGTCAAAAGCAAAAAAATACTTGAGTGAAAAACCTAGTCTAGATGAGCTTATTCACTATTCGTCATTCATCGATGATGGAATCAGTTTCCATCAACGGCTGGAATTGGTTAACGGCAGTAATTTTGCGGATCAACTATATTGGTATGTTAAACAACATGACTATATTGAAACAATCGAAGACCAACAGCTGTTAGGTTCTTATGTTCGCCAAAATTTACAAAATTTGAAATATGCAATATATGGCGTACAGTGGACAGAATCACAAAAAATTGAAATGCGTAGTCGATTACCTGATTTTACACAGTTATATCCAGATATCTTTGACGATCAAAACATTATAGTTCTATTAAGACCTTATCTAGAATAATGGTGAATTAATAAATTTATAGAAAAATGCTGTAGCTAATGATGGCTCTAATAGTAAAGGAAATAAGAAACCATAGATTGCACCGGTAATATGCGCGCGGTGATCGATTAATGGAGAATGTCCTGAACGGATCGCATACAGGCTAAAGCATAAATAAATCGTCCCAAAAATAATCGCGGGCACAGGTAAAATATAGATATAAAGCATGCCCCAAGGATTAAACAGAATCGCACTAAATAATACTGCATTAACGGCACCCGAAGCCCCTAAACTTCGGTAGGAATTTAGGGTTCGATTATGCAAATAGCTGGGGATTGCAGCAATGATGATAGCGCTACAATAAAATAAGACAAAGCCCATACCACTTAAGTAATCACGGAAAAACCATTCAACATTTCGCCCAAAGAAGTACAAGGTAAACATATTGAAAAATAAATGCATACCATCTTTATGGATAAAACCATGGGTTAAAAAGCGATCATATTGACCATGCTTAATCGCTGAAACATTGAAAATCAAACGATTCATTACATTGCGTTGCTGCCAAGCAATAAAAGAAATCGCAAGTGTGATTAAAATAATCAGAAGGGTATGGGTAAGACCAGTGATCATATTGTTATAAATGACGTTGTTATCGTAATAGCAATATAACCTATATCATTGTCAATCAATAGGCTATCGCAATATTCTGTTCATTATCCTTCATTCAGTTGGCAGTTCACCATCCAGCGAATACCAAACTGATCGGTGAAAGCACCATATAAAGCACCCCAAAATGTAGGTTCTAGTGCCATTTCAATATGACCATTGGCAGAGAGTGCTGTAAATAATCGCTGAGCTTCATCCGCTTCGTGAGCTTCTAAGTTGATCGAAATATAATGGTTGGTGCCTTTGCTAAATGGCGCACTATTAGGTGCACAGAACTGCTCGCTGGTGTCTGAACCCATCAATACAGTAAATTCATTAATCGGCAGAGAAACATGTAAAATATAGTTTTTCTCTTGGTCTGGCACTTGGACATCGGGCAGTTCGGAATAACGTTTTAAAAATGAAAATTCACCACCAAAAACAGATTTATAAAAATTAAAAGCGGCTTCAGTCTGACCTTCAAAGTTTAAATAGTGATTGAGTTGCATTGTGATTGTCCATTTTGTTGTTTTGAAGTGATTAATTTATCAGCTCATGGTTTAAAACTTGATGAATATTTTGTAATTGAAAATAAGAATCCCTCAATCATAAATGAGGGACTCTTATTTTCTAGATTATCGCTTTTGTCTGCTTAAAGTTGTTTATCTTGTTGTTGCTCTAATTTTAATTCCTGTTTATTGGCATAACCGTCAATATCTTCATTTTGAAGAACTTCATTTGGATTTGGACGATCTACAAAGCCAATTTTTGGTACAGGGATTTCAATCTGATTTTCCACAAAACGATTACGGATTAACTCATGAATTTCATCTTTGACTTGTAGATAGTTTGCTTGCATACACCATAGTGCAAATAAAATTTCAATGGAGGATTCTCCAAAGGCAGAAACAGTCACACGTGGTTTTGGATCTGCTAAAACCAACGGGTAATCGTTGGCAACATCAATTAAAACTTCACGAACTTTATTGATGTTCTCATTAAAGTTAATTGCAACCGTAATCGACAATCGCCGTATCGGGAATTTTGATAGATTATGTACAGGGGCGCGAATCAATTGCTCATTGGGGAGGCGCACATAGACATTATCCATGGTCAAAAGCTTCACGGAAAGTAAGTCAATGGAAATCACTTCACCTTCAATGGTATGTCCACGAATCAGGGTGATTTGAATTGTATCGCCAACTTCAAATGAACCTTCGCCAATTAAAAATAAACCACTGATTAAATTCGATGCTGAAGTTTGTGAGGCAAAACCCAATGCAACAGTTAAAATCCCTGCTGCGCCTAAAAATACGCTGAGTTTAAAGCCCGCTTCTTTTAAGCTGGCGATCACAAACAGTAAGAAAATAAAATAAAAAATACCTCTACGCCAAACCAAACGTTGATGTGCATTAAAGCGTGCACCTATGGTGCGGATAAAGGTATTGGAAATAACACGTGCCAGTACAAAACCAACAAAGCAGAGGATCAGAGCAACAGCAATTTCACTTAAGCGGTCGACATTTACATTGGTAAAGATGCCTTTTAGGCTATTGGCAATGTCTTTGGGAATATTGGATTCAGCCATTTTTACCTCATCCCTTAGAAAAATGAATCAAACATATTGAACAAAGCGCCACCTGGTGAGCGTGGCGGATGTACATAAATCACTTCGCCGGCCAAAGGTGGTGTACGATTTTCAATTCTTACACGGGCAGGGCGGTCATTGCCTTCATACACGACCTTGATTTGTGATGTCCATAAACGTCCTGTGCTTTCACTATAAAATAAAGGTAGCGCAGGAACAGGCACATTCATACGGTCAAATCGAAGCTGATGACTACTGACATTGTGGAAATCAATCGGTGTCACTGCACGAAAGGCACGTGGACGTAATAAATTTAATTCGGTACGACCATCGACTGAGGTGGCATAACACATTTCACCTGTGCGGTGATCAGGGCCAAACCATGTATCCTTAGGTAAAATTACAGGAATATCAAATAAGGGTTCTTTTTGAGCTTGTACAAAACCTGAAATCCACAGGGGTGTACTGATGTAGAGTGTACCGCGTTGGCCTGCTGGAATATAAATTGGATCGACAGGACGAATCACTACAGAGCGATCAGCTAAACGGGGCATGAGTTGAAACGCTTTATGGGTCTCGCGAAACATATAGCGTTCAACATGTACAGGTTCAGGAAAACCAAAATTTACATCATGGATTTTATGCCATTGCTGTTCATAGTCATATTGGAATTTTGGACGATAATATTCCAAGCGCCATTCTTGCAGACCACGAGTAATGCGCATCATCATAGAACCAAATTGCCATGCTTTGGATTGGTTCAATTCAAACAGTTGTTCTCCCCACCACTTTAAATCAGGGAGTTCTGGTTCCAGATGTTCTTTCTTCTTAGACAAAAGTGTTTATCCCATTCATAAAATCATCATCAAATCTTTAACAAACAGACTTCACGCTGTCATGAGCATAGAGTACACTCAAAGCAATTTAAATCATTAATATAAGTTGTAATGCAAGTTCTCAAACAATTACAAATACCATATAGTTTTGCAAAACGGCATGGAGTGCTGTTGCGTTATGAAGGTGATCAAGTTTTTATTGTTCGCCGTCAGGATACCGCACAAATTGCGATTCAGGAAGCCCGCCGCTATCTCGGTCGTACAGCACAACATCAATTATGTAATGAAACTGAGTTTAATCACATGCTCAGTTCAAGCTATGCAGGTGAAACGGGCGAATCACAACAGGTTGCCGCTGGTCTTGAAGATCACCCTGATCTATTGAGTCTGGCCGATCAGATTCCTGAAACTGAAGATTTGATGGATCAGGAAGATGATGCACCAATTGTGCGACTCATCAATGCTTTATTGTCTGAAGCGATTCGAGTCGGGGCTTCAGATATTCATATTGAAGCCTTTGAAAAGAAATTATCTGTTCGCTTAAGGGTAGATGGGCAATTGCGTGAAATCGTACAGCCTCGTCGTGAACTTGCGCCATTGTTGGTATCGCGTATTAAAGTTATGGCAAAACTCGATATTGCAGAAAAACGTATTCCACAAGATGGTCGTATTTCTTTACGTCTTGCAGGACGTGAGGTGGATGTCCGTGTTTCGACCTTGCCATCGTCGCATGGTGAACGTGTCGTTATGCGTTTGTTGGATAAACAAGCGGGTCGACTCAACATGACCCATTTGGGTTTAATGAAGCCTGACTATGAGCGTTTAACCCAATTGGTTCATCGTCCACATGGCATTATTCTAGTCACTGGCCCTACAGGTTCGGGTAAAACGACGACTTTGTATGCCGCGCTTTCTGATTTGAATGATGGTTCTAAAAATATCCTCACTGCTGAAGATCCGATTGAGTATCAACTTGAAGGGATTGGGCAGACTCAAGTGAATACCAAAGTGGATATGACCTTTGCCCGTGCGTTAAAAGCCATGCTTCGTCAAGATCCAGATGTGGTGATGGTGGGGGAGATCCGTGATTTGGAAACGGCTGAAATCGCAGTTCAAGCCTCTTTAACAGGTCACTTAGTTTTGTCTACGCTACATACCAATACTGCAATTGGTGCTGTGACCCGTTTAAAAGATATGGGCATTGAACCCTTCTTATTATCCAGTTCATTGATTGGGGTGATTGCCCAGCGTTTAGTTCGGACATTGTGTTCTCATTGTCATACATGGCGTGAAGCAGATGACTTTGAAAAAGATGTGTTTAAACCTGTGAGTTTAGAATCGAATTTAAAACTACCTGTACCGAATGGTTGTGATTTTTGTTCCCATACGGGCTTTACAGGACGTACTGCGATTTATGAAATTGTGCCGATTGATGAGCAGATGCGCCGTTTGATTCATGGTAATGCAGCAGAATATGAGCTTGAAGAATATGCACGTAAAGATGCAGGTTCAATTCGAGATGATGGTTTACGTAAAGTATTAGCGGGTAAAACCACAATGGAAGAGGTTTTACGTGTTACCAATGAAGCGGCTGAATAATTGAAAATTATTTATCTATCTTTTTAAAATTTTCTCAGAGTATGCTTTAGGCTTTATAATTTAGCTATAAATTCTACAGAGCCTTTAGTTACTTTTATAAGTATAGTTTCTGGTTCGTTCTCAGGTGTTAAAATAATCTGCTTATTTATTAAATTCGAAATACAAATCATGTAGTTGATGATTTTTTCATGGTCTTGTAGTGAATTAATATCATTTGGATTAATATCATTTTCAATTTTGTCGACTAAGAAAAAATGATTATTTATCTGAGTTTTGTCTAAATAGAGATTAGCATGTGAACATAGATTATGAGCGTCATTTAAACATTCTTGAAGGACTTCAAAATTAATTTGGCTCTCATTCTTTTGTGTCTGCTGGTTAAGCCATTTGATTGTATAATTTTCATTTACAAAGACAGTCGATTTTTTAGGTCTTTAATATTAGTATCGAATATATAAAGGTCTCTTAGAGTATCATCGCAATAATATATTTTATCTTTTAGTTCTACCCAGTCCATAAAAAACCAACCAGAAAAATAAAAGTAAGCATTACCCCTACCTAAAAATAAATTTATACTTCTAGGTAGGTTTTATCATAGCATTAAACAATCACATTCAATGTCACATCAATATTGCCACGAGTCGCATTTGAATATGGACAAACGATATGTGCAGCATCTACTAATTTCTGTGCTTCTTCTTGCTCTAAACCTTCTAAATGAATATTTAAAGTCACTTGAATACCAAAACCAGTAGTAATTGGACCAATACCAACATCACCTTCGATATAAACATCTGGGGTAATTTTTAAATGATCACGATTTGCAACGAACTTCATCGCACCAAGGAAGCAAGCAGAATAACCTGCTGCAAAAAGTTGTTCAGGATTGGTACCACCACCAGCCCCGCCCATTTCTTTAGGCACTGCTAATTTAACATCTAAAATTCCGTCTGATGATGTTGCACGACCATCACGACCGCCAGTTGCTTTTGCATGTGCTGTATAAACCACTTTTTCTAAAGACATCGGAAATCTTCCATTTTTGATTGTGTTCAATTATATCGTATACGATATAAATATTTAAACAAGTAGCGTTTGTGTAAAATTTGATAACTTTAGTTTGAAATATTTTCGCGTAAATTTGAAAGAAGATCTTTCAATTGAGTAATGCTGTCTAAATCACAAGCACTGGCTTGAGCAACTTTTAATGGAATATCCACGGCTTTTAATTTTAGTGCATGACCTTCAGCAGTGAGGCTGATAATCACTTGACGTTCATCTTTCGTAGAACGTTCGCGGTTAACAATACCATTACTTTGTAATTTTTTGAGTAAGGGGGTAAGCGTAGATGATTCTAAAAAGAGTTTTTCACCGATTTCAGACACAGTTAGACCATCTTTTTCCCAAAGCACTAACATAACTAAATACTGTGGATAGGTCAGTCCTAGTGGTGTTAGTAATTTACGATAAAGTTGATTTAATGCTAAGTTTGTAGAGTAAACAAGAAAGCAGAGTTGATGATCAAGATTTAAGTTTGAATAGTCTTGTTGCATGCTTGTCTCGTGAAGATATTACGCCTCACAAGTATAACGTTGTTTTGTCTTGTTCAGGAAATAAAAGTCATTAATGGCAATACGGACTTAGAATGACATCAATTTGCGATGTTGCATTAAAGGCATTGATTCACGAATTGAGCGCTGCTCATTCAAATTAAAAGGAACTGTCATCAATTGCGCACCTTCTGCATCTGTGATCGCTAAAATTTGTCCACGACTATTAGTTGCGCCAGCATGTCCCCAGGTTTGACGTTTTTCACCATGCCAACCTTGTTGTGCTGCACCTAAAACATGACATTGACTGTCCATCGCACGTGCTTGAAGTAATAACTGCCAATGCATTTGGCCTGTGGTATAGGTAAATGCAGCTGGTGCAGTCAAAATATTTGCACCTTGCGCTCTCAAGGTGAGTGCAAGTTCTGGAAAGCGTAAGTCGTAGCAAACCATCAAACCGATTTGTCCAAAAGGTGTTTTCGCGACAACAACATCACTGCCTGGTTCAAAAAACTGAGATTCTTGATACCCGCCAACAGCGTCACCCACGTGTACATCAAACAAGTGAATTTTGTCATAACGTGCTTCAGTGCCTTCTGGACTGATACATAGGCTGACAGTACGAACTCGACCATCAGCAATAATTGAACCATCTGGACGGAAAGGGCAAGGTAAAGTCCCTGCAACAATCCATATTTGATAATGATGTGCTAAGTTTTCTAAACGCTTTTGAATTTCTTCAAAACGTGCAGCAGTTTCCCGTTGTTTACCTGCGGCAAAGCAGACAAAATTTTCAGGAAACACAATCAAAGAAGCGCCATCAGCTTTACTTTGTTGTATCAACGACTCAATCACACTGAAGTTTGCTTCGATGTCATTTTGAGAGTTCATTTGAACAACGGAAAGTAAAGTCATGGGCTATCCCTGATAAAGCAATCTTGAGATGATTAAGCGTTTTGCTGGTTTGAAGATACACATTCCATAGTATCTTGCTGCTTTTCAAGTTGTTTAACTAATGGCTCGAACATATTTTGGTTGTTTTCATTGAGCTTCATTAAAGTTTTATGTGCATCGAGAACGGTACACAGCATTGTGCTGTGATTAACATTATCGTCAATCAAAGCATTGGTGCACACTTGAGGGTCACCACAGTAATTTAAAATGACAAAAACCTGCCCTAAGCCCATGCTATTGGCTAGAGTGGTAATATCTGGATTTGTGGACAGCATCACCGCTTGGATGTGGTGTACTTGTTTCAACTTTAAGCCAAGCTTGGCAAGTATTCCAAGAACTGTACTATCAATAAATGTGGTTTGGGTTAAATCAACAATTGCGCCAATGACGTTTTTTTGTTGTTCAATCCTTGCCAAAAGTTTGTCTAAACTAATACAAGATTGGGCTCGCACTTCACCAATAAGTTTGAAAATATGCGTTCCATTCAAGCTTGCATATTCAACATGACCTGTTGACATATAAATGCCATTTGCAGAGAAGGATAGGAAAATTATCACATAGCGCAAGTCTATACTCAAGCGTTTGCGTATAGGTTATTAGTCTAATTTGTTATATATGTTTGATTATATTGTTAATTCATTCTGCGGAGACTGAGGATTGCTATGTCATCTGCTACATGTTCTGGTGCACGGAATGATTGATTTTGCAAATGATAGACCAATTGTGAGAACTGTTCATTCAAACCACCCGAGAATGGTTCAAGGGCACCATCAGAACAAATAATAAACCGCGCATGCTTAGTTAAGGTACATTGAAACTCTTCAACCTCTAAGTCTTCGGTGAGTCCTAAAGGAAAACTGCTGGTATTCAAAACACGAGGGGCTTGGTTGGGTTCAAAAATAATGGGGGGAGGGTAATGCCCTGCACTTGACCATTTTAAAGCATGTGTTTCTAGATTTAGAATGCCAGCCAACATTGTGATATGTTTTTCAATATTTTCTTGAACCAGCATACCATTGAGTTTTTTAATCAATTCTCTTGGTGTTTTCGAGCGACCATGAAAGGCAGCCATCCAAGATGTCAGTAAAGAGCTGGTTACCCCATGACCCGATACATCGGCCAAATAGAACATGATTTCTTTATCACTGATTTTCCAGTAATCATACCAGTCACCAGACAAATACGCAGAAGGCTGGAAAAGCGTCTCAACTTTATAGTTTTGTAGTTCAATTGGATTTGGAAGAAGTTTTTTTTGTAGTTCTGCGGCAGAAGGTAAATCACGGCTATCTTGATTACGTTTATATTGCGCATCAATTTTTAATAAAGAATCTTCAAGATTGGCGGGAAGCTTGGTCCAGATCCAACCCGCAAGGGCGCCAAGCTCCCATGCTTGGGAAAGTTCGCTTCCTTCATTTTCTTGCGCAATCACAATGGTAGGCAAAGTCCATTGGTACTGTAAAAAATCGTGGACGTCTGCAATTGCAATAATTGTTGGATCATAACGATGAATGTCTTCAATGGTAATCATCTGCAAGCTAGGAAGCGTATCTAATACTTGTTCTAAGCTTGAAATTTGGCGACTGGGTTGAATGAAATACATAGAAGAAATGAATGATCCTTAATCGGTATAAAAGCATTATCCAGTAGATTTACTATAGATGACACCACAATGCTAGTAAAACCATATGAATTACTAGCAAATAAGTTTAACAAAATATTGTGGTTATTTGTCTGCGTTTGTATCAGCAGGACTATTGCTATCATCCTCGTCATCATCTACAAACGCCACAGCTTCCTGTCCACGGCCTTTTTTCTCAGCGATTTGGAATGCTAAACGTTGTAAATAGATATCGCGAATTGCTGAGTAACGATCACCTTGCAATACACTTTCCACATCTAGAAGTTTAGAACGAGTATTAATCCCACCTAATGCACGGTTACCCCAGATTAAACCCGTTTGATGGTTGTTATCCATTGGATAGGTAAGCGGATTGGCATAACCTTCAGCAACATAATCAACTGAGTGACGAAGTGTGCTTGGCCCTAAGATAGGCAGCATGACATAAGGACCACTTGGAATACCGTAGTAACCTAATGTGGTACCTAAGCTTTCTTCTTCAGTTGCTAAACCTAAGCGAGTTGCAGGATCAGCTAAACCTAAAGAGCTGACGGTGTTAATGGTAAAACGACCTAGAGACTTGGCTGCACGACTAAAACGCCCTTGAGCAAGTTGGTTGACTGCATTCCATGGTTCACTTAAGTTTTTACGAAATAAACTATATGAAGAACGTACATCACCAGGCACTTTTGCTTTGTACTGAACAGCAATAGGTCGAGCAACATTACGGTCGATCATGTCATTAAACGCATAAATTTCACGGTTCAATGGTTGTAGTGGATCTTTTACAGCATCTGGTTGAGCTGCATTGGCATTCACTTTTAAGTCATTTTTTGTGATGTTTTTAAGCTCTCTAAGGGCTTCAATTCTTGGGTGTTTAGAAGCTGCTTCGTTTTCTAGTACCGAAGAATTCTCTTGAGACGACTTATCATCTGAATCAGAGTTTGTAGAAACAGCATTGTCCGAATTCTCTTGAGCAGATAATTCGTCTTGAGCAAATACATGGCTAGTCAGACCAATGCTAAGTAAACAAGCCCAAAGTACATGATAAGGACGCATAGAATTCCTTGAAATATTCTTAAAGTAAAAGTAGTCGATAATGATATAGCTATATTAAAGACTTCATAATCGTATTCTAACAGTAGTTATTGCATATGTATTAAAGCAAATTTGATTAAAAAGTGTGAATAAATATGATAAACGAACATTATTTGTTCGAACAATTAAAATAATTAAAAAAAGGGGTTGTGTTGGGAATGGAATGCTGTAGAATGCACATCCATCGGCGGTGATGTTAAATAAAACTTCTGATAAATCAGGCACTTGATT
>NZ_JBIMCW010000043.1:0-24862 GCF_048552295.1 Acinetobacter legionensis
AACGTGATCAAAAGCTTCTTGAAAGCATTCCAGCAATTGCTGAGCGTACCAGTTTATTAATGCTTGTTTTTTTACGTGCTCATTCTTTTGAAAAAGCTAGCCAAGCTGCTGCATTTGTGGGTTTAGTTCCCATTCATAGACAATCTGGTAGTTCTGTGCTTGGAAAAAGTCGCTTATCTAAAGCCGGTTCACCTAAAATTCGATCGGGTTTATATATGGCTGCCATTGTTGCAACTCGGTACAATCCTCACATTAAAGAGTTGAGCGAACGGCTCTTAGCGAAAGGGAAAACTAAAATGGTAGCGATTGCTGATGCTATGCGAAAGTTAATTCATCTTTGCTATGGTGTTCTTAAAAACCAACAACCTTATCAGGCAAATTATAAGGCATGAATCCTTAAATAATTTGCTTGACAGTTAAGACGGTATCTTTTCATCTCTGAAAAGTTAGGCAGCGCCTACGCAAAGGGATTTAAACTTTGAATATAAGGTGTGGCATTGCAATATTTTATAATCAAACAATTATATTTTTGTGTCTGAGTTTTGACAGCTTGACCATACATCAAATTGCCCATTAGCTTTTAGATTGTTCGAAAATTCGAATAGACATGCCTAGTTTCATATCATTATTCTTCTACTAAAAACAGTTATCGTTGTCTTATTCGCTACTTTAATCATTAAGTCACCCAAATAAGGGAAGTATTATGCTCAACAATAAAATAAAGTTAAAACAAATGTGGTAAAGCAATTTCAGTACAACGAATGAAAAATATAAACAATCGCTAATTCATATGGTGACCCAACATGCGAACTTTCTATACGATTCTCATCGGTATAATGCTACTCCTTGCAATTCTTTTTATAAGTCGAATATTACGTGGTCGCTTTAACCAGACATTATTTTTTATTCTGTTCATCTTGATTTGGTTTGTAGCAATGAGCTGGAATATGTATATGGGCATACAAGCAGGATATGCGGTTAAAGAAGAATTCTTAATATTTTTACTTAATTTTGGTATTCCTTCTCTTCTCGCGACTTACTTCATATATAAAAAATAAAAGCTCTATTTAGTTTGCTAAGGTTAAAAACCAGCATGTAAATAACGATCAAAACTAGTGATTACTTATTTTAAAGCACTCTCCAAAAAGAGTGCTTTTTTTGTTAATTTTTACTGGTTAAACATGATTAGGCATAGATTTGATCAATTAAAATTAGCTTTCCTTTTTTCGATAAAGGCCGCAACACCCTCTTTATAATTGTCTGATTGTCCAGCAATACGCTGTAACTCTCGTTCCAACTGTAACTGTTCAGCCAAAGTATTTTGCGAGGCAGTATTTAAGGCCTTTTTAATTAGCGAAATCGAACTGCTTGGTTGCTCTGCCAAACGTTCCGCCAATTCAATCACGCTTTGGTCAAAAGCATCATCTTCATAGACCTCCCAAATAAGCCCCCAACTCAAGGCTTTCTGGGCAGATAACTTATCCCCGAACATGGTCAAACCTTTGGCTCGGGCAAGCCCCACCAGATGTGGCAAATTCCACGTCCCACCTGCATCTGGGATTAAACCGACTTTGCAAAAAGATTGTATAAACGTAGCAGATTGCTTGGCCACAACAATATCGCAAGCCAAAGCCAAGTTCGCCCCTGCACCAGCCGCTACGCCATTGATCGCAGCCACAACAGGTTTAGCCATATTGGAAATTTTAATGACTAACGGATTATAAAATTTTTCTAAGGCAGCACCTGCATTATAATCAGCTGCACTTATCACCTCTTTATTTCTCGTTCTTAAATCCTGACCTGCACAGAAGCCCTTACCTGAACCAGAGATTACAATGGCTTTAATCTCAGTAGAAACCGCCCACAGGTCTAAAATTGCAGCAATTTCACGATGCATTTGCTCATTAAAACTATTGAGCACCTCGGGACGGTTTAAGGTTAAATAGCCCACCCGATTTTCCTGACGAATCAAAATATGTTGAAAATCCATTTATTTTTACTCATTTAAATAAAAAAACATCCTGACCCTGCTTAAAAAGAAAAGTCATCTTGTTCTAATTCCATTACCGCTTCAGCACCCGATGCGATAGCAGCCGCATGGCTTTGGGTACGGTGTAATAATTTTTGAAAGAAAAATTTTGCTGTGGTTAATTTAGCCTGATAAAATTTTTCGTCCGGTGTTGCTTGACTTAACTTTTCATCTGCTACTTGCGCCATACGTGCCCAAAGATAAGCAAACACGACATAGCTAGAGAAATACAGATAATCAACTGAAACAGCGCCAATTTCTTCTGGGTTTTGCTGTGCTTTTTTGGCAACACTGTCTGTAATTGACAGCCACTGTTGCTTGAGTTCCGCCAGTTTTTCCAGATAAGCTGCCAATACGGTATTTGATTGATTGGCTGTAATAAACTGTTCTATTAAATCAGTCATATTTTTTAATAGTTTGCCATCCGACTTGAGCACCTTACGTGCCAGCAAATCTAAAGACTGAATCTCTGTGGTTCCCTCATACAAGGTTGAGATACGGGCATCACGAACAATTTGCTCCATGCCATGTTCAACAATAAATCCATGCCCACCAAAAATTTGTACGCCGTGTTTTGCCGCTTCATTGCCTGATTCAGTTAAAAAAGCTTTGGCAATCGGGGTTAAAAATGCCAACAATTCATCTGAGATTTTCTGTTGTTCAGGATCATTGGATGTTTCAACAATATCAACATGCTGAGCCAGAAAATATGCCAGTGCTCGACCACCCTCAGAAAAGGCTTTTTGCGTCATTAACATCGAACGCACAGCTGGATGCACAATAATTGGATCAGCATTTTTACCTGGGTATTTTACGCCTGATAAAGCACGCATCGCCAACCGTTCTTTGGCATAACTCAATGCACCTTGAAATGAAATCTCCGAAGCCGCCAACCCTTGTACAGCTGTTCCAATACGTGCTGTGTTCATAAAGGTAAACATACAATTTAGCCCACGGTTTTCAGGTCCAATTAAATAGCCCTTGGCTCCATCAAAATTTAAAACACAAGTTGCATTACCATGAATTCCCATCTTATGTTCGATCGCACTACAGATAACATTATTACGATCTTGGCAATCACCTGCATCATCGAGGTTAAATTTAGGCACGATAAACAGTGAAATCCCTTTGGTCCCCGCTGGTGCTTGTGGTAGTCGGGCTAAAACAATATGAATAATATTTTCTGACAGGTCATGTTCCCCAGCAGAAATGAAGATTTTCTCGCCAGTAATTGCATAACTTCCATCAGGGTTTGGTTCGGCCTTGGTGCGGATCAAACCTAAATCTGAACCCGCATGTGACTCAGTTAGACACATTGTCCCTGTCCAAACGCCACTAATCAGTTTACTTAAAAATTGTTGCTTCTGTTCTGCTGTACCATGATGTTCAATGGTACGCATTGCACCATGCGATAAGCCAGGATACATCGCCCAAGCCCAGTTAGAACCACAAAGCATTTCTGAAATTGCAATACGCAATAAGGTGGGTAGACCTTGACCGCCATACTCAGGATCTGCTGTGAGTGAGGTAAAACCCAATTCCGTATATTTATGATATGCCTGCTTAAATCCCGTTGGGGTTGTGACGACACCTTGATTTAAGTGACAACCTTCCTGGTCACCATTTTGATTGATGGGTGCAAGCTCATTTTCACAAAAGTCTGCTGCGGCATCTAAATATTGATTGATCAATTCACGACTAACAGTTTCCTGATATTTTGGTAGTTTTTGGTAGTTTTCTTCTGTTTGCAACATTTCATGCAGTACAAATTGCATATCACGCAGTGGTGCTTTGTATAAAGGCATAGTGTTTCCCTTTCAATTCTTCTGCCGATGATGCAGATAGAGATGATTTCCCTTAGATGACAATTTTATTTTACGATTGTTTAAAAATATCAAATAAATTTCTTATTGCAAAATTTATTTTCATTTTTATTAAATAATTTTATTTAAAAATATCGCCAAAACATGATAATTCGACATAAAAAGCTGTATTTAAACAATAAAATTTAATTAATTCAGAACTCCAGCATAATATTTAATTAAAAAATAATTTTGTATAGCAAAATTTTATTTCGTAAAATAAACTTTTATAGTATGTTAATTAGATCGCTTAACACTCCAAGGATGATTTATGGATAACCCTCAATACACAGGTCTTGAGTTCTTAACGGCTTTAAAAAATGGTGAAATTTCAGCATCACCTATGGCGCAAACCATTCCTATGCAGTTAATCGAAGTTTCTAAAGGCAAAGCGACGTATAAGGTTACGCCAAGTCAAGCGCATCGAAATATACAAGGAACAATCCATGGCGGTTTTTGTGCGACTGCTTTAGATACTGCAACGGGAAGTGCAGCGCATACCTTGCTGGAACATGGCGTTGGTTATGGCACGATTGATCTCAATGTGAAAATGATTCGGCCAATGCAGATCAATACTGCCTACTACGCACAAGCTGAACTGATTAATGCTGGACGTAATATCATTACTACAGAAGGTAAAATTGTGGATGAAAATGGTAAAATTTATGCTTTTGCGACAGCAACTCTGATGATCATACGAAAGTAATAAAAAGACTAAGCCCTCAAAGGGCTTAGGGTCTGATGACATTTCATAAATGGCTTGCGTTCTAAGCCAAAATTGAGCACTGCTTTGTTTACAGCATAAGGTACTGCGTGGGATCAATCTTTTATTACTGTTTTCTTCATTACATAAAAATCTATTCGGTCAATTATAAAACTTAGAATTGCCATGGCTAAACCCACAACCACACAGACACTCCATCCCCAGTGTTTCCATGTGTAGACCGCAACCAACGAACCCAGTGCAGCACCACCAAAATACAGTGTCATATAAATAGAATTAATCCGAGAACGTGCTTGTGTTGAAATTCGATAGACCAGATTTTGGTTAAGTACATGAAAGGCCGATAAACCAAAATAAGCCAAAATCACACCTCCTGCATAAGCCAGCAAAGACTGCTGAGCAAAAAATAGTGGAATCCATGCAAGTACCAAAAACCACATACAAATCAGTGCAACTTTATTTTCCAATCCTTTGGCAATTTGTTTTCCCGCCCAAGGGGTTGCAAACACACCCGCCAGACCAACTATGCCAAATAAACCAATTTGGAAATCATTAAAATGATAAGGCGCATTGGCAAGAATAAACGTCATGGTGGTAAAGATCAGCGCCAATATACCGAAGCCGATCCCACCTGCCAGACCACGGCGGATTAAATGTGGCTGATCAACGGCCAATGTAAACAATGAACGATAAATTTGCAGCACTGTTAATTGATGAGATTTTCGAGCAACGGGTAATTTAAGCCACATCACTACTGCAAAAGCTAAAATCACAATACCACTGAGTAAATACACCGCATGCCATGACCAAACAGTCGAAAGCAAGCCTGCGATTGATCTTGCCAAGAGAATGCCTAAAAACAAACCACTCATCAGTGTTCCGACAATTTGCGGGCTTTTTTGAGGGCTCGCCAAACCAGCGGCAAATGGTACCAAGACTTGTGTCGTAATCGAAAAGAAGGTCGCTAAAAAGGTAAAACCATACAATACAGGCAAGCTTTGACTTAAAGAAAGTCCGATCTGGGCAAAACCTGTGCAGCACATCAATAGACAAATATAGCTACGCTTTTCAAAAAAATCACCGAGCGGCACTAAGATAAACAGACCAACTGCATAAGAGAGTTGACCGATTACAATTGTTAAAGCCACTTGCTCTGCATTGACCTGTAAAGCTTCTGCAATAGAATAAATCAAAGGCTGGTTATAATAGTTCGAACCTGCACAAATTCCACATGCCATTGCCATGATGAAAATAAAGCTTTTTGACAAGATATGCGTTGTGTCAGGTTGAACTATTTTTTCCATTGCGCAGCTCACCCTATTTTAGAATTTGTACATCGACACAAAGTTAATGCGAGAGACATCTGCTGTTCTTCCATCAAACACTTCACGCTTACCTTGATGATATTCCATACCAATATCAATTTGCTCAGCAGGTGAATAAAACAGATTGGCAGCATAATCCGTTAAACGCTTATTTGCGTCAGGATTGAGTTTTGCATAAGCTGAATCATCATCAAAATCAAAAATCGATGCAGATAAATTTGCACGCCATTGTGGATTAAATTTATATGAATACCCTATATTTAAGCTATTGAGTTTATTCATCTCTAAATCTGTTTTTTGCGCATTTAAAGAAAAATCACCTGCCGCATTTAAACTGGTTGCATTTGTCAGGCCAGTTTGTGTGGTATATGGCATGAATTTTTGATCACCCACGATATATTGATAATTTGCCTGTACAGATTGTGCTGGGGTCAGCTGGTATTTTAAACCAGCACCCGCGCCCCAACTGACTTTTTTAACCGTATCTTTTGCAACATCTACAGATTTTTCATTGACAAAACCTTGAGCCAAAGCCGTTAAGGCACCTGCTTTTACGGTATATCGACCTGTCAATGTCGGGAATGCTGAAACCCGTGATCCAGTGTATTCCAAGGCAACTTTTAAATCACTCTTGCTATTTATTTTCCAGTCATAGCGCACTTGAGGTGTACGGGTATAAGAGGTTCCCATAAACTGAGTATAATCGACAGACTCTGTTCGTGTTTCCATATTGGACATCAATGACCAGGTTTGACCGAAAGTCCAATCTTTATAAGTAAAGAAAGCATGACGAATACGGAATTTACCATCGCCCGTACCCATATTGGCACTGTCAAAGAAATCGGCTTCAATATTTCCTGTTACAGCCTTATCTGGACTGTTGAAATACACTCCGATTCGACTGGCATTGATCATGGCATCTGAACGGGCATGATCGGAACGTTTGTCATTTTCAAATGGAGTCCGATTTAAGCTATTGGTGGTTCTTCCTCCCGAATCTGGTGAGGACTTAAAATCAACTGCAGCATCAAGTCGAGCTATTCCATAGACTTTAACATTGTCTGTCCATGTCACCCACGAAGGTGCAATTGGTTTCGCTGTTTCAAGTGCTTTATTTTTTTCTACATTTTCTTCAATTTTTGCTTGTTTGACCTGCAAATTATTTTGTGACAGCTTTTGAGATTCGAGTTCTGCTTTGAGTTTTTGCAGCTCTGTCTCTAACAAATTAATCCGTTGCTCTGCTGTCACTGGTGAATTTGCAAAAATAGTCCCTGAAGCCACAGCGCAAGCTGTAGCTAAAATTAATTTTTTCATCTTTTAATCCTTAAAGAAGCTTTTTTCCCTACGCTTATAAACTAAGCGTCTCGTACATCTATCAATGGGCAGTCCGTTACTGCCTGTAATTCATCAAAACTCAGTCCCGAAACCATTTCAGTGACATAGGCTTTGTGATCTTTTAATTCAATAATGCATAAATCGGTATAAATACGATCTACACACTGTTCCCCTGTAAGGGGATAACTCAGTACATCGACAATTTTAGCTTCGCCCTTTTTGGTGACATGCTCCATATAGACATAAATTGATTTAGCACCCACCGCTAAATCCATTGCCCCCCCTACAGCAGGAACATCATCTGCTTTGCCAGTATGCCAATTGGCTAAATCACCATTCACTGCGACCTGAAAAGCACCAATCACACAGATATCCAGATGCCCACCACGCATAATGTCAAAGGAATCTCCATGATGCATAAAGCAACCACCATCCAGCAAAGTCACTAACTCTTTCCCAGCATTGACCAAGTCCTCATCTTCTTCACCTGCTTTGGGTGGCGGGCCAAAGGCCAAAACCCCATTTTCTGAGTGTAGAAAGATTTCTTTATCTGGAGGTAAATACTTCGCAACATTGGTGGGTAAACCGATACCTAAATTGACATAAGCTCCTTCGGGAATATCCTGAGCAATCAACTGAGCGATATCTTCACGAGAACGTTTTTGAATTGACATTAGATATCTCCTACTTTGACAACATGTTGTACAAAAATCCCTGGGGTGATAATGCACTCAGGATCAAGGCTTCCTAGATCTACCGTATGATTCACTTGAACAATGGTTGTTTTCGCCGCTTTTGCCATAATCGGGCCAAAGTTCCGTGCTGCCTTACGATAAGTCAAATTCCCCCAACGATCGGCTTGATCTGCATAAATCAAAGCAAAGTCAGCTTCAAGCGGATACTCAAGCACGTAGTTTCGACCATTAATGGTTCTGGTTTCTTTACCTTCTGCGACTTTTGTGCCATAGCCTGTCGGTGTGAATATTGCACCTAGACCTGCACCCGCCGCTTGAATACGACAGGCTAAGTTGCCCTGTGGAACCAGTTCTAATTCAATCTTTCCTGCACGATATAAGTCTTGAAATACGGTCGAACCCGCTGACTTTGGAAATGAACTGATCATTTTTCTGACACAACCTGCAATGATCAGCTTGGTCAAACCACGATCACCAGAGGCAGCATTGTTATTGACAATGGTCAGCTCTTTTTTACCTAAATCGATCAAGGCTTCAATCAGTTCCGCAGGCTGACCTGTCACACCAAAACCACTGGTCATGATGGTTGCGCCATCAGGAATTGCCTTTAAAATCGGTTCAATGTCACTGGTGATTTTATTTATCATTTCGCTTGTCCCTTTTCATCCTTAAATTGACGTGACAGGTCAAATTGTCACTCTGCCTTTTGCGGGTTAAATAGTCGGTCTTTAATAAATAACAGTGGAATTACACCGCAAATAAAGTACGCCCCAGCCATCACCAACAGTCCTAAACCAATCGAACCATGTTGTGATAAATAACCGATGGTTAATGGAGAGAAAATTGAAAGCACTTTACCGATGTTATACGCACCGCCAACCGCCGAGCCTCGAATTGAGGTTGGAAAACTTTCAGTCATATACGTAGCATTGATTGCATACGGTATGCCGTATAGAAAACCAAAGAACAGCATGAGCCATAAAATATTGGCAGGCGTGTTAAGGTAAACAATCACGGGAATAAATAGAGCTGTGCCAATTGTGCCGAATGCAAATACAGCACGGCGACCTAATTTATCCGCAATAATCCCGGCAATAATTTTGGCAAACATCATGATTAAGAAAGTGCCGACCATATACATCGCCATTTCTTTAAACTTGATTCCTAGATCAGATTCCAAATAAGCCGGTAGCCAATTACTCACCCCGTAATAACCAAATTGCAAAGCACCGGTACTCAAAATCCACAGTACAAACATGGTGCCGTGTTTCTTATCTTTCAAAATTTCCCAATACGGGTTTTGACGTTTAACAGGCTGTGCATTGTGTGGCGTTGCAACGACTTTTAACTGACGTGCTTTTTTCCATGACTCAGGCTCAGGTACGATAAAATGCATCAGTACTGATAAAATAATCGGGGTAATTGCAAGCCAATATAGGAAACGCCAGCCATGTTCAGGAATAATATGACCTGCCAATAAAGTCGCAAGTAAAGACCCCAAGGTATAACCCGTCATCAGTGTTGCCAACACTGTAGAACGATGTTTGGTCGGCACCATTTCAGACATTAAAATATTACAGGCAATATAAAGTGCGCCTAAGCCCATTGCACCGAATGTTCTTAAAATCGCAAATTGCATATATGAATGAGTAAAACCCAATGCACAGGTCAGAACAGAAGAAAAAGCAATAAAGAATACAATCACGCGTACTCGGCCAAAGCGATCACAAGCCCATCCACCGACCAAACCTCCCACGGCGGAACCTAACAGTGTCAAACTACCTAATGTTCCTGCTTGTACACCGCTCAAGTGAAACTCAGCCTTTAAACTGGTCAAACTTAATGCTAAAAAACCCAAATCTGCGCCATCACAGAGCAAAGTAAAAAATGCAAAGATAAAGGCCGTAATCCAAATCTTTTTGGGTGTCTGAATCACCTCTCCAGCACCACTATTTCCGCTATTATTTTGTGTAACTGTTTCCGTTGTCATGTCCATATCCTCAGAAGGAATATGAGGCATCCCCTGCCTCATGGCATCTAATTGTTATTAGGCTGTAGCATCCCTAATCATGTTTTTTGCGATAATCAGTTGTTGAACTTGTGTGGTTCCTTCATATAAACGGAACAAACGCACATCACGATAAAAACGTTCAATGGCATATTCACTGATATAACCAGCACCACCGTGGATTTGTACGCAACGATCTGCAACCCGACCACACATTTCAGTGGCAAACATTTTTGAACAAGATGCTTCTGTACTAATGTTTTCGCCATTATCACGGCGACGTGCAGCATCGAGCACCATACATTTTGCCGCGTAAATCTCAGCTTTTGAGTCTGCCAGCATGGCTTGGATCAATTGAAAATTAGCAATTGGCTGACCAAATTGTTTACGCTCAATGGCATAGTGAAGTGCGTCATTTAACATCCGTTCAGCCACACCGACACTATATGCACCAATATGTAAACGACCTTTATCTAAAACCTTCATTGCGGTTTTAAAACCAATACCTTCAATCCCACCAATCAATGCTGATGCTGGAATGCGGCAGTTTTCAAAAATCACATCACAAGTATGAGAACCTTTTTGTCCCATCTTTTGATCGATTTTTCCCAAACTAATCCCAGGCGTATTGGCTTCAACTAAAAATGCAGAAATACCACTGGCACCTTTAATATCAGGATTGGTCCGTGCCATCACGGTAAAAGTAGCAGCATGTGGTGCATTGGTAATAAAGCGTTTAGTACCATTTAAAACGTAAAAATCACCATCTTTGACCGCGCTGGTTTTTAAAGATGCTGCATCTGAACCTGCCTCAGGTTCGGTTAAGCAAAATGAACCAATAATTTCACCGCTGGCATAACGAGGAAGATATTTTTGTTTTTGTTCTTGTGTTCCATCAATCAAAATCGCACTTGAACCAATACCATTGTTGGTACCAATCAGTGAGCGGAATGCCGGTGAAGTTTGTCCAAGCTCAAATGCAACATTCACCTCCTCTTCCATGGTAATCCCCAATCCACCATATTCTTCTGGAATAGTTAACCCAAACAGACCTAACTCACGCATTTGTTGCACAATATCCTCAGGAATTTTGTCCTGCTCGGCAACCTCATGTTCGCGTGGAATCAATTCATTTTTTACAAAGTCACGAATTGTTGAGAGCAACTGTTGCAACATTCCTTCATCACGGATCATCTATGATCTCCCTTCTTTTGTAGCTTCATTGCATCCATCAGCTATTCCAGCTGGGTAATGGATACCCTGTTTTAAATCTTGTTTACTGCGAATGTGTTTCATAGTACGAGATTAAAAACACAAATTTCAAGCTTTTTTGAAAATTAATTTCGTTAAACGAAATTTTAAGATCTACCAATATTAAATATCAATCACTTAGAAAAACTAACCGACGATAAAGTATCAAGACAAGTAAAAAATACTTGAAATAAATTTCAAAACACGCATTATTAAAGAAATATAGTTTTGATCTGCGAAACAAGGAATCAAAAAATGAGTGAAATAACAAGGAACAGTTTCATTGAAGTTGACTATTCTGTTCAGAAAGTAGCAATCGTGAAGATTAATCGTCCAGAGGCTAAAAATGCCTTAAATACACAGGTACGTAAGCAACTGGCTCAAGTGTTTACTGAGTTAAGTTTTAATGACCAGATCCATGCCATTGTGCTCACAGGTGGGGAAGAGGTTTTTGCCGCAGGTGCAGACTTAAAAGAAATGGCAAGCGCAACCTCCACAGAAATGTTGCTACGTCATACAGAACGTTATTGGAATGCAATTGCGCAATGCCCTAAACCCGTGATTGCTGCTGTAAATGGTTATGCACTGGGTGGCGGTTGTGAACTTGCCATGCATAGCGACATTATTATTGCGGGTAAAGGGGCAACTTTTGGTCAACCTGAAATTAAAGTCGGTTTAATGCCTGGCGCAGGTGGAACCCAACGTCTTTTCCGTGCAGTGGGTAAATTTCACGCGATGCGTATGATCATGACGGGTGTAATGGTCAAAGCAGAAGAAGCATATAGCATTGGACTGGTTTCCCAAGTTACTGAAGATGACCAGACCATCTCAACCGCTATTCAAATGGCGCAAAATCTGGCAAAAATGCCACCAATTGCCCTACAACAAATCAAAGAAGTTGCATTAATGAGCGAAGATGTTCCATTAAATGCAGGTTTGGCATTGGAGCGTAAATCATTTCAATTGTTGTTTTCAACAGAAGATAAAAATGAAGGCATTCAAGCGTTTATTGAAAAACGAAAACCATCATATCAAGGCAAATAAGTTTAATCGATAACAACAATGGAATAGAAATGGCTAGAAAAGTATTGATTAGTGCAGGCGGTTCAGGAATTGGACGATGTATTGCAGAAGCATTCTTAGCGCATCACGATGAAGTTTTCGTTTGTGATATCAATGCAGAAAGCTTAGCGCAATTCCAAAAGGCCTATCCTGCACTACATATTTATGCATGTGATTTAGCTAACCATGATGAAATCAAATCTATGTTTAGTGATGCCATCAGTAAACTGGGGCATATTGATGTTCTGGTCAATAATACAGGGATTTCTGGCCCAACCATTGCAGCAGAAGAATTGAGTTTCGCCGATTGGAGTGCGGTATTAAACCTTAATTTAAATAGTACCTTTGCTATCACCCAACTCGCCATCCCCTTTTTAAAACAGTCGGAAGCAGGCGTCATTATCAATATGTCATCGATCGCTGGACGTTTGGGCTATCCATATCGTTTGGCTTACGCGACCTCTAAATGGGGATTAATTGGTTTTACCAAAACATTGTCGATGGAACTTGGTGCAGACAATATTCGAGTCAATGCCATACTTCCAGGTGCAGTGGATGGAGAACGAGTTCAACGGGTGTTACAAGCGCGTGCAAATGTCGCTCAAACTTCCTTGGATGCCGTTACGCAAAATGCACTTAAAAATCAATCACTCAAATATTTTGTCAATCCAAAACATATTGCCGATTTGTGTATATTTTTAGCCTCGGAAAGCGGTTGCTCTATTTCTGGACAAATTTTACCGATTGATGGTGACAAACAATGTCTGAGTTAACCCACCAGACTGTATTGTTTTCTTTCGTTTCTATTTTTTTCGTCTCTAATTTTTCGTTTAATCTAGATCAGTTATCAGGATGATCGACATGACTTATGATATTCAAAGCATGGCTGTAATTGGTGTTGGTATTATGGGCAGCGGTATTGCTCAAATTGCAGCACAATCAGGTCATACCACCTATTTATATGACACCAAAGAAGGCGCTGCGCTACAGGCCAAAGAAAAGCTGGCAGCAACATTTCAAAAGCTAGTCGATAAAAATAAAATCAGTGCTGAACAAGCGGAAAATGCTAACAAACATTTGATCGTTGCAGCGCAACTTGAAGATTTAAAAGCCTGCGACTTAATTGTTGAAGCGATTATTGAGCGTTTAGATATCAAACAAGTGTTGATGCAACAACTCGAAGAGATCGTTTCAGACACCACTATTTTAGCCTCAAACACTTCATCGCTTTCGATCACAGCCATTGCAGCAAACTGTAAAAAACCACAACGTGTAGTCGGTTTCCATTTCTTTAATCCGGTACCACTGATGAAAGTTGTGGAAGTGATCCAAGGATTAAAAACAGATCCACATATTGTAGATGCATTAAATGAGCTATCACGTGCATTTGGTCATCGACCTGTTGTTGCCAAAGACACCCCAGGATTTATTATTAATCATGCGGGCCGTGCATATGGCACCGAAGCGTTAAAAATCTTAAATGAAAATGTCTGTGACATCAGTGAAATTGACCGCATTTTAAGAGATGGTGTTGGTTTTAGAATGGGACCATTCGAACTCATGGATTTAACAGGACTAGATGTATCACATCCTGTAATGGAGTCGATTTATCATCAATACTATGAAGAAGCCCGTTACAAGCCCAATCCATTGACCAAACAAATGCTTGAAGCCAAACAACTTGGGCGTAAAGTTAATCAAGGCTTTTACCACTATGAAACAGGTACAAAAACAGGTGAAAAAACCGCACAGTTTGTTGAGCGTTTAACAGACTATCCAAAAGTTTGGATTGCAGCTGATTTTGCTGAAGATAAACAACAACTGGAAGATTATTTAATCCAACAAAATATTGTCTTAGATACAGGTTTAGAACCACTACCTGAGAGTTTATGTTTACTCGCTTGCTATGGTGAAGATACCACCCAAACAGCGACACGTTTAAAAGTCAATCCACAACAAGCTGTTGCCATAGATATGCTATACGGCATAAGCAAACATAGAACGTTAATGCCGTCATTGGCGACAAGCACTGAGTATCGTCAAGCAGCTCACTCTATGTTTAATTTAGATGGTGCTATGGTCAGCATGATTGCTGAAAGTATTGGCTTCGTGGCACAACGTGTTTTAGCCATGGTGATTAATTTAGGTTGTGATATTGCACAACAAAATATTGCCAGTGTCGATGATATCAATGCCGCAGTCCGTTTAGGTTTAGGCTATCCATTTGGCCCTATTGAATGGGGTGATCATATCGGTAGCCAAAAAATCTTACTCATTCTCAATCGTATCTCAACACTGACCTATGACCCACGCTATCGCCCTAGCCCATGGTTACAACGTCGTGTCGCATTAAATTTACCGCTTACTTTTAATTCTGGATTTTGAAAAGGAACTTCTCAATGTTAAATGCCTATATTTATGATGGTTTACGTAGCCCGATTGGTCGTCATGCAGGTGAGCTTGCTTCAGTACGTCCAGATGATTTAGCTGCGGCAGTTTTGCAAAAGCTCCTTGAAAAAACTGGGGTTCCAGGTGCAGCGATTGAAGATGTTATTTTAGGTGATACCAACCAAGGTGGTGAAGACAGTCGTAATGTTGCCAGAAATGCCCTATTAATCGCGGGATTACCTGTGACTGTTCCTGGCCAAACTGTAAACCGTTTATGCGCAAGTGGTTTGGGTGCTGTGATTGACTCTGCACGTGCCATCACCTGTGGCGAAGGCGACTTGTATATTGCAGGTGGTGTAGAAAGCATGTCACGTGCCCCATTTGTGATGGGTAAAGCTGAATCTGCCTATAGCCGTGAAACCAAAATTTACGACACCACAATTGGCTCACGCTTTCCAAACAAAAAGCTGATTGCACAATATGGTGGTCACTCAATGCCTGAAACTGGTGACAATGTCGCAGTTGAGTTTGGCATTACCCGTGAACAAGCAGATTTATTTGCTGCCCAATCACAAGCCAAGTATCAAACAGCCAAACAAGACGGCTTTTTTACTGGTGAAATTACCCCAATTGAAGTCTTTCAAGGCAAAAAGTTACCACCAAAACTAGTTTCTGAAGATGAGCACCCTCGCGCAAGCTCAACGGTTGAAGCATTAACCAAATTAAAACCATTATTTGAAGGTGGCGTGGTGACTGCTGGAAATGCATCGGGTATTAATGATGGTGCTGCTGCACTACTCATCGGTTCCGAAGCAGCGGGCCAAAAATATGGCTTAAAGCCAATGGCAAAAATCTTGTCGGCAGCGGCAGCAGGTATTGAACCACGTATTATGGGTGCTGGTCCAATCGAAGCAATCAAAAAAGCCGTTACACGTGCAGGGCTGACTTTAGATGATATGGATATCATTGAAATCAATGAAGCTTTCGCTTCACAAGTACTATCTTGCTTAAAAGGTCTAGATGTTGATTTTAATGATCCGCGTGTCAACCCAAATGGTGGTGCAATTGCCATTGGTCACCCACTTGGGGCTTCTGGTGCACGTCTTGCACTGACAGTTTCGCGTGAGCTGATCCGCCGCAATAAGAAATATGCTGTCGTTAGCTTATGTATTGGCGTTGGACAAGGCTTAGCCATGGTGATTGAAAACGTGTCATAACGCTGACTGTTTAATCACTAACCGAGTATCCATTCATCACAACAGCGCAGTGATGAATGGATTTATTTTGCAGAGCGAAATATAATAGCCAAACTGTTGCTTTATTATATTTGAGTATTGAATGTCTCAGAATTCAGAAACTGAATCACCTATAAATTTTGATGAGATACGCCTTGACCCTATTTCACATATTCATCGGGAAAATAACCCCCAATTTATCGCTTCTTTAGCACGAGGTTTAGAGCTATTACGTTGTTTTTCTGCCAATAATCAAGTCTTAGGTAACCAAGAACTGGCAAAAATGACGGGTTTACCAAAACCAACCATTGCGCGGATAACCAATACCTTAGTGTCATTAGGCTATTTAAAACAACTGCCTAATTCCACTAAATATACATTGGATATCGGTGTTTTATCTTTAGGCTATGCAGCCTTGTCCAATATTTCTATTCGTAATATTGCACATCGCTATATGGAAGAAATGAGCCAATATGTACAAGCACCGGTTGCGATGGCAACTCGTGACCGTTTAAACATGGTCTATATCGACGTGGTTCAGATCGAAACTGCTTTAAATATGCGCCGTCCCATCGGCTCAACCCTACCCATTCACAGCAGTTCCATGGGTCGAGCTTGCTTGGCGGCTACACCTGAACGTGAGCGTAACTTTTTACTGGATGCGCTTAAACAAAAAAATGCTGAAAACTGGCCTGCAATTAAACGTTCTTTAGAACGAGCTTTCCGAGATTATCAAGATTACGGATATTGCCTTTCTTTAGGTGAATGGCATAAAGAAGTAAACTCTGTTGCTGTACCTTTAGTCAGCTCCAAACATGGTCTTTATGTGTTTAACTGCGGTGCACCAAGTTTTCATTTAAACCCTGAAAAACTTGAAGGTGAAATTGGACCCCGTTTAATCCATATGGTGCACAACATTCAAGATGCTTTGAGTGAAACGCCTTAACAACCATGTTTAAAATCAGATGCTTAAAATCAGCAGATACATGGTTGTGTGGATTAAAAGTTCCGATTTCATAATGACAAACCATAGGCATGATGAAAAACACTCTCTATACCCCAACCATTATTTTAATGGCAGTTGCAGCAGGCATCTGTACTGGTGGGAATTATTTTAGCCAACCACTGATTCATTCCATTAGTCTAAGTTTAAATTTAGCAGATACCACCACAGCATGGGTGCCTACTTTAGCGCAAATCACCTATGCAGCAGGTCTGCTGTTTTTAATGCCTTTAGGGGATATTCTCGAAAAGCGTAAGTTGTTGTTTATATTTATGCTGCTTGCCTCAATTGGGCTAATTATTAGTGGTTTTTCCCACAATATTTATCTGTTAATGTTCGGTACCATCATTACAGGGTTATTTTCTAGTTCAGCCCAACTGTTGTTACCACTGGCTGCCAGTCTGGTTCCAATTCAACATAGTGGTCGTGTTGTTGGTTTTTTACTGAGTGGGTTAATGATGGGTGTCTTGTTGGCACGCTCATTATCAGGGATGATGTCGACGCTTTTTGCTTGGAATGTTATTTATCTGCTCAGCGGTTTTTTATTATTGCTCATTGCGATTATTTTGTACCGTAATATTGGCTTATTTCCTCCCACCAAATCTGAAAATTATCTCAAAACAATTCACTCACTGCCGCAAATCTTTATTCAAAATCGTCGCCTAAGAATCAGAACCTATATTGGTGGATTAACCTTTGCCTGTGTAAGCTTAACCTTTACCACCATGTCTTTACTCTTAGCTCCTGCGCCTTATTTTTTCAGTGATTTTACGATTGGCTTATTTGGGTTTGTCGGTGTTTTAGGGACATTCATTGCCAATTTTTCAGGTAAATTTATTGATCAAGGCTATATTCATAAAATTTCGATATGTTGTGGTATCGGTCTGATTTTAAGTTGGCTATTGTTTTTGTTGCTCTCTTATCATTTTATCTTTTATATCATTGCCTTACTTATCCTTTATGCTTCGCTCTCGGCTGTTCATGTCACCAATCAGAGTATTGTCTTTAAGCTTAACCAACAATTGCGTTCACGTTTCAATGCCATCTATATGACAGGTTATTTCGCTGGCGGTGCTTTAGGGACCACGAGTGGAAGCTATGCATGGAAACATTTTGGCTGGACAGGTGTATGTATCTTGGGCTTAGTTTTTGCCCTGCTGTGTCTATATTATTGTCTTGCAGATGCTAAAAATCAGCACAATTCATAGTGTTGTGCTGATCTTTAAAAGCAGTCTTTCATCATCGAGACAAAGCTGAACTCAAATAGATGTTTATAAAAGCCCGAATAAACGTCCACGAATAATGTCTTCTGCATCTTTTACAATACGGTTGACCAGTTCATCACATGTCGGAATGTCATGGATCAGACTGGCAACCAAACCACATGACCACGCCCCAGCATTGACATCACCATCGATCATCACTTTAGGATAAACACCTGCAACTTCTTCAATGATATCTTCAAATTTAATCTGGTCACCCAGTGCTTTTTCTTTGGCTATAATTTTTTCTACAGCTGCATTATTCATAACGCGCTCAGTATTACGCAAAGCGCGCATAATTAAACGCGTATCTCTTTCTGTAGCATTCAGGATCGCCTGTTTCACATTTGCATGTACTGGCGCTTCTTGAGTTGCAATAAAACGTGTTCCCATATTAATACCATCCGCCCCCATGGCTAAAGTGGCAGCAAGTGAGCGTCCATCAGCCATACCACCTGATGCAACAAATGGAATTTCTAAGGTATCGGCAGCTAAAGGCAATAAAATCATATTCGGTACATCATCTTCACCGGGGTGCCCACCACACTCAAAACCATCAACAGAAACAGCATCACATCCAATTTTTTGAGCTTTTAGACTATGCCGAACCGAAGTACATTTATGAATCACTTTAATTCCAGCGGCCTTTAAATAAGGCATGACCTGTTCAGGATTACGACCCGCTGTTTCTACAACCTTTACCCCACCTTTAATAATTGCCTCGACAAAACCCGGATAATCAGGTGTATTGACTGTGGGTAAGAAAGTTAGATTTACACCAAAAGGCTTATCGGTCATTTCTCGACATCGGGCAATTTCTTTTGCTAGATTTTCAGGTGTTCGCTGGGTTAAACCGGTAATAATGCCTAACCCACCCGCATTTGAAACTGCAGCAGCCAGCTCGGCAAAACCGACATAATGCATACCACCTTGAATAATCGGATGTTCAATTTCAAATAATTCTGTAATTTTGGTTTTCATATTCTTTCCACTCACTATTTTATATTTAGAGGCTCATTTCTTAGCATCCTATGCTTATCGATGATTTATTAAATCTGATCGATCATGAGTCCACTGTATTCTCACTTTGTTTGCAAGGTGACCAATTTAAACAAGCACTGAGTGCATTGATGAAAAAAATAACACCCATTTTTCGTAAGAAAACTATTTAACCTGCATCTTATTAAAAAGGCCAACAATGCAGATCGTTGCTGGCCTTTCAGTTTTAAAGCAATAAAATTAGCTAATTTCAGTGCGGATATTATTCACCATATGTAGAAGACGCGGTGCAATATCCTCTTCAAGTTTTTCGCGGTTCATAATAAAGCTTGGTCCGCCGCAGTTAAATACCAGTAGACCATGTTGTTCATGAATCAAGGGGACTGCAACTGAATTGACATCTTTATGCCATTCACCAATTGAAAAACAATAACCAAAATCTTGATAATCTTTAAATGCTTTATCTAAATCACGGTTAATCTTGATCCAATCGTCTTTATGTTTGCTACGGATTGCATCAAGTAAAAACTCTCTTTCATCTTCAGGCATTGCAGCCAGACATGCACGTCCCATTGAACTTAAATGAATCGGCAAATAAGTACCGACTTGACGACGCATGGTCATATTGCCCTTGCCTTGTACCACATCCAAATAAATCATATTTAGACGATCACGCGTTGCCATTGCCACAGCAGCACCTGCATAATCCGCTAAGTTTTTCATATAGGGATGTGCAATATTACGGATAGACACATTAGAAAGCATGGAGTAACCAAACGCCAAAACCCCAACTGAAAGTTGAAATTTGCTTGAATTTGGGACCTGCTTAATATAGCCCAAACGTGACAATGTGTGCGTTAAACGGGTAATTGTCGGTTTAGGCAAACCGGTCATTTGTGATAACTCTTGATTACCCAAATGCTGGTGTTTTGGGGTAAAGCAACGTAAGAGTTCTAAACCACGTCCTAAAGCTGTAATAAATTGACGATCATTTTCATCTTGCATATCTTCAATCGGATGCAATAACTCATGCCTCAAAGGCGCTAATAATTTTTCTGTTTGTTCTGCATCTACGGCATCATTCATGGTTATACCAATTCACATATTTGTTTCGCACTGCGAAAATTATAATCTATTTTTTCTATAAATAGCAAAAAGCAATCATCTGATTCACTTTGAAAATAAAACGATGCATCCATCTCGATGTGAAAAGTCTAAATTTGCTTATTTTATTGAAAAAAATGGCTTTAGACTGCTCACATCATCTATTTAAAAACTATCCTATCACGCCTTTGGCTTTTAACTCCTCAAGTTTTGCTGGAGAAATAATACGGCCTAAAATGGTCTGAGTATGTTCGCCTAACAAAGGAGGCGCATTTCTATACTCTACAGGTGTACGTGAAAGCTTAATCGGAGAACCAACCACAGTAAGTTTTTCACGTTGAGGATGTTGCATTTCTACCAGCATCTCTCGCGCAATCACTTGAGGTTCATTAAAAGCTTGTTCTAGATTATTAATCACACCAACAGGCACTTTAGCAGCATAAATTGCACTTACCCACTCATCGGCAGTCTTGCTTAAAAAATGCTTTGATAAAATTTCTATCACTTCATCACGATGCTTAACACGATCTGCATTACGGGTAAATCGAACATCATTGGGTAACTCTGGCAAACCAATACTTCTGCACAGTTGGATAAACTGAGTGTCATTACCACAAGCAATGATAAACTCTCGATCAGCGGCTTTAAATAATTGATAAGGCACAATATTGGCATGTGCATTGCCATAACGTACCGGCACTTTTCCAGATGAAAGATAATTCATTCCTTGATTTGCCATTGTGGCAATTTGCACATCAAGTAAAGCCATATCTATATGTTGCCCTAAACCCGTCATATGACGATTGAGCAAAGCCGCTTGTATGGCAATGGTTGAATATAATCCCGTTGATAAGTCTGAAAATGCGACACCTACTTTTTGCGGACCACCACCGGGTAAATCATCTTTTTCACCCGTGATGGACATGAGTCCACCCATTCCTTGAATGATAAAATCATAGCCAGGTTCTTCTGCTCTCGGTCCATTTTGACCAAAACCCGTAATCGAGCAATAAACCAGTTTAGGATTAATTTCTGATAAAGAAGCATAATCCAAGCCATATTTTTTCAAAGAACCAGCTTTGTAGTTTTCAATGACCACATCGGTATCTTGAATCAGTGCTTTGATGAGTGCCTGCCCTTCCGGATTTGCAATATCTATTGCAACAGAAAGTTTATTGCGATTGGTCGACTGATAATAAGCGGCTTCTCGTGTCTCTTGTCCGGCATCATCTTTCATCCAAGGTGGTCCCCAAGAACGCGTATCATCACCTAGTTTCGGTCTTTCAACCTTAATCACTTCTGCGCCTAAATCGGCAAGAATCTGTCCACACCACGGTCCAGCCAGTACTCGACTTAAGTCAAGTACACGAATTCCATTTAAAGCACCCATGTTTATTCCACTAACCTTTGATTAATTTCCTACAGGAAAATTTATTTAATATAAATTTCGCATAGCGATATATATTTTTAATATACACAGAAAACTTTAAAAATAAAACTTAATTTTTTCATCAAAAGTGATGATTTTTATTCAACAAATATAGATTAATTAAATCAAATAATTAGCCAACTAAAAAACAAGCACAATATACCGCATTGCGAAATTAATTTTCAAAATATATTGTTTTCTACTAATCCTTTGATTACTATCGCATCAATATGCAGGGTTTTAGCAACATCTCCTCGATGTTTTCAACATGTTGTACAAAGGACAAGACTATGATTCGAGATCAGGAAACACTCAAACAACTGGTAGATATGATTCGACAGTTTGTAGATGGTGTCCTTATTCCTCATGAGAATGAAGTCGCAGAAACAGATCAAATCCCTCAAGCCATCATTGAGCAAATGAAAGCTTTGGGTTTGTTTGGACTGACGATTCCAGAAGAATATGAAGGTCTTGGCTTGACCATGGAAGAAGAGGTATCTATCGCTTTTGAACTTGGACGTACTTCGCCTGCCTTTCGTTCACTGATCGGCACCAATAATGGAATCGGTTCGAGTGGTCTGATTATTGATGGTACCGAAACTCAAAAATCATTTTTCTTGCCCCGTTTAGCACGTGGTGAAGTGATCAGTTCTTTTTGCCTAACTGAACCAGATGCAGGCTCAGATGCTGCCTCTTTGAAAACCAGCGCAGTAAAAGAAGGTGAGTTTTATATTTTAAATGGCACCAAACGCTTTATTACCAATGCACCTCATGCAGGGGTATTTACGGTGATGGCACGAACCAATCCAGATATTAAAGGTGCTGGTGGAATTTCTGCTTTTATCGTAGATCGCAAAACTGCAGGAATCTCTCTAGGTAAAACAGATAAAAAAATGGGACAAAAAGGTGCACATACCTGTGATGTGATTTTTGAAAATTGTCGAGTTCCTGCCTCAGCACTGATTGGTGGTATTGAAGGTGTAGGATTTAAAACCGCAATGAAAGTCTTGGATAAAGGTCGCTTACATATTGCCGCAATCAGTGTCGGTGCTGCCCTACGCATGTTAGACGATACTTTAAAGTTTGCCCTTGAGCGGAAGCAATTTGGACAAGCGATTGCTGAATTTCAGCTGATTCAAGCCATGCTTGCTGACTCCAAAGCAGAAATTTATGCAGCGCAATGTATGGTTTTAGATGCGGCAAGACAACGTGATGCTGGGCACAACGTCAGCACAGAAGCATCATGCGCAAAAATGTTTGCCACTGAAATGTGTGGTCGCGTGGCCGATCGCTGCGTACAGATTCATGGTGGCTCTGGCTATATCAGTGAATATGCCATTGAACGTTTTTACCGAGATGTACGTTTATTCCGTCTCTATGAAGGCACCACCCAAATTCAACAAATGATTATTGCGCGAAATATGATTCGTGCTGCGTCTTAATTAATTTTTAGGCACTTTAAAACGATTTGAAGTGCTGTAAATCAAATGTAGGTAATGGATTATGGCGACAAACTACAATACACATCTCTCTTCAATACAACCTCATACTTGGAAAATTGCATTTATTTTTGCATTTTTAGCCTTGTTGGTGGATGGTGCCGATCTGATGCTGCTGTCTTATAGTCTCAACAGTATTAAGGCAGATTTTGGTTTAAGTTCCGTGCAGGCAGGTATGCTGGGTAGTTTTACCTTGGCGGGTATGGCTGTTGGTGGGATATTTGGGGGATGGGCATGTGACAAATTTGGTCGAGTACGGATCGTGGTTATTTCTATTCTCACCTTCTCACTACTTACATGTGGACTAGGCTTTACCCAAAGCTTTCTTGAATTTGGGCTATTACGTTTTTTTGCTTCTCTCGGACTAGGCTCGCTTTATATTGCCTGCAATACCTTGATGGCGGAATATGTACCTACACGTTACCGTACAACGGTATTGGGTACCTTACAAGCAGGTTGGACGGTTGGCTATATTGTTGCAACGCTACTCGCTGGATGGATTATTCCAGATCATGGCTGGCGTATGCTGTTTTATGTTGCCATTGTACCGGTGTTGATTGCTGTTTTAATGCATCTTTTGGTACCAGAACCACTCGCATGGCAACAGTCTCGTTTACAACAACCAACACGTGATAAAAACTCTGAGGATACTTCGGCATTTAAACTGATTTTTAAAGATAAACGAAATCGAAATATGTTTATCTTGTGGGCGCTCACAGCAGGCTTCTTACAATTTGGTTATTATGGGGTAAATAACTGGATGCCTTCATATCTAGAAAGTGAATTAGGCATGAAGTTTAAAGAAATGACCGCATATATGGTTGGTACTTATACCGCCATGATCCTCGGTAAAGTCCTTGCGGGGATGATGGCTGATAAACTTGGTCGTCGCTTTACTTATGCCTTTGGTGCGATTGGGACTGCTATTTTTCTTCCACTGATTGTTTTTTATAACTCACCCAGCAACATTTTATATTTACTGATCGCTTTCGGATTTTTATACGGTATTCCTTATGGTGTAAATGCCACTTATATGACGGAAAGTTTCCCTACAGCGATTCGTGGTACAGCGATTGGTGGTGCCTATAACGTCGGGCGTCTTGGTGCAGCACTTGCGCCTGCAACGATTGGCTACTTGGCATCAGGTGGTTCTATTGGTTTAGGTTTTGTGGTGATGGGGGCTGCTTATTTAATTTGCGGTGTTATTCCTGCCCTCTTCATCAAGGAAAAACTCTACGATCCGCAAAAATCGTAAAATTAGACCTTATAAAATCACTTATTCCATTTTAAAGCCAGCTAGATTTAGCTGGCTTTTTTGTGGATATCATATTGAATTTACTCATCAAACCTTCCCTTTTTTATGCTTTTTCATTTGATATTTTTATCTCAATAAACTAAAATACCGCCAAGCGAAATAGGATTTCTTTTTATGAAAGATTTACAACGAGAGTCAATGGAGTTTGACGTAGTCATCGTAGGCGCAGGCCCTGCGGGTCTTTCTGCTGCGATTAAAATTCGTCAATTAGCTCTTGAAAACAATCTTCCAGACCTTTCCGTCTGTGTGGTTGAAAAAGGCTCTGAAGTTGGTGCGCATATCCTTTCTGGTGCTGTACTTGAACCTCGTGCAATCAATGAACTTTTCCCTGACTGGA
>NZ_JBIMCW010000044.1:0-24428 GCF_048552295.1 Acinetobacter legionensis
TGCCATAAAATACTCCATATATTGATGTTTATAACATCATTTGGGGAGCAAAATATCACTTATAAGTGTTGTTCAAATTTCCTGATCCACCTCTATAAGCACAATAACTAAACAAGAAACTACAGCGCAAAGGGAAAGCCCTAAGAGTGATCTTAGGGCTTTTTCATGTTTTATCTGTCGCGTTTAAAGCTGTTATTTAAACCAATTCGGTTTCTGTTCGATCTGTGCCAAATAATGCTCTACGTTGTGTTTTAGGAATTTTAGGACACTGGCTAGAAATTTGATAAAGCGTTTGTGCCAGAGCAGGAATATGTGTTCCAACCACAGCTTTTCCTGTATTTAAAATACTGACGCTAATATCACGTTCTGGATCGGCCCAGCAGAGAATGTTGGAAAAGCCTAAATGCCCAAAAGCTTGCCCCGTCATTGGTCCAAATATACCTACTGGGTTACTGCCGAGCATAGGCCCTAAAGCATAGCGCATCGGTGCAAGCAAGGTTCGGTCTATGTTGGTGGTTGAAGTGGGCAAAGTTGCACGAAATACAGTTTCAGGACTCATGATTTGCTTGCCGTTATATTGACCACCATTCAATAACATCTCAAAGAAGCGATTGGCTTGTTCAGCACTAGTGTAAATATTGCCAGCAGGGCATACCGTATCCATAAAACGTGGATCATTAGTCACATCGACAGCAAGCTGTAAGCCGCCACCGAGCACATGGTTTAAATATAAGTCTGTACCGAGTTTAGGGTGTACACCAGTCGGATAATTTAAAGCAACTTGATCTCTATATTCTGGTTCTAAGCCATAGTTAAAAAACTGCATATCCATCGGTTTTTCAATGTGCTCATGTAAAAACTGACGAATATCTTGTCCTGTTACCCTTTCAACCAATTCACCTAAGATATACCCCGCAGTAACAGCGTGATAAGCCAAATGCGTACCAGCTGGTGAAATGGGCTGCGCAGCGTAAAGGTGTTGCAAAATACGATCTTTATCAAAAAGCAGTTCAGGGGTGACTTCCATTTCTATCCGTGGAATTCCACCACGATGGGACAACAAATGGAAAATTGTTGCACGGCGCTTCCCATTTTGTGCATATTCAGGAATGTAATAACTGATCGGATCTAATAGATTGATTGCACCTGTTTCATCTAACATGTGAATCAGCATTGCTGTAATTATTTTTGATGCTGAAAATAGACAAATCGGGGTGTCTGGATTGGCAAGTACTGCATTTGAAGCGAGACCATCGGCAGAATTACCTGACGCATAACCCAGACTACGATTGAGAATAATCTTGCCTTTGCGTCTTAGGCACATGGTGATCAGGGGATGATTGCCTGTTTGATACAGATTTTCAATACTTTGCCAAATCTTTTCAACTTGTTGTTGGTTCATCCCTCCCAGTTCTGGAGACACTTCATTTTTGCGCTGAGTGATACTGCTTAAGTCCTTAGGTACATAGCAGGTATTGGTTGAAAACAATTTCACAATCTTTTTCCATGATTATTTTTATTCCACGGCAGTGTGAACTGAGTTGAGCATGATGTCAGTGTCCCAATTGCCATGCTATCTGTAAAAAAATTGCAATAGTCTTGTAGTTAAGCCTTATGGAATATGGTTGTACGATATTTTTGCAATCTCACCCCAGTTCCTTTAAAATAGGCGACTGCTGTAGTGATGCACGGCAGTTAAATTGATTTTGAAGAGTCAATTTGATTTGTATCAAATATTTAAATTAAGCATCTCGGAGAAATCGAATGGCTTTAACAAACGCAGATCGCGCAGAGATCGTTGCAAAATTCGCTCGTGCTGAAAATGACACTGGTTCACCTGAAGTACAAGTTGCTTTATTGACTGCTCAAATCAATGATTTGCAAGGTCACTTTAAAGAACACAAACACGATCATCATAGCCGTCGTGGTTTGATCCGTATGGTTAACCAACGTCGTAAGCTTCTTGACTATCTTAAAGGTAAAGATGCTACTCGTTACAGCGATTTGATTGCTGCTTTAGGTTTACGTCGTTAATTCGATTTAAACTTTTATTTTCGGATTATTGCATGCTGAATGCTGTACTGATGAAAACTAAAGTCTATCCAGTATTTACTGGATAAAAGGGAAGGGGCGAATATTCGCTCCTTCTTCGTGTTTAAAATTAGTCTAACTAAAGATTTATTGTCTAGTGAGGTCGGCTTCTAAGCTTTGTCATTTATGCGGTTGATGTGAATGCCAAACCTTAGGGGTCTCCACTAGAATAAAATTAGGAAACAAAAATACATGTCAATGTTTAATGTTATTCGTAAAGAATTTCAATATGGTCAACATCAAGTTGTGCTAGAAACAGGTCGTGTTGCTCGTCAAGCAAACACGGTTTTTATTACAATGGGCGGCGTAACAGTACTGGTTGCTGTTGTTGCACAACCTACTGCTAAAGCGGGTCAAGATTTCTTCCCACTTACAGTTAACTATCAAGAAAAACAATATGCTGCGGGTCGTATCCCAGGTGGTTATGGTAAGCGTGAAGGCCGTGCTTCAGAAGCAGAAACTTTAATTTCTCGTTTAATTGACCGTCCAATTCGTCCGTTGTTCCCAGAAGGTTATTTCAACGAGATCCAAGTTACTGCAACAGTTGTGTCTTCAGACAAAACCATGGATGCTGACATTGCTGCAATGTTAGGTACTTCTGCTGCACTTGCAATCGCTGGTACACCTTTCCGTGGTCCAATCGGTGGTGCGCGCGTTGGTTTGATCAATGGCGAATATGTCCTTAACCCAAATTTAGAACAACTTGCTCAATCTGACCTTGACCTTGTAGTTGCAGGTACAGAATCTGCTGTATTGATGGTTGAGTCTGAAGCAAAAGAACTTTCAGAAGACCAAATGTTAGGCGCTGTGCTTTTCGGTCATGACGAAATGCAAATTGCAATCCAAGCGATTAAAGAGTTTGCTGCTGCCGCTGGTGCAACAGAATCAACTTGGACTGCTCCAGTTAAAAACGAAGATCTTCGTGCAAAATTAAAAGACGCATTTGAAGCTAAAATCTCTGAAGCGTATACTATTGCTGTTAAGCATGACCGTTATGCTGCCTTAGATGCCCTTCAAGCTGAAGCAACTGCTCAATTCGTTCCTGAAAATGAAGAATCTGGCATTGCAGATGACTTAAACGAATTATTCGAAGATCTTAAATACCGTACTGTACGTGACAACATCCTTTCAGGAAAACCACGTATCGATGGTCGTGATACTAAAACTGTTCGTGGATTAGATGTACAAGTGGGCGTGTTAGATCGTGCTCATGGTTCATCATTATTTACACGTGGTGAAACTCAGGCGTTGGTTACAACGACTTTGGGTAATACACGTGATGCGTTGATGGTGGATACCTTGTCTGGTACAAAAACTGACAACTTCATGTTGCATTACAACTTCCCTGCATATTCTGTAGGCGAAACAGGTCGTGAATCTGGTCCTAAGCGTCGTGAAATTGGTCATGGTCGTTTAGCACGTCGTGGTGTACAAGCTGTTCTTCCACCAGCTGATCGCTTCCCGTATGTGATTCGTATTGTATCTGACATTACTGAATCAAATGGTTCATCTTCAATGGCTTCTGTATGTGGTGCTTCATTATCACTTATGGATGCAGGTGTTCCTCTTAAAGCGCCAGTTGCGGGTATCGCAATGGGTCTAGTAAAAGAAGGCGAGCGTTTTGCTGTTCTTTCTGACATCTTAGGTGATGAAGATCACTTAGGTGATATGGACTTTAAAGTTGCTGGTTCTGCAAACGGTATTACTGCGCTTCAAATGGATATCAAAATCGAAGGTATCACAGAAGAAATTATGGAAGTTGCGTTGAATCAAGCCTATGCAGGTCGTATGCATATTCTTAATGCAATGAACCAAGTGATTTCACGTGCACGTCCTGAAATTTCTATGCATGCACCAACATTCCAAGTGATCAACATCAATCCAGATAAGATCCGTGATGTGATTGGTAAAGGTGGTGCGACAATCCGTCAAATCACAGAAGAAACAAAAGCAGCGATTGATATCGAAGATAACGGTACTGTACGTGTATTTGGTGAAACGAAAGCGGCTGCTCAAGCTGCGATTGCAAAAATCCAAGCGCTTACTGCTGAAGTTGAACCAGGTAAAATCTATGCAGGTCGCGTGATTCGTATCGTTGAATTTGGTGCGTTTGTAAATATCATGCCAGGTACAGATGGTTTACTTCACATCTCGCAAATTTCAAACGAACGCGTTGCAAACGTGACTGATATCTTGGCTGAAGGTCAAGACGTTAAAGTTCAAGTTGCTGACGTAGATAACCGTGGTCGTATTAAATTAACTATGAAAGATGTAGACCAAGCATAATATTTGCAAGGTTTAAATCTTTTACAGTTTGATTAAAATTTAATAAAGAAAAGACTGCCTTGTGCTTTGCCAAAGTTACAACTTTGGCTTGCTCAGGGCTTTTTTTATGGCATGATGCATAACAAGAAAGACTAAAAATATCGTGGATATGCAAAGCTTTTATTTTTTTCAACACACAGATGAACCTTATACTTGTATACAAAAAGAGCCTGTTTTTAATGCAGAGCAACAATTTGTTTGGGTGGACTGTACCCGTGAAGATGTGGTCAATCGTGCTGAGCTATGGCAAAAAGAAGTCTATAATGCGACCGAGATTCACCTCAATGAATATCATATTCGAGATATTTTAAATATCGAACATCCATGCGCATTTGATGCAATGGAAGATTATGATTTATTGATTTTTCGTAAATTAATAACCCCAGATGATCAGATCGATAGTGGTGAAGATGCACTTGAACAGCATGATCATGTTTTTGGCTTAGCGTCTTCGCCAGTCAGTTTTATTATTACTTCACAAGCTTTAATCACCATTCATGAAAAAGGCAACCATGCCTTTGAAAGTTATCTTGCACGTATTTTCAATATCATGAATAAGAGTTTAGAAGAACAGAATAAACCACGTAAATTACCCACTACGCCTTTAGATTTAGCACTGCGCTTGTTAAATAGTATGATTGATGGCTATTTGGATTTACGTAATCCTTTGTCTCGTCGCGTTGAATTTTGGCAACAAGAACTTTTGCAAGGTAATCGCCGCTTTACTAAGTGGCATCAACTGTTTCAGGAGAATCTGGTTTTTCAACAAATCGAAAATTTGTGCGAAGAACAAATAGATTCCTTACAAGAACTTCGAGATGAAATTGTTGAAAATTATGCCCATTTAAAAGGTAAAAAACGCACTGAGAAGCAGGACATTATGCTGGTTCGCGTGGATGATCTCGTTAGCCATGTTGAGCGTATTCAAAAATATACAGTACGCTTAAGTACGGCAATTCAAACTGCGATTGATTTACATTTTTCTGCAATCGCCAATCAAACCAATGAGAATATGCGAATTCTTGCGATTATTACTGCCGTGTTTGCGCCATTAACTCTATTAACAGGGGTATATGGAATGAATTTTGAATTCATTCCAGGTCTACGTAGTCCGATAGGTTTCTGGGTGATGTTGGGTGTGATGTTAGGTTGTACGATTGGGCTGTTAGTCTATTTTTACCGTCGTCATTTGGTAGGACGTGGTGAACGAAGTGTGATTGATATGTTGGCACAACAACATAAAAATCAGCACGTCAATTTACTCTGGTTTTTAGATTATGAACCGATCAAACAAACCATGAAAGAAGTCGAAAAAATCACAAAACTGAAATAATTAAGCATTATTCTGGTTGAGGATTTATTTGAGCTGTCTTTTGTAAAATTAAGTAGAGTTGATCTTTTAATCTTAATTTTTTCCGCTTGAGCTGCTCAATATTTTCATGAATATGATTGAGTGGATCAAGCTCAAGGTGACTGATTTCACGATCAAGTTCATCGTGGTCAATCAAAAGTTTAGCAAAATGCGGATCTTCTTGTTTTAAACTACACATGAGATCACGGTGTTCTGGGAACATGTGTTTCAACTTTTTATTCATTACTTTCGAATTCATCAGAGCTCATTAACCTCTTTGTCATAAAATTCTAAACGATAAAACAAAAATGGAGAGACAAGTTCTCCATCATGACAGGTTAAATATTAACCTGTCACTAGGCATTAACATTTTGAAATGAATTAATGAGTATGAAGGTGAAGATGTTTGACTTGTTTTCGTAATTGTTGAACTTCATCAAGTAAATCCATCATCATTGCAACGGCAGATAAACTGGCTTCAAAGTCGCGTTGTAAACGATAGGCGCGGCGTGCCCGTGAGATGTCTTCTCCAAAAAATTGATGAATACGATCCTCAGGACGTGCGGGTAAAATTTCATATTCAAGCAATTGCAAAATCCAATCCGGACTTTGACCGCATGCCTCAGCAAAATGCTTGAGATCTAGATTTAGGTTTTCATCCACGATTTCTGCATCATGGAAACCGTCATAGACAATTTCACGATATTGAATAGTTGTCATGATTGCTCTCCTTTAGCAAGGCTATGTTGGTATCTATAAAATTATGAACGGGGATTAAAGTCATTAAAAGCATCAGCAAATTGTTGATAGGCTTTTTGCTGTGTTTCGGTGGTTGCTTTGGGATAAACAATATTAATCACCAAATAAAGATGACCTGGGGTTTTATGCGGTATCCCTTTATCTTTTAAACGGAGTTGCTGATTGGGTTTGGCATTTTGTGGCACAGTTACTTTTACTTTACCTGCTGGGGTATCAATTTCAATACTTTGACCAAGTGCTGCTTCCCAAGGTGTAACATCAACTGTGTAATAGACATCAGTACCTTCAACACGAATACGGTCAGTGTCTTGGTATTGGATCTCAATATAAAGATCGCCATTTTCGCCACCGTTAATTCCAGCTTGTCCTTGTTTTGCAAGGCGAATTTGCTGACCTTCTTTCATGCCTTTCGGAATTTTAACTTGGAGGGTTTTCCGTTGTACCTCGGGCTCACCATAGGCATTATAGGTAGGGATTTGTAAGGTGATACTCTGGGTTGCGCCTTCATAACCAATGCTTACAGGAATTTCAATACTGGCATGTTGATCTTCACCCTTATAGCTGCGCTGTTGCTGAGAGCCGCGTTGTCCAAAATCTTGTTGATGTCCGCCACCAAAACCGCCACCGAAACGTCCAAATAGATCTTCAAAACCACTAAAATCTTGTCCACCACTGCTACTGTATGAGCGATGGAATTGGCTACCGTCAAAACCACTTTGACCTGTAGATTGCCCTCCAAACCCACCTGTATTGGCATAGGGGTTGTCGAGTTCAAAATCGTATTGTTTTTTCTTTTCTTCATTACTTAAGGTGTCATATGCGACATTGATGGCTTGCATTTTTGCTTCAGCATCAGTTTCTTTACTCACGTCAGGATGATATTTACGTGCGAGTTTTCGATAAGCTTTTTTAATTTCGTCTGGTGTCGCATTTCTAGAAACACCCAAATCTTCATAATAATTTTTTGCCATACTTAAGGTCATTATTTTGTTTAACTTTATTCTAGTTTTATGCCTTTTTGGCTACAGATGGAAGAGCAACTTAGTGTGGTTATTGTTTCAAAACTTATCTAGAACAAAATCCCGCTTATTCCTGATAAAGGTGGTGTTTCATGTTCTATGGGCTTTGTGTGTTCGGGGTGGTGCTTTGGTTAAGTAAATGACGATTCCAAATAGCTATTTAACATTTTAACTTATAAAACTTGCTGATTATGCTTTGAATTTTAATTGAAAAAGAAGAGCAAACTGAATTTGCTCTTCTTAGTAAAAATCGATAGTTAAATTTTTGCAAATTTAAACCATTCAGATCTCAATAGATTAACTTAAATGCTCACCAAACAGATTCAAAGCTTCTTTTGCGGTGAACTGATATTTTTTATTGCAAAATTGACAATCCATTTCAATTGGATTTTGAATTTCTAGGGTTTCTTTGACCGCATCCAGACCAATTTGGATCAACGCATTTTTGCATTTATCGCGTGAACAGGTACAGTTGAATTGAAGTTGTTCAACGTCTGGCAGACGAACCTCTTCCTCGTTATATAAACGATAAAGAATTTCTTGTGCAGTTAAATCTGTCAACTCTTCAGGTTTTAACGTTTGAGTCAGCATAATCAAACGTGGCCATAAGTCTTCATCGACACGTTGTTGTTCTTCTTCATTATTACGTGGTAATAACTGAATTAGTAAACCGCCCGCATTGTGATGCGTGCTTGCCAAGACAATACGTGTTGGAATTTGTGCGGAAAGATCGTAATACTGCATTAAACAAGCGGCAAGAGTAGGTTGATCTAGTGGCACAATCCCTTGATAACGCTCACCAAACTCAGGTTCAATATTGATAAATAGAACAGGTTGTTGCAAGGTGCTAAGCACAGTACTACTGTCTTCACTCAACATAAAATGTGGGTCTTCTTCATAATCTGCAAGTGCGCGGACATCACCTAAATGGTTACATTCAGCCATTGCCCATTTGAATGTACCTTGTGCTTGAATTTGTAAGCTAATACGTCCTTTAATTTTTAATGTGCTGGCAAGTAATGCTGTTGCACTCAACATTTCACCCAATAAAATACGCACAGCGGGCGCATAATTACGCTGCGATAGAATTGTTTGTAGTGCTGTATCTAAATGTACAATTTCACCACGTACAGGGCTATCTTCAATATAAAAACGTTGACGTAAATCAGACATAAAATTCTCCAAATCCCTGTTTAGATGGTGGCGATATTATAAATCACAAGTTTATTTCACCTGAAAAACTGTGCATCTTAAAGTTAATTTTCGTCATCACGTATAATATTAATACGATCGTGTTTGGTATGTAGCATTTGAGCTTTTGTTGTGGGTCTTTCTAAACCGGATTCATCCAAATCTGGGACATCTTTATATTGATCAGGATTATGGTTTTCAACTTGCGCATCACTTTCAAACAGGTGCTCAAGCTCCGAAATAAAGTCCCGATAGCTTTCAAAAAGCTTTTGCTCATCGGTATAAATGCGTTGTTGACGCGTTAACAGTTCTTCATCGTAATTTCTAAATAGCTCAACACTATCATAAGCCTCTTGTTTACTCATTCCTAGTTCACACAATGCTCGATATCCCATACCCAATGAAGTCAAATAGGTTTCACGCCAAATATGTTTGACCCCGACATCACGCAGGAGGTGCATGTGATAGCGATCTCGTGCTCGAACTAATAAGGTAAGGTTTGGATAATTGAGTAAAATATGTCGAGCAACATTCATTGAGTCTTCAACATTATCAATTGCTAATACAAAAACTTTAGCCTGTTCAATTCCAGCCGCACGTAGTAAATCGGGTTGAGTCACATCGCCATAATACAAAGTACCACCATAGCGTCGAACAAAATCAATTTTTTGTAAATTATTATCAATGGCAGTAAAGGTAAAATGACGGATACGTGCTAAACGAGCAACAATTTGCCCTACACGACCAAAACCAGCAACAATAAGAGCTGGGTGTTCGTTGGGAATCTCATCGTATTTGGGTGCACTGTCTTTATTGATTAATGGCAATACTTGCGTGCTCACTAACCAAAAGAAGATCGGGGTGAGTACCATTGATAAGGTCACAATTAAGGTAATGGGTTCCATGATTGCTTCAGCTAGGACTTTCTCGCTTTTTGCCACGTTTAATACCACAAAGGCAAATTCACCCCCTTGGGCTAAACAGGTTGCGACCATTAAACTGTTGGTCCAACTCATTTTTTTATAACGTGCAATGGCTGCCATCACGATCATTTTGATCATAATTAAACTGACTGCGCCACCAATAATCAATAATGGCATATCTGCAATTAGCGAGATTTGTGTGGTCATTCCCACCGTCATAAAGAATAAACCGAGCAATAAACCTTTAAAGGGGGCAATACTGGCTTCAAGTTCATGACGGAATTCAGAGTCAGCTAGAAGCACACCCGTTAAAAAAGCGCCTAAGGTTGTGCTAATTCCGAGTGTATCCATCAATAACACCACACCCAGCACGATAAATAAGCCAACGGCTGTGATCAGTTCAGTTGCTCCACTTTTTGCCACAAAGCGAAAAAAAGGTCGCATCACATAACGGCTAAACAAAAATAAACCTGTAAACGTGGCAACAATCGCGGCAAAGTAAGCAATACCATGATGACTTGATTCGCTACCTGCTAAGAGGGGGATAATGGCGAGTAGGGGAATAGCAGCAATATCCTGAAAAAGTAAAATTGAAAAGGATTGCTGACCATGGGTAGTATTGAGTTGTTGTTTTTCTTCCAAAAGCTGTAAAACAAAGGCGGTTGAAGAAAGTGCTAAGGCAAAACCAATGACAAAACTTGCGGGGAGTGATTGTTGAAAGATTAAATAGATCGTTCCCATCAGAACCAATCCCGTAATCCCTACCTGTAAACTTCCCATCACAAAAATGGATTGGCGCATTTCCCATAAACGTTGTGGGCGAAGTTCTAAACCGATCAGGAACATCAGTAAAATCACCCCAAATTCTGCAAGGTGCATGATTTCCTCTGGATCGTTGGCGATGTTAAACGCGCTTGGACCCAGAAGTATTCCTGTAAATAAGTAACCTAGCACGGTAGCAATACCGAGTTTTTTTCCTAATGGAACAAGGATTAATGCCGCGCCAAGGAAGATAGTGATTTGGAGTAACAGTGACATTCACTTGCCTTAAGTTTTTTCTTTATTTAGAAATTGTAGCGTGATTTTGTGATGGGCTTGGAGATTTTTATTCAGAAATTGTCTATTTACCTAATAAAAATTTAACAGTGATTAGCACTATGAGGGGGATAGCCTTTGTACCCTCACCTAAGGGTGGCAAGTCTATCGTCATATAAATAGATTGTGCGTATTTAAACAATACAAAATGCAGCAGTGGTTTAATTGAGACTCGGTTCATTACCTCAATTTGTATAGCAATAAACTAAATCAAAAATTTAACTCAATTCTTGCGGATCAACATCTATGGTTATTTTCATCGTAGAGGGTTTGCTATGTAACAGCTGTTGCCACCATTGACGAATATAAAAATGCATTTTTGCCCGATCTTGAGAAAGCAAAACCACATGAGCTTGGTAACGTCCTGCTTTACGCTCCATTGGCGCTGGAATCGGTCCCCAAATATCAATTAAATTATCTTCGGCAGTTTGTCTAAGGAGCTGCGTCATTTCAGTCAGAAACTTTAAATTTTCTTCCTGATGCTTTGAATCACAGCGAATCAAAGCTGTATAACGAAAGGGTGGAAGCTGTGCGGCTTGGCGATCTTTTAAAGTTTGTTTAGCAAAGGTCCGATAGTCATTATGAATCAAGGTGTTTAATAAAGGATGATCAGGTCTTAGGGTTTGTAAATAGACTTCACCCTTCATTTCACCACGACCCGCACGACCTGCAACTTGAATAATTAATTGCGCAGTACGTTCTGTAGCACGGAAATCTACACTCAACAAACCTGCATCGATATCCAAAATTGCCACTAAGGTGACATAAGGAAAGTGATGTCCTTTTGCCAGCATCTGCGTGCCAAGTAAAATAGTCGGTTCACTTTTTTGGATTTGATCATAAATCTTTTGCCAACTACCAACCCGACTAGTTGAGTCACGATCTACGCGCAAGACGGGGAAGTGAGGGAACAGCTCATTCAAGGTTTCTTCAACTTTGGCAGTTCCCATGCCAATTGGCTTTAATTGTTGTTGATTGCATTGAGGGCAAGCATCAGGCATACGATTAATCGTGCCACAATGGTGACAGTGCAAATGCTGATAAGGCTTTAAATGCAGGGTAAAGTGAGCATCGCAGTTGGGGCAATTGGCCTGCCAACCACAGCTTTCACAGATAAGCACAGGGGCATAACCGCGGCGATTTAAAAAAATCAGAACTTGTTCTTTTTTCTCTAAACGTTTTTTGATTTCAGCAATCAAAACATCACTTAAGCCATGCTGTTTTTTTGCCACTTTTAAATCAATCAAATGCATTTTCGGCATGATTGCGGCACCAGCACGTTGATTTAATTCAATCCGTGTCAGCTTTTCTTGGCGAGCAAGATAATAACTGTCAATACTAGGCGTGGCCGAACCTAAGATAATCGGGCAATTTTCTAAATGTGCACGATACATGGCCACATCGCGAGCATGATAGCGAAAGCCTTCTTGTTGTTTAAACGAAAGATCATGCTCTTCATCTAAAATAATCAAACCCAACTGTGGCAAAGGTGTATAAATTGCAGAACGTGTGCCTAAAATAATAGAGGCTTTGCCCGTTTGCGCATGCTGCCATGCTTGTAAACGTTTAGTGTCATTTAAGCCTGAGTGCAGTAAGGCAATATTGCAATGAAAACGTGATTGAAAACGGCTGATGGTTTGTGGGGTTAAGCCGATTTCAGGCACTAAAACCAAGACTTGTTTGCCTTGTTTAAGTACTTCATGCATCACTTGCAAATAAACTTCGGTTTTACCACTCCCAGTTAAACCATCCAGTAGAAACGCTTGATATTTTTTCTGCGCTTTTAAAATCGCTTGAATGGCTTTCTTCTGATCGTCATTTGGCGTGAGGGGCATCTGTGCCAATTGCACCGGTTCTGGCGTGACATTTTGTGGTTCTAAATCACAACGAACAATGTCTTTTTTCTCAAGGACTTTGAGTGTGGCTGTTTCAACACCACTTAGATTAAGAATATTTTCCTGTGTCCCTTTCGGGTGTAGCTTTAAAATTTTATAGGCTTCTTGTTGTTTTTCAGAACGCTTAACTTTGTCTTCGGCATGTAAGTCTAAAAGTTTCCAGATACGTGCCAATAAATTATAAGGTTTCCCTTGGCGTAATAAGGTAGGTAACGCCGTTTGAATCACTTCACCGATAGGAAATTGATAATATTGTGATGACCATGTCAATAAACTTAAAACTTTACTGTCTAGAATGGCCTGTTCATCTAACAGTTCAGTAATGGCTTTGAGTTTAAAATGGGAATCCACAGGTTCATCAATCGGTACTTTCTTGACAATAACACCAATCAGATTCTGTCTGCCAAAAGACACTGCAACACGCGCACCGACTTCAGCTTGCGCATATTGTTCAGCGGTGACTTGGTAATCAAAGCAGTCATTCAAATAGACTGGAACAGCAACTTGAATACGATAAATCGTCTGTGGCGTAGCAAGGGTATTCGACATTTTTAATTTAGTGACTCATTAATTTAGTGAGGCTGTGATGAAATTGTTTCATGTGCAGATTCGGCTTGTGTTAGAGTGTAACAGTCATCTATAAACATGAATATGAATGATTTATAGGGTATGACGCAACAGCGTAATCAAAAAATTTTGGAAAACTAGAGCATAATAATGCCAGCATATCAATTTACTGCAATTGATGCTTCAGGAAAGCAGCAAAAAGGCGTGTTAGAAGGAGATTCCGCACGCCAGATTCGACAACAACTACGGGACAAGGAATTGATTCCTGTCACGGTGGATGCTGTTGAACAAAAAGATAAAAATAAAAGTTCAGGATTTTTTCAACGTAAATTCTCGGCTTATGATCTGGCCTTAATGACACGTCAACTTTCTGTTTTGGTCGCTGCTGCGATTCCTTTAGAGGAAGCATTACGAGCAGTTGCCAAACAAAGTGAAAAAGTGCATGTACAAAATCTTTTACTTTCGGCACGTTCAAAAGTGCTTGAAGGGCACTCTTTGGCTCAAGCGATGCAACAAACAGGACGCTTTCCAGATTTGTATATTGCGACCGTTGCTGCGGGTGAACGTTCAGGGCATTTAGATTTAATTTTAGATCAATTATCTGATTACACCGAAAACCGCTTTGCCATGCAAAAGAAAATTCAAGGTGCGATGATCTATCCAATCATCTTGATGTTTATGTCTTTTGCAATTGTGATGGGTTTAATGACTTATGTTGTTCCAGACATTGTTAAAACCTTTGACCAAAGTAAACAAGCCTTACCTTGGATCACTGTAGCACTGATGAAAGCCAGTGAGATTATTCGACAGGCATGGCCCTTTATGCTGGTTTTTAGTATGGTTGGATTTTTCTTATTAATTCGTTTTTTGCGAACTTCTGCAGGGCACTATGCTTTTGATCGTTTAACACTCAGATTGCCATTATTTGGTAAATTATCTCGTGGTATAAATGCGGCACGTTTTGCCAGTACCTTATCTATTCTGACTCAATCAGGTGTACCGCTCGTAGATGCTTTGAAAATTGGGGCCGCTGTGAGTAGTAATTGGGTAATACGAGATGCTGTCAATATTGCAGCAGAGAAAGTCACTGAGGGTGGAAATCTTGCTACGCAATTGGAGCGTTGTGGTTATTTCCCACCGATGATGGTACAAATGATTAAAAGTGGTGAAGCTTCGGGAGAGTTAGACCGAATGTTGAGCCGTGCATCAGATATGCAGGATCGAGAAGTATCTTCATTTATTTCAACATTATTGGCTTTATTGGAGCCATTAATGTTGGTGTTTATGGCGGGTATTGTTTTGGTTATTGTGATTGCAGTTATGTTGCCAATCGTCAATATGAACAATATGATTTAAGCCAATTATTTTTATAAAGAATATATAGAGAGTAAGCAGATGCAACGAAAGATGAATAGGACTCGTCAGTCAGGTTTTACCTTAATTGAAGTGATGGTTGTGATTGTTATTTTAGGCGTACTTGCAGCATTGATCGTACCCAATGTGATGGGACGTGGTGAAAAAGCCAAAGTTGACACCACTAAAATTGCATTAAAAGGTGTAGCGGGTGCTTTAGATCAATATAAATTGGACAATGGGCGTTATCCGACAAGCCAAGATGGTGGTTTAGATGCGCTTGTCAATCAACCCGCAACGGCTAAAAACTGGTTACCTGGTGGTTATGTTAAAGGTGGTTATCCGAAAGACAGTTGGGAAAATGATATTCAATATGTGATCCCTGGTTCTGAAGGTCGTAAGTTTGATTTATATTCTTTTGGTGCCGATGGTAAACAAGGTGGTGAAGGAAATGATGCTGATATTTATTACCAACCTTAATTAAAGAATATTTAAGTTATAGTTTATTGAGTTAATCACTTCATTGAATCGAGTTAATAAATATTGAGTGAAGTGATAATCTTTCTTGTTTGCTAAAATGTACTTAATTTATTGAAATATAACAGCTATTTAAAATAACGATGTTTGAGAGTTATAATAAGAATTATTCCCATATTTAATAGTTACAAGAAAGTTAAATTGTGTATAAAAATAGACTTTTTATTTAATTAAAAGCTTGCATAATAGTTCTCAGGGCAATCTGAATTGCTGAGGAGGATGAGATGAAAGCATTATTATTACCAGATGAAATCAGCCAATTTCATTGGACTATGCTCAAATCTGTTCTTTTAATTTTGAGCCTATTACCGATTAGCCAGTTTTTTCTCAATATTTGGCAAGTTGCCGATGCCAATAGCCAGATCATGATTGGTTTTATGGCGATTAGCGTATTTAGTGCATTATCTATTATTAGTTTTTATAATGCCTTAAATTTGACAGTATTTCAGTTGAAAACTGAATTCTCATCATTATTAGAACAATATTTAGTACGTTCATATTGTTATGTGCCAATGTTATTTTTAGCTGCAATGATGTCTTATTTGGTGACTCAACTTTAGTTGAAATATCATGGAAAACCGAGGGTATAATCCTCGGTTTTTTTTGCACGATGATTTAGTAATTCAAGTTTCAACTAAGTCGGCTGAACAAGGCTCATGGTGATTTTGCGCACAATAGGTAAGATAAAAAGTAACACTGGAAAGGCAATCAGCCAAGAAATCCCCCAAGCTGAAAGCCATGTGTATAGCGAAAAATTCTCAAAACCCATGCTTCTGAATGTACTGATACATGAAACAATAAATGTCATGATAATAGATAGTAACAAAGGTAAAACAATCGCTGTATAGCGATGTGGAATCTTTTTAAAATTAAAATAAGACGATTTAGAATTTTGCATTTTTTACTCCGTAAACCAACAAACGCCAGTGCCGCACCAAAATATTAAAATTTTGATTAAAAATAGCCCCAAGCCTTGTTGGAGATATGTTGGCACGTTGATTGACGTAAACGTTTACGGCTTTATGATCAGCGAAAATAATTTAGCATAAACTTGAAAAAAATATAATAAAAAATGCACCGAAAATATTTTCAATTTCGTTTTGATAAGACTTGGGTTGGGGCTAGGTTGAACATGATTGTCTTTTTAACAGGATCATTTGTCTGTTTTATATAAGGTTGATTGCTTTAAATTTATCTAAAATGATTTTATCTATCGAGATGAACTGATAAAAATACGAGGACTCAGCAATGCAACAAATAGAATGGAATGACTTTCTTAAAGTAGAGTTAAGGGTCGGAAAAATTATTCAAGCCGAAGTGTTTGAGAAAGCGCGTAAGCCTGCTTATATTTTGCATGTTGATTTTGGCGAAGCGCTTGGTGTAAAGAAATCGAGTGCGCAAATTACCAACCTATATCAACCTGAAGATTTAATTGAGAAGCTGGTGGTTGCTGTTGTGAATTTTCCCAAAAAACAAATTGGACCGATTCAATCGGAGTGTTTAGTGACGGGTTTTCATAATCAAGATGGGCATGTGACGTTGTGTGTGCCTGATGCAAATGTACCATTGGGAACAAAGTTACTTTAACAATCGAATCAAGCTTTTTGTTGAAGTTTACCTCATCTCCTTAAACCAGAGATGAGGGATTCAAATATTAACGTCTAGATTTAAAGCTAATATCGACTGCTTTAGGGCGATAGATCCAGCCCAAAATTAATAATAATAGGGAGAGCAACAAAATAGGATAATCACTAAAGCGGGTGTACCAAGTTTCGCCTTGCATGGCAGGTAAATCACCACGAAGCACAGCTTTTTGATCTACAGGGGCTTGTTTTACAATATGCCCATTGTGGTCAATAAATGCTGTTACGCCTGTATTGGTAGCACGAATAAACCAGCGTCCATTTTCTTTGGCACGCATTTGCACCATTTGAAGATGTTGTAATGGCCCTGCTGTACCCGTGAACCATGCATCATTAGAAACAGTCACTAAAAAGTCACTATTAATCGCATTACGTCGAGTGAGATTCGGATAGGCCACTTCATAACAAATGGCTGCAGCCAAATCATGTCCTTTAATATTAAAAGGCTTTTGATTGGATGCACCTTGGGAAAATCCACTCATGGATGGATCATTTTGTAGCGCAGGTAACACCCAAGCCAACAATCCTGAAAGTGGAATATATTCACCAAAAGGCACTAGACGTTGTTTTTTATATAAGCCTGAAGAATCTGCGCCAGAAGCCATCATACTGTTGTAGTACATCGGATAGCCATTTTTTTGTGATTCTTTTAAGTCCCAATAAGGAATACCCGTTACCCATGCTGTGCCTGAACTTTTGGCTTGTTGATCCATCATATCCAAGAATTGTTGAATATCTGTTTGGAACAGTGGAATCGATGATTCTGGCCAAACAATCAGATCACGCCCCCATTCAGTACGGCTTAAATTTACATAAATTTCTAAGGTTTTAACCTGATATTCAGTCAACCATTTTAAATCTTGCGGAATATTGCCTTGAATCAAAGAAACGGAGAGCGGCTTTTCTGCTTTCGGTTGTACGAAAGTGATAAATGATGCAGCCCATGCGCCAAGGATTAAAATGATTGCAGGAAAGATCCAAAAGACTTTTCTATTTAAAATTTCAACCAATGCACAGGCAAGGATAATCACAACAAAAGATACTGCAAACACACCAAAGAGTGGAGCATAGCCATCTAAGAGTCGTTCAGTAAATGCGTAACCTGCAAATAACCAAGGAAAACCTGTAAAGACCCAAGTCTTGGACCATTCAAAAATAACCCACAAAGGAGCGAAAGTTAATGGTGTTTCAGGGAAGAATCTACGATATACCCAAGTCTGAATTGCGGTAAAAAGCCCCATGACAATGGCCATGATGGCGATCATCAAGACACTCAATACAGCATTGGTATCCCCATACACATGAATCGAGGTATAGAGCCAGAATGCGCCAACAAACCATAGACCAAAGCCATAGCTTAAGCCAATCGCAAATGCTTGGCGTGGTGTACGGCCTTTTAAGCAAGCATATAGCAGGGCAGGCGATAAAATTGCCAACCACCACCAGTAATAAGGCGCCAGTGCTAAACTGAACACTGCGCCTGATATTAACGAAATCAATAATGGGAAAATGAAGGGCAGCTGTTTTTGTTGTTGGGATGAATTTAACAGCTTATCAAAGTATGCTCTCATTTATGTACAGCTCGAATCAGATGAATAGTGCGCGCATCTGCTTCAATAATTGTAAATTCCCAATCCTCAAGCTCAACCACTTGGCCTTGAAGATCACTCACTAGACCAATTTCTTGAAGCAGTAATCCGCCCATAGTCTCTACTTCATCGTCAGGAAATTCAGCATCTAAAACATTGTTAAAATGTTCTATTGGTGTAAGTGCCTGCACAATCCATGTATTGGCTGTGGTATGTGTTGTATCTGGAATGATAAATTGTGCTTCTTCGTCAACGTTATCATGCTCATCTTCAATTTCGCCGACAATCTCTTCTAGAATATCTTCTAAAGTGACCAGACCTGCTGTTGAACCATATTCATCAATCACAATAGCAATATGAGTTTGAGTGTTTTTTAACATTCTCAAAACTTGGTCGGAACGGGCACTTTCTGGGACAAATAATGGCTGACGCATTAACGCATGAACATCTACAACAGATGAACGATCAGTTAAAAAGGGTAAAAGATCTTTAGCAAGTAAAATACCCACCACGTTTTCAGGCTGATCAGAAGAGAAAACAGGGAAACGTGAATGTGCAGATTCAATAAGAATATCTAAAATATCAAGAAGTTGATCATCTTCTTGTAAACTGACCATCGCTGTGCGCGGAGTCATGACTTCACGGATTTTTGTTGCAGGAAGGTCTAATACGCCTTCTAACATTGCAACAGTATCGGGTTCTAAAAAACGACGTGAATCTTGTACTAATTTTAGCAGTTCATCCCGGGTTTCTGGCGCTGTTCCTAACCATTTGCGTAAGCCACGCATTCCCCACGATGGGCCTGATTCCTCGTGCATGATCTTTCCTAAAGACGCTTAATATCTAGTAAATGTTTTTTTATCATACCGAAGAAAACACAGATGTCTATCTATTAAATAAGGTAAATAGATGAATGTATGTGTCATATTATAGATATATTGCAAGCCTTATTCATTATTTGAGTTTGTGTTAAAATTATTGGGTGATTTCGCTTCTTTTTGAGAATAGATAATGTCTGAACCGATGCCTAAAGCAAGCATTCAATTAAACACGCGTGGACTACGTTGTCCTGAGCCTGTAATGATGTTGCATCAAGCAATTCGTAAATCTGAATCAGGTGATGTCGTTGAAGTATTTGCAACTGATAATTCAACCTCTTGGGACATTCCTAAATTTTGTATGCATCTCGGTCATGAGTTGATTTTACAAGAAGAAGTACTAGATGATGCCGGGAATAAGGAATTTCACTATTTAGTGAAGAAAGGTTAAAAGATCATGATGGGTGGAAATCAGTCTATGTTATATGTAATGATTTCCCTTTTATTGATTTAAAAATATTGAAATTTATTTGGCCTGTTTTAATGGCTAATAAATTTATGTTATATGCAATTTATTGAATTTTAATAATTATATTGTAGATATTAAATCATTTTACAAAATTAAAAATGACAGAATTTTGACTTATGATTATAATCTAAACATATTTTTTAATAATAATTAACTCATTCAAATGAACAGCTTACTAAATAGCATTTATAAAATATTGGATCAGCTTGGACTAAACGCACAAAAACGAGCTTTGCATATCCAATTTAGCAATACAGACTTAAACAACCAAGTCTTCTTACAACGCATCGATGGACAACATGGTCTAAACCAAGGCGTGTCTATTGAACTGATTTGCCTTGCCACTTCGGCTGTGATTCCACTTAAACAATTTATCGGTAGCCAAGTGGCGATTGATCAAGTCACAGATCATGGACAACTGTTTCGTAGCACAGGGGTGATTACCGAAGCAGCACAAGGGCAAAGTGATGGTGCACTGACGCTATATAAACTCAAACTCGAAGATGCCACTTCACTGTGGCATAAACGTCGTAACAGCCGAGTGTTTATGAACAAGTCGGTTGTTCAAGTCATAGAAACGCTGTTTAAAGAATGGCAAGACAAAAGCCCACTCTTTGCCTCCAGTCTAAGCTTCGATAAAAGTGGTCTTAAAAAAGACTACGATATCCGACCATTCATTATGCAGAGCAACGAAAGTGACTATGCATTTTTAACCCGCTTGATGCGCAGTGAAGGGATCAACTGGCTGATTGATGAGGCGCAATTGATTGTGCCTAGTTCTGCGACTCAAATTCAACCACAAAAACTGCGTTTAGTGGATGACAACAGCGAATACAAAGTGCTAGAACGAAGAAAAATTCGTTTCCATCGTAGCAGTGCCACAGAACAACAAGACAGCATCACCAGCTTTATTGGACAACGCAGCTTACAACCCACTGCTGTCCATGTACAACGCTGGCAAGCAGATGTGTTAGAACAAGAAGAAGGTGCAGGCAGTGTTCAAAGCAAACATCAACATAGCCAAAACCAAAACAATGCCAGTCTTGGTTTAGAACAAGCTTGGCATATCAGTCCAGCATGGATTCAAGACCTGAATGGTGAAGATCAAGCAACCGCTTCAAATAACAATCAGATTGAAAAGATCAACCAAAACCTCAGTCATTACTATGATGCTCAATCCAAGCAATTTGTTGCCAACTCCACTGTACGTGATGCGCAAGTGGGGTATTGGTTTGAATTGAATGAACACCCAGAAATAGACCAACACAGTGGCTCAGACAAAGAATTTCTGATCACGTCCAAGACATTCTATAACCAGAACAACTTACCCAAAGATCTGAATGAACAAATCAATCGCTTGCTCAAACAAAGTAATTGGGTCAATTCAAATGTAGACTCAAACAACCCAGAACGCCAAGCCAATCAATTGGTACTACAACGCCGTAATATCACCACTGTTCCTGAATACCACCCACTACAACATCGTCCTAGTACCCATCCACAACGAGCCAAAGTAGTTGGGCCAAGTGGAGAAGAAATTCATGTCGATGAATGGGGGCGCATTAAAGTTCGCTTCCTATTTACCCGCAATGAAGATCATAGTCATGATGGTGGTGCAGGGAGCAATGACAACGACACTGATTCCGCTTGGGTGGATGTACTGACCCCGTGGGCAGGTGAAGGCTATGGTGCGCGGTTCTTGCCGAGGATTGGTGAGATTGTCGTGATAGATTTCTTTGATGGCAATATTGACCGACCATTTGTGGTGGGGCGTATCCATGAAGCGCAACGAAGCCCAACGAAATTTGATGACAAAGGCCAATTGCCTGATACTAAAAAATTAGCAGGGATCAAAAGTCGAGAAGTTAAAGGCAGTGGCTATGGCCAACTGAGATTTGACGATACCACAGAGCAAATCAGCAGCCAGCTACAAAGTAGTCACGGTGCGAGTCAACTTAACTTCGGTAACCTGAGTCATCCTAAAGAAACGGATACGAGTGAAGGACGAGGCGAAGGTTTTGAACTAAGGACAGACCAATGGGGTGCAGTGCGTGCAGGACAGGGTCTACTACTCAGTACCTATGCTCAAAATTCAGCTTCAGGCAATCATCTCGATGCAACAGCCGCGAAAAGTCAGTTAGAAAGTAGTCTAAATAATTCCAAGGCCCTAAGTGAAGTTGCTAAGAACCAGCAAACGGATCCTTTAGAAAATTTAGATCATTTGAAATCGTTTATTTCATTTTTGGAAAAAGATGAATCCAGTGAAGCAAAAAGCCAAGCAGATACCTTTAAGCAAGCTCTCATGTTATTGGCTTCACCCAATTCGGTTGCGCTTGCTACTAATGAAGATCTACATCTTTCTGCCGATCGACAAATCTATGAAACTGCGGGTGATAGTATCAACCTGAGTACGCAAAAGAATTTAGTTGCACATGCACAATCAAAGATTAGTCTTTTTGCGGCACAAGAAGGGGCAAGACTTTTTGCAGGAAAAGGTAAAGTTGAGATCCAAGCACAAGGCGATGGTACAGATTTGATTGCACGTAAAGGTATTCAGATTATTTCAACTGAAGATAAGATTGAGATTAAAGCGGATAAGAAAATTATTTTGATTGCAGATGGTTCTCAAGTTGAAATTAGTAGTGCAGGTGTTTTACCGACCACTGCAGGTAAGTTTGAAGTCAAAGCTGGACAACATAAGTTTTTGGGTGGGGAAAGAGTTAACTTTGAAATTCCTTTTCTACCAAGTAAGAATATATACTCTCATCAGTTTATCTTAAAGAATAAGCAAGGTGAAATCATGCCGAATACTAGTTATGTTTTAAATGGAGCAAATGGGAAAAAATTTAAAGGTAAAACAGACAAAGAGGGTAAAACAAATAGGATTTATACAGCTGAGCAAGAAAAATTTAGCTTGGATGTGGAACTATAATAATGAATGAGAAAAAATATATTACTGAGATTAATCAGCCTATAACAGAAATTGAAGTTAATGAGTATTATTTAGTTATTGGTACAGAGGCTAATGCTTCATATGCATATCAAAATGCAAAGATAACATTCTCCTCGAAATCGGCTAAACATCAATATTTAACAGGCCCTAATTTAGACTGGGGACATGCTTTTTTTTATGTTGTAGAAAATGATGATGTTTTTAGTTTTTTTAGTTTTGGCCCTAGCGCTGGAAAGAAGCTTGGTGAAAATAAAGTAATTGGAAATGCTTCAACATGTCAATATCCGATTGGTGAGGTAGCTCAATTATATGTTCTAAATATTAGTGAAGATGACGCAAAAAAAATAAAAAATGAAGTAAGTAAAATGTATGAGAAATCAAATAATCATTTTTATAATCATGAAACAAATGAATGGGAGCAAAAGAAATCAAATGATAAAAAATATAGAGCAATTACCAATGAAACTTGTGCAAAAGAAGCTTATAGAATTCTTTCAGATATTTTAGATAAAAAAATTCCTGATGCCTATGGCTATGTAAAAATGTATGGGATATCGAAAAAGGCTATATGTCCATTTGCATGGAATGAACATTTATTTAATTCTAATTTAAAACATTATAGTTACCCAGAGTATCCAAATGTAGGAAAAGCAAAAGAGCTATTAGCTGCATTTAAATTTAAAATAAATAATGAGGAGGAAGATTTGAAATATACTTACTTTTTAAGAACAGATTCAGCTAATAATATGAATTATGGTGTTATGGTTCCTGAGTTTGATGATGAGAATACTACAGACTGGTTTTTAAGTGAGGGTGATGAAGATCCTCTCAAAATATACTCATATTTTAATGGTTAGATAATGTATTATTTTAAGTTGATAAGTTTATTATTGTTTTTAATATTTAATTCAACTGTAAATTCCAAAACAATGGATGACAAGATGATTGATAATACTATTATGTTGATAAATGAAATCACAAGAGTGGGTGAAACAGAAAAGTGGAATAGTAGTCTCTTCTTTGAGGGAGCTTTGAAAGTGCATGTGCTAAAAGATGGAACTTTAACTGATAGAGGCGTATACGTTTTATCTAAAAATAAATTTGGTTATCCAGCCACAATCAAAGTCTTAAACTTAAATGATAAAGAGAAAAAATATAAATTTGTTTTTTCCCCATCAAATCAACCTGTGTTTAAAAAACCGATAAAGGCTGATGTAAAGTTGTTAAAAGAAAATAATATTTTCTTTAAATATTCGGAGCTGGTTGAAAAAGAATCAGCGATTTACTCTAGTCCGTACAGCCCAAATACATTATATAAACATATATTTGGTAATCAAAAAAATAATTCTATAATATATGAATTTTATTCATCAAAAAATGAAATTGAAAGTCAAATAAACTATGTTAGGCTGGTTGTTCTATTTGGTGGTGGAGATAAGTAGTATAAATTTTTCGTTAAAAACGAAATTTAATTAATGACAATAAACCCGCCGAAGCGGGTTTGTTGATTTACATATTCGGGTAGTTTGGACCACCGCCACCCTCAGGAGTTACCCAAGTGATGTTCTGAGATGGATCTTTGATATCACAGGTCTTACAGTGAACACAGTTCGCAGCATTAATCTGGAAGCGCTTAGAACCATCATCATTTTCCATAATCTCGTAAACACCAGCAGGGCAGTAGCGTTGAGCAGGCTCATCCCATTTTGGTAAATTGACATTGACTGGAATAGAAGCATCCGTCAGCTTTAAGTGAGCTGGCTGATTCTCTTCATGGACAGTATTCGATA
>NZ_JBIMCW010000045.1:0-24156 GCF_048552295.1 Acinetobacter legionensis
GAAACTCGAAGTTTTGATGACAAACCAAACTCTACAATTTACGTGTAGTGATAGCTAATCACTACAAAGAACAAGATACAAGATGACAAAAATCTTTCTTTTAACAGGGCTCTTGCGCTGCAAACAAAGCAGTGCTTTATTTTTGCTAATATACCCCCCGCCCAACGGTGACATCCATGTCGCCCCACGGTAGGATCACCATCTAGGGTTCAAAAATACAAAAAATAAATTGATAATCAATAGTTTCTAAAAGTTCATAAAAAAACATAAGCTTCATTTATAATCAAAGATTTGAGGGGAATCACTTGTATGAATAATTAGGTGGTTTGACTATAATTCAAAAATAAGCAACAAGGTTCAGTCTGAAATTGTTGCTTGAGATGCTTTGAAATGTTGATTCAATTTTGGAGCGGGAAGGTCAATGATCCTGTTTCCCTTGGCTAAATTTTTGAAGACTAAATTCTCCAGATGAGAATTCTGGAGAATCAATGAAGCTCACTTTTGTAAAATCCGATTAAGGCAAATCTAATTCTTTACGCATCTTTAAAGATCGCAGTAATGCCTGATCACGAAGTAATTGAAGATTCTTATCGCCTAGTTTTTTAACAAACTGTTGAGTTTCTTCATTCAGCATCTCAATTTTTTCTTCAGACAAGGTATAAGGGTGCATATCAGCCCACCATTCAGACATCGGTTCACCTAAATGATGCATAGCGGCTTTAAATCCATGTTGATTGGCCAACTGCATATTTAAATAAGGACCAAATATTGCCCAACGTAATCCGGGGCCATTGGTGATGGCGATATCAATATCTTCTGCGCTACATACACCTTCAGAAACCAGATAAAATGCTTCTCTCCAAATTGCAGACTGTAAACGATTGGCGACATGCCCTTTAACTTCTTTCTGAATTAAAATCGGTTTTTTTCCCAATAATGTATAAAACTCAAAAGCATCATGAATATAGTTCGCTTGGGTTTTTTTTCCACCAATAATCTCAACCAAAGGTAATAAGTGTGGCGGGTTAAAAGGATGACCCAGTACGATTCTTTCAGGATAAAGGCAATCATGTTGAATATCTGAGATTTTTAATCCAGATGAACTTGAAGCGATAATGCTATCTTTAGGGCAGTTTTGAGTGAGCTGTGCATATAAGTCTTTTTTTAGATCAATCCGCTCTGGACCATTTTCTTGAATAAAATCGGCATCTTTTACCGCATCTGTTAGATTTTGATAAAAAGTGAGATTTTTTAAAGTGTCTGAAACATAACAGTCAGAAGAGGTGGTTTGCTCTTCAGCCAACTCGAACAGATCCAGTAAATAGGTCTGAACTCTATTTTTTAAATTTAATTCTGCATCAGCTGCAGGATCAAAAGCATTCACCTGAAATCCTTTACTTAAATAGAATGCTGCCCAACTTGCACCAATAACACCAGTACCGATAATGGCAACTTTATTTATGGGTTTCATATATTCATTTTCCTTGAATAACTTGAGAACGTTGGATTGTCTAGCTATGACACATGACAAAGTGAGCCTTTCACTTTGATAAAAACTAAAGATAGAAAAACTAAAAAACAGTAGGGGAGGATTTCCCCCTACAAATGAATATGTATTACATCTGGTTAGATGATTTACATAGAGACAAATTCATGCTCATTGCAATCATCAACTGTATTACTGAGCGGTATAACCACCATCCATAACCACTGCTTGACCTGTCACCCCCGCCGCTTTTTCACTCGCCAAGAAAACGGCATAATCTGCAATTTCTTCAACATTGAGTAAGCGCTTTTGTGGCACCATGGCTAAAATGACATCTTCAAGTGCACTTGTTTCGCTGACATTACGGGTTTTGGCTAAATCTTTAATTTGACCACGTACCAAAGGTGTGTCGACATAACCTGGGCATAATGCATTGACCGTGATTCCATCACGAGCAGATTCTAACGCTGCAACTTTAGTTAAACCAATCACCCCATGTTTGGCACTGTTATAACCCGCTTTTCCAGCAAAACCGATTAAACCATTGATCGAAGCCATATTGATAATACGGCCATAGTTTTGTGCCTTCATGATTGGAAATGCATGCTTAATTCCAATAAAAGAACCCACCAGCATGACATTCAGTAGTTTTTGATAAATGGCAGTTGGAAACTCTTCGATGGTAGCAACATGCTGAAAACCAGCATTATTGATCAAAATATCCAAACGACCAAAGCTGCTATGTGCTAGACCAATAGCCGCGGCATAAGCATCTTCATCTGAAACATCACAAGGTGCAGATAAGGCTTCAAATCCATCAGTTGTTAAGGCTAAAACTGCTTCATTACACTTGTCCGCATTCATATCTGAAATCACTACTTTTGCACCTTCAAGGGCAAATTTTTTGGCAATTTCAAGTCCAATACCACTTGCTGAACCTGTGATAAATGCAACTTTATCTTTGAGAAGTTGACTCATTATTGACTCCCTGTGTTCATTTTGAAGATAAACTTAGACGATACCAAACCATGTAAATGCAGCAATTGCGACAAATACTGCAACTGTTTTAATGATGGTAATGGCAAAAATGTCTTTATAAGATTGTTTATGTGTAAGTCCAGTGACTGCAAGTAGGGTAATCACGGCACCGTTATGCGGTAAGGTGTCCATACCGCCAGATGCCATTGCAACAATACGATGCATCACTTCAGCAGGAATGCCCATTGCTGCAATAGCTGTATTGTATTGGTCAGCCATGGCACTGAGGGCAATACTCATACCGCCAGATGCTGAACCTGTAATCCCAGCCAAAACGGTTGTGGTGACTGCACCATTGACCAATGGATTGGTAAATGTATGCCCCAAAGCATGACTGATTACAGCAAAACCCGGTAAAGCGGCAATGATTGCACCAAAACCATACTCAGATGCAGTGTTCATCACAGCGAGTAGAGAACCACCTATACTTGCGTTTACACCTTCTTTAAAGCTGGTTGAAACACGACGATAATCGAACATAATCGCAGTGATAATCCCAACGATTAAAGCCAAACCAACTGCCCAAATCGCTGACGTTTTTGCGACATCGACAGTGTAGTTTGCTAGTCCAAGCGCATTAAAATCAAAGCCATTTGGATACCATGTTTTAATTGCTGTAGATAAATATTTATTCATCACTGCAACTAAAATTAAGGGAACAAATGCCATGAATTGACGTAGACCAGAACCATTATCTTGTTGCTGAGATTGATTTTCAAATTGCTGAAGTTCGGCTTCTGTTAAAGTAATACCAGATGCAAAGCCATCTCCATTGCGAGCAGCAACACGACGACGCCATTCCAAATAACTTAAACCAACACCTAAAACAAAGATTGCACCGATAATCCCTAAAAATGGCGCTGCATAAATATTGGTGCCAAAAAAGGTAGTTGGAATAACGTTTTGAATCTGAGGCGTACCCGGTAAGGCATCCATGGTAAAGGAGAAAGCACCCAGTGCAATCGTGCCAGGAATCAAACGTTTAGGGATATTTGCTTGTCTAAATAATTGGTTTGCAAAGGGATAGACTGCAAAAACTACGACAAATAAACTGACGCCGCTATAGGTTAAAATTGCCCCTAGCAGAACAACGGTAAGCATTGCATTTTTAGAGCCAATTAATTGAACAATCGTTTTGGCAATGGATTCAGCAATACCTGACATTTCAACAACTTTACCAAAAATCGCACCCAGCAAAAACACCAAGAAATAATCTTTAATAAAGCCCACCATTTTTGGCATAAACACACCAGAATAAAATGGTAAAACGTTGGCAGGGTTAATCAGCAAGACGGCCAATAAGGCACAAATAGGTGCCATGAGAATTACAGAAAATCCTCTGTAGGCTGTGTACATCAACAAGCCAAGAGAAAGTAAAATTATACCCAGTTCCCACATATTTTTACTCCGTCCTTAAAGAATATATGTCAAAACCCACCTTGTTTTTATTTCAAATCACGACAAGGCTATCTCAATCATAAAAATGCATTAGTGAGTGAAACCAATAAAAATGGATATCTAGAGAAATTAATATTGATCAATAAATTTAGCTTTTATAAATCGTCCAGACTTATAAATTGGAATATCCATTTCCAAATGATGGATAAAACTATAATCCAAATTATTCGAGGCATTGTTTGAAAATATTTATGAGTCAATATGGAAAACTAATGAATAGAAACAAGTTTCATGAGGTTTTTGCGCAATAGGTCATAGATAAGCAAAAGAAAAAAGCCAAATTGGAGATGCAGATGAATGAGTATATGTTCAACGTTTTAATTTTTATTTACAGCAGTAGTTTTATTGACAAGTGTGTTGCTTGAAATACGTAATATATCGATTTTGTACTGATTTAAATGCATAGACATATTTTTTTACAGATCACACAAATTAAAAACTTTCATTAAGACCTCAATCTGAGCAAAACGAGATCAGCTAGCATGGATTGATATCTTATTCTATAAGCAAATCGATAGCTCAAATGACTCATTTTAGGATCAAAACTCGCTTGGTTTAGCGTATTATAGAGCTATAAATCAGTTAGGTTGCCGTATGACACTCAAACAGTTAAAAGCTTTTTTAGTTCTTGCTCGGACATTGAATTATGCCAATGCTGCCAATGAACTTTGCCTAAGTCAATCTGCTTTAAGCTTAAGTATCAAAAGTTTAGAGGATGAGTTGGGTGGCAAGCTGTTTAAGCGCAATACCCGCCGTGTGGATCTTACTGCTGAGGGAAATTCGTTGATTCCATTTGCTAAAAAACTTTTGGCAAATTGGGAAGACATGGAAAGAGATGTTAAACAGCGTTTTAAATTACATCGTGGCACATTGAATATTGCCTCGATGCCTTTCGCGACACATGCTGTTTTACCTGCTGTACTGCATGAATTTAATAAGAATCATCCCAATATCAATTTTTCAATCCATGATATTCCCAATGAAAAAATTATTGAAAAAGTCCAAGAGGGTATTTTTGAAATTGGGATTTGTTTTGAACCGCAACACAATGATCAATTAATTTTTAAGCCATTTTTCAATGAAGATTTTTTAGCACTACTTCCTAAAGATCATCAGTTGGCGCAGCGTAAAAGTGTGACATGGCGTGAGCTTTATGCCTATCCTTTTATCACTTTACAGAAACCTTCGATCATTCGACACGTGGTGGAAGAGAAATGTTCACAAAATAATATGATCTTAGATTTAAAACTTGAGTGTCATCAAATTAGTTCATTGTCGCATTTTGTGGCTTTTGGTATGGGGGTCAGTGCGATCCCACGTCATTTTCAAAATTATATCGATAAAGAAAATAATGTCTTGGTTGAAATTGAAGAGGGCAATGTCAATCTTTCTGTTGGAATCATTTATAAAAAAGATTTTGAACTTTCTAATATTTCTTCGCAATTTATTGAAACGATATTGGCACATCAGTTTTAAAAGAATGTCACCTCATCATAACCTCCACTATTTCAAGGTAAAATCAGATTAATGAGTTTTACTCATTAGACATTTGAAAGAATCAATTTCTAAAATAATTTGCTCGATGTTAATAATAATAATTCTAAAGGACATAGAGTTAAAACGATGAACAAAGTTGTCGCGAATGCACATGAAGCTTTGGCTGATGTGGTTGCAAACAACCAGACTTTTGCAGTGGGTGGTTTTGGATTATGTGGTATTCCAGAAGCATTGATTGATGCCTTAAAAGAAATTGGCGTAACGGGTCTAACCTGTATTTCTAACAATGCAGGTGTGGATGATTTTGGTCTAGGCAAGCTTTTACAAACCAAACAAATTAAAAAAATGATTTCATCCTATGTCGGTGAAAACAAAGAATTTGAACGTCAATATTTAAATGGTGAGCTTGAAGTTGAGTTGACACCGCAAGGCACCTTGGCTGAAAAGTTACGTGCAGGTGGTGCAGGTATTCCAGCGTTCTTTACCCAAACAGGTGTTGGGACATTGATTGCCGAAGGCAAAGAAGTTCGCGAATTTGATGGTAAAGATTACATACTCGAACAAGCATTGGTTGCAGATATTGCTTTGGTAAAAGCCTATAAGGCTGATAAAGCTGGTAACTTAATTTTTCGTAAGACTGCACGAAACTTTAACCCTGAGTGTGCAATGGCTGGCAAATTGACCATTGTCGAAGTTGAAGAAATTGTTGAAATTGGTGAGTTAGATCCAGATTCAATTCATTTACCGGGCATTTATGTAAGTCGTATTGTTTTAAATGCGAAGCCTGAAAAACGAATTGAACAATTGACATTGAAGACGGAGATTTAATCATGGCTTGGACGCGTAATGAAATGGCTGAACGTGCAGCGCAAGAGCTTGAAGATGGCTTTTATGTCAATCTAGGTATTGGCTTACCCACCTTGGTTGCCAACTATATTCCTGACAATATTAATGTCTGGCTTCAATCTGAAAATGGCTTATTGGGAATTGATGAATTTCCAACACAAGCTACTGTCGATGCAGATTTAATTAATGCGGGTAAACAAACCGTAACTGCACGTAAGGGTGCTGCGTTTTTCTCTAGTGCTGAATCTTTTGCCATGATTCGCGGTGGTAAGGTCAATATTGCTATTTTAGGATCAATGGAAGTTTCCGAAAAAGGAGATTTAGCCAACTGGATGATCCCAGGGAAAAAAGTAAAAGGCATGGGCGGTGCAATGGATTTGGTTGCTGGGGTACAAAAAGTCGTGGTGTTGATGGAACACTGTGCTAAAGATGGTAGTCCTAAAATCGTCGCTGAATGTTCATTACCGCTTACGGGTAGACTGGTCGTAAACCGTATAATTACGGATCTAGGGGTGATGGATATCACTCCTCAAGGTGTAGAGTTGATTGAATTGGCCAAAGATGTAAGCCTAGAACAGATTCAGGCGGCAACTGGGGTAGAACTGATCACCTCAAATCTCGCTGTGGCTTGATTGTGACAAAGCAAGGCTAAAATTCTAATGTAAGCAGCCAAGTTTAAATGCTAAGTCGCTTTGGCGGCTTAGACATGTTATCAATGGATATGCTATTTTCAAAAATACCCGCTTCAAAAGTATACGCATTTAAAATACAAGGTGAACTCGAATGGAAAAGATTGTCATCGTCGCAGCTAGTCGTACTGCAATGGGAAGTTTTCAAGGCAGTTTTGCAAGTTTATCTGCACCGGATTTGGGTGCAGTCGTCATTGAAAAAGTTGTTGAACAAGCCAATGTGCCTGTTGCTGATATTGATGAAGTAATTATGGGCTGTGTATTACCTGCGGGTTTAAAACAAGGTCCAGCACGTCAAGCGATGCGAAAAGCGGGTTTACCGGATCATGTTGGCGCAACCACAATCAATAAAGTCTGTGGTTCTGGGATGAAAGCTGCAATGCAAGCCAGCGATGCCATTAAAGCAGGAAGTGCCAAAATTATTGTGGTCGGTGGGATGGAATCTATGACCAATGCACCGTATTTATTACCTAAAGCACGTTCAGGTTATCGGATGGGGCATGGTCAAGTGATTGATCATATGTTCCTTGATGGTTTGGAAGACGCGGGTACAGGGCGTGCAATGGGAAGTTTTGCACAAGAAATGGCGGATAAAAAGGGCTATAGCCGTGAGCAAATGGATGAGTTTGCAATTCGCTCACTGACACGTGCAAAAAAAGCGATTGCAGAAGGTTATTTTAAAGACGAAATCACACCTGTTAAAGTGGCGCTACGTCAGGGGGAGATCACTGTAGATGTGGACGAAAATCCTGAAAATGCCAAGATTGATAAAATCCCAAGCTTAAAACCTGCATTTGCCAAAGACGGTACGATTACTGCTGCAAACTCTAGTTCAATCAGTGATGGTGCATCTGCACTACTGATCACGTCGGCGTCAGAAGCGAAAAAGCGTGGTTTGACTGTGTTGGCTGAAATCAAAGGCTATACAACCAATTCCCAGCATCCTGAAGAGTTTACCATTGCACCTGTGGGAGCAATTGAAAAATTACTGAAAAATGTAGGTTGGTCCGTAGACGATGTTGACCTGTGGGAAATTAACGAAGCTTTTGCCATGGTCACTATGGCTGCAATTGATGCATTTAAACTTGATCCTGAAAAAGTCAATATTAATGGCGGTGCTTGTGCACTCGGGCATCCACTGGGTTCATCAGGTTCACGAATCATTGTGACCTTGATCCATGCTTTAAAACGCTTAGGTAAAACCAAAGGGATCGCAACACTTTGTATTGGTGGTGGTGAAGCAACAGCACTTGCAGTTGAATTAAGCGCGTAATTTATTGTTTATCGTGATAAATAGTTAAATAGTTTGTGATTCAAAATTAAAAAAGCCGGTCGTTTCAATACTGCCGGCTTTTTGCTGTTCTTTGTCATGTGAGTTTAGGTCGTATTTTGATTTTATTGGAATCGTTTAAAAAAAATCTCGCTTGCATTTTCAAGGATTGTTCTTTGATTCTTGAAGCATAGCATCTCGAAGAATTTTGTTTATACGGGTCTGATAGCCCTTGCCTTGAGATTTTAGCCATTGCATAACATCTGAATCAATATGGACAGTAGTCACTTGCTTGGTGGGCTTGTAAAAGGGATTTTGCACAGCATTTTTCCAAAATTTTTCATCAAGTTGAGCAATATCTGAAAAATCTATCTTGCTGTCTGGACGTTCAGCCAAAGTTTCAAGCCTTGCTTTTTGTTCATCTGACAAGGTAGGCGGATTATTCAAATCCACTTTGTAAGTAACGGTTTTGCTCATACTGTTTCCTCTCTTTTTTCTATGCCTGACGTGCCGAAATGATACGGATATGATCCATCCCATCATGATCCTGTGCAGTATGGGCAACCAGTAAAACAAACAGCCTACCCATATACCAAACCTATCGCTTGCCAGTGATATTCACCATTTTTAAAGCGATCTTGATGGTATAAGGCATAAGCATCATAGAAAACCAGTACTGCGTCTTCAAAAGTTACACCATGCTTTTTTAAGTTTATTTCTGCTTTATGCTCATCCCATGAAAATTCAATTTCCATCACTGCATCGCTTTTTGTTAGTATAAAAATGTTAATACAAAAATATAAAATTCAGCCAATTTCTTGACTAGACAATATAAAAAAACAATAAAGCCTTATAGATCTCTATAAGGCTTTATCATTAAATCTTACCATTTATGACTATAAGTCACTTTCAATGTTGCACCTGACGCCAGCAGATGGCTGGTGTTATTACTGGTACGGAGAAGTTGGCTGTATAAAGGATAGTATTTACGGTTAAACATATTTTCTAAGCCAATCGTAACGGTATCTTTTTTGTTGAGGGCAAAACTACTGATTAAATCTGCAGTGGTATATGACTTCACATCATAACGTCCAAAACTGTTGAGACCGTTTAAGCGATAATCTTCTGAACCAAAATATGTCGCTTGTAAACGATTTGTCCATGTGTCTGTTGGGCTATAAGAAATGTATCCTGTTACTTTTAAAGGTGGAATACGGTAACCCGTCATGTCTTGTTCTGTATTGGTGTTCTGTGGGGTTTCACGGCCTTTCATCCATGTAACACTTCCTCCAGTTCCCCATACTTTTGCATCATCAAGATAATCAAGAGTCGCTTCTACACCAGTCACTTTTTCTTTGGTACGCGTCAGTATCAAGCCATTGTTAAAGGATTGAACACCACCCAGATCGGAAGTTGACTGGAACACCGCTAAGCTCGAACTAAAATTATTAAAATGACCGTTCCAACCGAGCTCGTAATTATCCACCTTAACCGGTTCAAGGAATGATGATGCTAAGTTAAATCCTGCTGTTGCATTACGGATCACCACCCCTACATCGGGCAATTGAAAACCTTGATTAAAAGATGCGTAAATCGAGTGCTGATCTGTTGGCTTAAAGGTGACATTGGCATTATATAACCATGCATCGGCCGTCACTTTACCCCCCTTAACAGTATAGGGATTTGGTTTGCCTAATTGTGATAATGGAACAAAGCTATCAATTTTTGCATAACTGTCTTCATAACGCGTACCCACTTCAGCAGACCATTGCTCATTGAAATTATGCTTTAATTGCGCAAAACCGCCGATACTTTGGGTGGTTAATTCAGGTAAATAGATTAGTTTTCCATTTTTAACAAATTCTAAGCCACCAGATTGGACATAAATTGTAGGATCAAACGTATCTAGAGGCATTTCGCTTTTTTCACGGCTAAAATCGCCACCCCAAACAATCGACGTATCACCTAAAAATTCTAGTGGAGTGTTTACGGTTAGGCGACTGCCAAGAACATTATTGTTTTGATAAACCTGATCGACTTGCCCACCACGTGTAATGACTTGACGGGCATCAAATGGCGAGAAGCGAGTAAAAAAGTCTCGGTAGTAGATTTGCGCGTCAACTTTGCTGCCAAATAAATCTTTATTGTTATAGGTTAAATTGTAGATTTGATTTTCATTTTTATTCTGGTCTTTTAATTTAAGCCCTTTGATTGCTTTCGCAGGTACGCTACCTGCAGGAAGTTTTGCTACACTTGGGTCAGAGGCATAGTCAGAATCTTGTTCAGCGTTATAGTAATTTGCTGCAAATTGTAGATATTGGTTGTCGTCAATGTGATAGCCAAGTTTACCGCCTACGCTATATGCATCCGCATCAAATAAATCACCTTGACTTGGTTCTGATGCAACACGATCGCCTCTGGCATCGTATGGACTACCAATACGTTGATAGCCAAAATCAAATGCATAGTCAAAGTTATTTAAGCTTCCAGAAAAATATTGATGAATATCTCCACTTAAAGCATCTGTACGAAAATTGGTCAATGCGCTTTGTAGCCCAATCACAGTTTTTGCAGTCGGTTCACCACCCGCCGCTTTGGTGGTGATTGAAATCGTTCCGCCAGCAGCACCACTTCCATAAATCGCATTACTGCCACGAATGACTTCTATCCCCGTAATACTTTGCGGGTCGATTGATGAAAGACCTCTTGATGTATCACGTGTCAAATTCATAGGTACGCCGTCAACCAAGATCAAGGCATTACGTCCGCGTAAAGTTTGCCCATAATCAGTAATTGTACGACTTGAATCAGATAAGCCAGGCACAACTTTGGCTAAAACAGTGGCAATATTTCCAGAAGACGCATTTTTTAGAAATTCAATTTGTTTTTCATCTAATTTGGTCACTTGTTTTGCAGAAGAGGAGAATTCATCTGAGCGTGATGCGCTGACAGTAATGGTTGGAAGCACTGCAGCTTTGTTTTCTGTATCTGTAGCTTCTGTGGGTGAAATAGCAAAAGAGGATTGTGATAAAAAGATGAACCCACCAATTGATATAAGTGGAATGATTTTTTTTACATCAGACTTCTTATTAAAAATTTTGTTGCTTTTCATCTTGTTTCCTTTTATCTCACCCTGAGATTGCTTTAAATTGACGAAAGTATAATTGAGAATGATTGTAATTCACAGTAACAAATAAACAATAAAACATTTATATTCAGCTTAAATTTTTATTGAGTGGAATAGCTGATACACCACTCAAGGTTTAGAGACCTATACAATTTCTTTATATGAATCAATATGAAGCTGATGTGCTCGACGGGTAATACTGCGATCATCACCGAGCACAAAAAGTTTTACAGACTGGTGTTTCCACAACGCAATATCTTCAGGCTGGCGCGGAATTGCGCAGAAATATTTACCCTGTTGTTGAGTTTTGCTATATATCTCTTGGATCTTTGCTTGAACTTGCGGATGGCGCGTTTCCCAAGGAACGCCCATAGACTGAGAAAGATCTGCCGAACCTTCAAGAATAATATCGATCCCATCAATAGCTAAAATTTCATCGATATTTGCTACACCAGCTAAACTTTCAATCATTGCGACGACAACTGTTTCTTGGTGTGCGTGTTGCACAAAATCCGTTAAGCTCTGCATGCCATAGCGATTTAACCGAGTTGAATTTAAGCCCCTTTGTCCTAGGGGCATGTAGTGGCAATAATTCACAGCTTCTTGGGCTTGTTGTGCATTTTCTATACGTGGTAATACAATTCCAGTCACGCCAGCATCGAGTAAAGGTAAGATCAAGTGATTGGCGGTTAAGGGGACTCGAACCAATACATCAAGCTGTATGGCTCTAGCGGCTAAAATCATGCTTTCAACTTGGGACGTACTAAATAAAGTATGTTCCAAGTCAATAATAATAAAGTCATAACCAGCCAGTCCCAATTGCTCCACATGAATTGGTGAGGCAATAGAACAGAATATGCCATAAAGCGACTCACCATTTTTCATGCGTTTTTTAAAGGAAATTGAAGTTTTATTCATATTCAATTTCCTTAATTAAACTCAACGGGTTTGGGGTGGTTTGTACTCTTAATCGGATTTCTGGTAGGAAGCGACGACTTGCAAGTTGTTCAATATCGATGGTGTCATCTGTAAAGTTAAACAATTCATATCTTTGTGCAAATTCTGGATGCTTTTCTTTATGTTGATTGATGATTGATCTTAACATTGTCCAAAATTTGATTTCATCAAACTCATAATGTGTGTTTAGAAATATGGCCAATTCCGCTAGATTGACAAACCAAAGTGCGTCTTGGGTGAAATCTCTTAACTCATTTGCTGCGTGCGTTTCTAAAAAAGAATTTGGGTTAATTTTGGCATGTTCTTTAGGCGCGTCTTGTAAATCGGGTAATAGCTCTGGATTTCTTAGCAAATGACGACTAAAGCGAATACCATCATGGAAATCTTTTAAAGCCGCTTTAACAGGTAGACCATCTTTGTGAATTAACACCATGTTTTGTGCATGTGATTCCAATGCTAAGCCGTGACACCATAAAATATGCATAATTGGCAGATAGGCATTTTTTAATAACTTCTCTAACCAAAACTCGATCCCGTATTGTTTGATCCAGTGGTCTATCAGCGGTTTTTGGTCAGTATCAAGTTGCATTAGACCTGTAACTGGTGTTGCTGATTCGCCTTCATTGAGATAATGATAAATACTTTCACGCCAAATACAGGCCAGTGCGCCATATTGAACAGCTAAGGCGATCGGCTGATTGATAGAAAGTCCAGCAATTTCTCTTAAAATAACGGGTTTACGTTGTTTTTCTAAAATATGGTCTTGCTCAACGATTTTATACAGCCAGTCACTCATTTTTGCAGCATTTTGCACAGTATGTGGTGCTAAAACACGAGAGGTCGACGTGTTAACTAAATTCATCGCTAATTTTAGTGATAACGCTGAAATATCCGTGATGTTTGATAATGTTCGGATTGATTGTTGCGGTAAATAAGTAGGTCCAGCGATTTTCAATGGAATGATCAGTTGATTGCTGATTGCATCTTGATAATACAATTCAATAATTTTATCCCATTGCCAAGGGTGAATGGGGCTAAGAATATAATCATTGAAATCAACTTGATACGCTGTCAATTCCTCACGGATTGCGTGAAGGTCTTTGTCTGAAAAATGCTGTTTATACAGTTGATTTAAGTTGATCGTTTCACTCAAAACCAATTTGCATAAGCTTTTATGAGTAGCAGTCCATTGAACAGAGAATCCTTGGGATAATTCAGGTGAGTATTTTTGATTTTCCTTAAGATCAAAGCCTATTCTAGATTTAAAACTTGGATGATAGAGATGTGCATTGTTTATACGGGCTTCTTGCTCAATATATGACAGTGTTCTTAATGGTTGGTTGGGTGATAGACCCAGTGTTTGTGCATGTTTGACATAGCTAAGATTGAGCTCATCATTAAAGCTTTGCCATTTGATTGGATCAGCATCAATAATATGTTTTAAATCAGCTAATAATGCTTTTAAATTTGGACTGCTTGATGACTTTTGAACAGCATCATAACGGACTAAACTCGATGGATTTAATTTAATTCGGTTAAAACTAAAATGTTGTTTAGCGTCGCAGCTATAAAAAAGATCATCTGAAATAAAGAATTTAATTTGCCCATTTGATTTTTCGTAGTTAAAGGCATTTTCAAAGATTAAGGCTTCTAATAATTGCCCGATGACACGTCTTTCCGCTTGGACTTTATAATCAATTTGTTGCGTAGCTTGAAGAGGGGTCAGTGCTTGAGCGCCTCTGTATTTATAAATCGGATTTTCAATATCAATCCAAATCGGGTTACCGCCACTGTGATATAAGGTGTTCATCATATTTGCCTTAATAGGTAAAGTGAGAGAGTTAAGCAAAAGGTTGCAGTAGTGCTGTGCTTTATCTGAGAAGTTTTCATCGATCAGGGTTTTTCTGGTGGTTTGCCAAAGTTCACTTTCTTCAATAATGCTTACTCTTGATATCGCACTAATTAGATGCGCAATATGATTGATGACTAAATAATATTGCAGAAAAATCCATGCATCCTTTTGAGAAAACCAAACAGTGCTATCTTCAGAGACTGAGGAATGATCATTGAGCATCTCAGAAACCACACTAATCCCTTCCATATCACGAATAATCAGTCGAGCAGGGAAGCCTTGTTTAAATTCCATTAAACTATTTTGCATATGGGCTTCAACACTAATCCCTTTATTTGCAAACAATTCAATTAGTGGAACCAAGGAAACTTGAATATATTGTTTCCACCAATCAGCAAGAAAGGCTTTTGAGTGACTATTTGGAAGTCCTTGGGCTTGTGCGGCCTGATCAATAAACGCCATTAAGGGGATCTGATGATGCTCATTTTCTTCGACTAAACCACCTAGCATCCGAGTATTTTCAAGCGTTTCCGTAGCTAATCCTGCGCGATATATAATGCCAAAAGAACTTTCTAACTCAGGGATTTTGACAGTTTTGGCTGTAAGCTCTGGAAGAATGAGCATATTTTTATAGTGTTGGTTGATCTGATGCTTAAGAATGATTTTACTGGCATCAATCGCTCTTTCCATTTCATCCATAGGGTTGTTACGAATAAAACTAGTAATACGCACATCAATGGAGAGTTTTAAAAAAATATTAGATTGCGGTAACCAAACGGTTCGTACTGAAGATGTAGGCCAAACGGTTTGTCCTAAAGCACCTAAATATCGAACCTCATGATTTTCTAAATAGCGTTTTAAGGAAGGGTGTAGGAGTAAAAAGTTTGCTTGCCACGGATGTGTAGGCAAAAGTTCATAATTTTCGAAGTCATTTTTGAGGCGGTGTTGTGCATGCTTCAAAACGTCTTCTTCAATCAGTTGATCAATATTATTATCGCTGACAAGTTTTTGGATTAAGGATGAATGCACTGCGAAGTAGTGTAACTGAAACGTCGCACCTAGCTCTGGGCTATACTTTTTCATATCCTCTTTAGAAAAGCCTAGATTGGCTTTTGAGGTCACATGAAATGGATGTCCATATAACATGCCTTGTTCAGCAGATTGAAAACTAGAGGCCAGTTTAGGCTTTATTTGATCTACGCTGTTTTCTAAAAAGAATTTGGTATTTTCGATACTGTTTGCGATTTCCGCATAGAGATTCTGATTTTGCTTTTTATCTTTAAATTGGCTATTTAACTTTAACTCATCGGTTATCATTTTAACCAACACTTTAGGATCAGTGAGACTTTTGACAGTCTTATCCTCAGTATTGAATACACAAAAAGAGCGCTGGTAACGATGATAACCTGTGCTTGAGAAATGCTGTATCGCACCATAGATGATTGAGTTAGATGCAGTAAATGGGTATGAAAAACAGGGTGAATTATTTGCGTCATGTATTGCTAAAGGTGAATCCTGTTCTGAGAGAATATGCTGTTCGAGTTGAACTTGAAGTTCACGAAAAAAAGTATTCAAGTATTGTTCAAAAAGCTTGTAAGACCATGCATCGGTGGTAATGATCGGGTTCATTCTTGTACCTCTTCTAAAATTGTATTGGTTAAAAATTTGTTTAAAGTCACGATTAATCCAGCACCAATAAAAAATAATGCAGTGCAAATTAACGCGGCAGTGATATTGAAAAATGAGTATGTGAGGGTGACCGCAATCGGTCCAAACAGTTGACCAAGAACAAAGGCACTATTTGAAATACCAATCACTTTTCCTTGATTTCTTGCATCAGTTTTTAAAGAAATCGTATGAAAAATAGAGGGAATAAGTGCAGCGAAACAGAAACCTTGTATGAGTCTTAAGAGCAGTACTAACCAAATATTAGTGGTCCATGTCAAAGCCAGAACCGTGATTCCACAGATCAGTGTTGCACTGACAAAATTATGAAATGAATCGCCTCTCGCATCGTTGCGTTTCCCCCAATAGGTTGCAGCAAAAAATGCAGCACCCCATGAAAGTGCGTGGATTGTTCCTGTTAAACTCGCAATAGATAAGGGTATAGCTATATTTCGACTGATTTCACTGATATATAAGATAAAACAGGACACTAAACCGAACCCGCCAGCTTGGACAAAGGTTCCCGCACTGAGCCACGAAAAAATTGTTCGATCAAAAGATTGTAGTGTTGATGGTTTTTTATCGGGTCCCGTGACAGATGTCTGCACAGTTTGGCTCAATAAAATAGCAGCAACTAAGATTAAAACGATGACAATATATGCTGTGGCACTGAGTAAGGTTTCAACTTTCCAATGATCCATAAATATGCCACCGAGTACCGGACCACATAGACAGGCCAATGCGACACTGCTTTGGAGCTGTCCAAAGGCAAGACCTCTTTGTCGCTCGCTAGACAAATAAGAGGTATAGGCATAAAGAATCACGGATAGACCGCAAAATCCTAATAAAATACGGGCAAAAATAAACACAAATAGATGCTGTGCTCCCGCCATTAACAGTATAGAAATGCAGAAACCAGCCAAGGAAAGTAACAGTGCTTTTTTATGCCCAAATGTATCTGATAGATGACCAATAAGGGGGGCTGTAAATAGACTCCCTAGAGCTGGTGCTGACAGCGCTATACCTGCCCAAATGGCGGGTGCTGCCATTTGCGCCGTCAATTTTTCCATATATAGCGGCATGATCGGTATTAAGACCATCAAGCCAAAAGTCGAAAAAAATTGACACAGTAAAATAATCAAATGATCTAGGCGAGAGGAACGCATGATTTAGATATCCATGGTCTCATAGCAAGATTGGAATAAAGCATGGTAGGGATTTGACGTCATACCAATTTTACTTGGCATCCCTGTTGAATCACCTTGTTGGGCTAATAAAGGGGTGAGTAATTGTTTGAATGGCCAGTGGCTACTTTCAAAAACATATTTTTGAATACAGTTTTTCGATTGTTCAGAAAGCGCGACAGTTTCTATAAAGTTGACAATAATTTCTTGGATCATTTCCCAGAAATCAATTTCAGTATGATCGGTATATTTCAATGTTGCTAATGCGATAGGGTATAGGTTGATTTGTATCCCGAGGGTTATAAAATAATTAAATAAATCCTCATTTTTATTAAAGATAAGATTGTTTGGCGTACTGGTATCAATTTTATAGACTGGCGGAACAAAATCACTGTCCTGAATCGCAGGGGTGCATATTCTTAAGGTGTCATGGTCACGCAGAATAAAGCATTTAAATTGATTGTCTTGGTAACATACAAGGGTGTTTTGACCATGACACTCAGGCATAACACCAAAAGACCACAGTGTGAGAAAAGTGTGAATAAAATGGGTACTCAAATCTTTAAGTAAGTTCCATTTGTCACCTGTTATACCTAAAGCTTCCCATGGATCAATATAAGGGCAACTTAAAGCAGACATGCTAATGGGTGCTATATTTTTTTCTTGGCAAAAATGAGGTAAATGCCTCACTTGACAGCCGATAACACCTAAATTTTGTACCAGCGGTTCTTGTTTTCCTAAGACCCACCAATGGGTTTCATTGCTTAAAAAGAGCTGATGTTTTAATGATGGTGTTTTGTCGATGACATCATTGAGAAAATCATATGCCGCATGACCGTTGGCTAAATATCGAGCAGGCATAGAGCGAATAGCACCCAAAGTTTTGGCATTGGTCGAGAGCTTTAAGTGCTGATTTGAATTTAAGTGATTGATTAAAGTTCGTAGCGAGGATGTTGGGCAACCAATTGCAGTGGCGAGGCCGAGGTCAATCCCTAGATATTTGTTTTCTTGAAATGTTAAATAGTCATGCTGTGTTTTAAGTACAGGTATTGCAAGGTATTCATTTGAGAGAGCCTGCATTTTTTCAATAATAAGATTTTTTTCCTCAGCAGGGAGAGCCAGTTCATCATGTGGAATGGATTCCATATTATTTCTGACATCTGTTTTTTTAAATGCCCACCAATACACTTCAATTTCTTTTTGAGTAATGAGTGGACTGAGATCACCTTTCGCATGTGCAAATGGATGAAATGCACGGTCAGCGACAAGCGAAAGTTGTTCACTCATTATGAGTGGCGAAGAAAAAGAAAGTGCGGATTGTAAGATTTGAGGAATTTTTTCAGCAGTCACCAAATTATCATGCCAATACGTAATGGCCTTTTGGTGGTTGATTGATGGCCACCATGAGGATTGAGTTAAATAATTGAAAACGTCAGCAATCGCGATCTCAGTGGTCTGTTGACTCAACGTGTTATGAAGTAAAACTTCTGCTTTTGTGATATAGAAAGGATTTACACTATTTACTTTTAAGCAGTTGAAATGTAGTTCCAACTCACTACTCAGATGTATTACAAGATAAGGCTTTTTATAGACAATATGGTTTCTGAACTCACCATAATTTTCCATATAGAGCGCATCTATAGTTTTCTGAAGTTGTGTTGTGTAAATCCGATCTAACATGTGCATTGTTCCTATAATTATAAAAGTGGCAAAACTGTGCCAATATTTTGTTTTTGTGCAGCATTGAAAAACCATTTCGCACAAACAATATCGTCGATCGCCATACCCATTGGATTGAGTAAAATGATTTCATCATCATTTTCACGGCCATTTTTATGCCCAATAATGATGTCACCTAGTTCAGCATGTAGTTTTTCACGGCTAAATAAACCTTCTTCAACCAGTACATTGATGACTTTCTTTTCTCTATTGGATTGATCCCAGTCATCCACAATCACTTTGTCAACTTTGAGGAAAACTTCTGGTTCAATATCCATGATTGATATATTTGAAACGAAGCAACCTTTTTTAAGCCATTCAAACGGGATATAGGGTTTGTCAGATACTGTGCAAGTGATTAATACATCTGCCTGTTGGATCGCCGACTTGGCAGTTTCATGAATTTCGATTTGAAGATTTGGATATTCGGCAATAAATAAAGCTTTAAGTTTTTCTGCAGCTTCTGGGTTTAGATCAAATAAATGTATTTTTTTAACTTGTGGGTATTGTTCTAAGACCGTTTTGATTTGCATTTGGGCAATCGGACCACAACCAATCACGCTGATATCTGAGAAGTCTTTTTTGGCGAGATATTGAATTGATACACCAGTAATTGCCGCTGTTCTCATCGCACTAATTAAACTGCCTTCCATGATTGCCACGGGGTAATTTGTTTCAGCGTCATTTAAAACAATTAAGGCACTGGCACGAGGAATATTAAATTTCTTAGGATTGTGTTGGCGAGAACCAATCCATTTGATCCCTGCAATAGGATCATTTCCAGCCAAATAACATGGCATGGCAATAATTCGGTCGGCAATATGGTCCGCACCTTGCCAACGTAAATAGGGTTTTAAGGGTTGTACAAACTGTTTATTTGCGTGAAGTGTGAGGCCTTCAGTAATTGCTTCGATAAACGAATTACTGTGATTTGCACCAAGATGAAGTAAATCTGATTGACTAAGGTAACGAAGGCTAGCCAAATTACTCATAAATATTTCCTAAAAAGTGGAGTTAAACAACGGATTGCAAAGTAAAATTTTCTTGATTGAGATGATTTTTATTGAAATGTCTTCTCTTGATCATTTCGAACCATTCTTCGTCATAAACTAAATCTAAATAACGATCGCCTCTATCTGCCAAAAGGGTTAAAACGCATGATCCAGAAGGGATGGTCGGGATAAGTTTTTTTATTGCTGAAATAGATGAGCCGCTAGATCCACCCGCAAAAATGCCTTCATGTTCGAGGAGTTCTCGGCAACCTAAAGCTGACTCATAATCATCAACATAGATGACATCATCTATTTCATCTGGGGAGAGTAGGGCTGGAACGGTACTTGCACCGATACCCGGAATTTCACGTGGGCCTGAGTGACCACCAAAGAGAACAGAACCGACGATATCGACTGCAATAACTTTTAAATGCGGGAATTTTTCTTTTAAGCGGCGAGATACGCCCATGATTGTTCCAGAAGTACTTGCACCAACAACCAAGTAATCAATACTGCGATCGATTTGATTTATGATTTCTTCTGCTTCACCATAATAGTGGCTTTTCCAATTGTTGGGATTTGCATATTGGTTGATCCAAACAGCATTGGGCAACTGGCGGCAAAGTCGTTGTACTGTATCGATTCTTGTTTTTAAATAACCACCGTTTTGATCTTTTTCAGAGACCATTTCGATATTGGCTTTATAGAGCTTCAACATTTGTAAATTGGCTGAAGCAATTTTGGGGTCAATCACAGCAGTGAATTTTAGGCCGTAAATTTTGCATGCCATTGCAAGTGCAATTGCTAAATTGCCCGATGAACTTTCAACAATATGGCTATCTTTATGAATGAGGCCAGATTTAAGCCCTTCTTGTAACATATACAATGCAGGTCGATCTTTGATACTTCCACCTGGATTGAGTAACTCCATTTTTGCGACAACGGTGACGGATTGATCGGTAAACATCCTTGAGAGTCTGATTAAAGGAGTTTTACCTATGCAATCGAGAATATTGTTATGGATCATCGTTAGAATTCTCTGGTTTTATCTATTGCAAATGATAATCATTATTGGTTTTGTTATTATTAAAATTTACGCTAAATTTGTTGTGTTTTGTAATTTTATTGAAGAATAAACTGTGGGCGTGAGTAATGATTTTGTTTATAAGTTTTTGATAAATATGGCTTATATATAATTATTGACTTAAATTATAGTGAAATTAGATGACCATTTGATTAAAATTGTTAATCAATCACTAGAAAAAATTATAAAGCAGATCGCTATCACATTTATTTTTATTAAAGAGAATCACCCTAAGAAAATCTTAGAAACTCAAAATGAATCAGAACTGAAATTATAAAAAGACAAATTAAATTAATAATTTTTGTGCTGTGTTTTCCTTGGGTTGTTGGAATAGGCTATTAAAAGATTATGTTTTACATTAATAATGTTAATGATTATTATTATCGATAAAATTCAGGCCTACAACTGAGGAAACAGGATGCGCCTTTCCCAATTCAGCTTATGTGTTTTATCTATTGCCATCAGTAGTCAGTTATATGCACAGGATGAAACCTCGAATAATCAGACATCAGTTAGCAATGCTCAACAACAGGAATCTGTCCAGAAATTGCCACAGATCGTTATTACAGCAACACGATCAGAAAAAAGCATTGCAGATATTGCAGGGACTGTACAGAACATCAGCGGAGCAGAAGTACAAAAACAGGCTGGGGCAGGACGAAAAGTAGCAGATGTTCTTGCGCAACTGGTTCCTTCACTGGCGCCGTCTAGTGGTACTGGAAGTAATTATGGACAGACCATGCGAGGCAGAACGGTACTGGTGATGATTGATGGCGTATCTCAGACTGGATCGCGTGATCCTGCGCGCCAATTGAACAGTATCAGTCCGGGTATGATTGAACGGATTGAGGTCATTTCTGGAGCAACCAGTATTTATGGTTCTGGTGCAACGGGTGGGATTATTAATATCATTACCAAACGTGCTGACAAATCGAAACCACTGAGTTTTGAGACGAAATTAGGGATAACCTCTGCTGATAATTTCCGAGGAGATGGTCTGGCTTATGAAGCAGGTCAGAGCGTTTCTTTCAGTAATGATAAAATGGATGGTTTTTTGGGTGCGAACTATACCAGCCGAGGATCATTGTTCGATGCGAATGGGGATCGGATTGCAACTGAACCCAATCAAACCAGCCGTAATGATACAGATACGTTAGACATAAATGGACGCCTGAATTTTAATTTGACTGACACACAAAGCTTAAGTTTTGGTGCGCAGTATTATAAGGATAAGCAGGATACTCGTTATCTACCTGATTATGGACCGAACTATACCATTGCTAAAGGGCCACAGTCTGAACGAGCCATCAAGGGGCTGGAATTAAGTAATCAGCCATTTACGGATCGTTATGCTTTGAATACCCAATATCAAAATCAGGATGTATGGGGGCAGACGGTAAATTTGGAAGCCTATTATAGAAATGAAAAAGGGCGTTTTTTCCCAGTTTATTCAGGTGGCGCTACGGTCAATCAATCAGAATATACGGTTGATGTAGCTGGAATGCGGTCTACAGTGCAGTCAGATTTTAAGCTTGCAGCGCGAGATCTTAATCTGACCTATGGTCTGGATTATGACCGAGAAAAAGATACTCAGCATTATGACGTATTGTCTGTCAGCAATAACGGTATGGTTTACAAGGATACTGGTAGAAGGTTAGATGCTGGTCCAGATACTGTCATTCAGAATATCGGGGCTTTTTTACAGGCAGATTATCAATTAACGGATCGCTTTAATCTTCAAGCGGGAACGCGCTATCAATATATCAAGGCAGATACAGACGCTTATACACCTTCTAGACAAACACAAAGCGTTGCGAGTGATTCAACAAATGCTGACAAGTTTTTGTTTAATTTAGGCGCAGTTTATAAACTTACTGATAATCAGCAATTATTTGCCAATTTCTCTCAAGGATTTAGTTATCCAGATATATTACGGATGTTACGTGATGTCTCAATTCTGACCGTTTCAACTGCGAATATAGAACCACTAACGGTCAATAGTTATGAACTGGGTTGGCGTCTGCAAGATGATCAAAAACTTGATTTAGGAATTACTGGTTTTTATAATACATCTGATAAAGTCATTCAGTTCAATGCTGATCGTTCAGTCAATATTGCGGATACTGATCAGCGTGTTTACGGTGCTGAAATGACTGCGGCATATCCAATTCTGGATGATTTTAAAATTGGTGGCACGTTGGCTTACACCCGTGGACAATATAAGGATGCGGCGGGTAATTGGCGTGAGTTAAATGCTTATCAGGTATCTCCAACTAAGGGAACTATTTTTGGTGAGTGGAATAGTGATGATGGTTATGGATTCCGTGTACAGATGCTTGCTGTAAAAGGAACTGACAAAGCCTTTGAAGATGATAAGGTTGCGGTGAACAGTGATAAGGTGGTTCCAAACCGAGCTGCAAAAATAAAGGGTTATGCGATTATGGATACCCTCGTGAATTTCCCGGCTTATAAGGGGCGGGTGGATTTTGGAATTTATAACGTGTGGAATAAAGACTATCGCACCGTTTATAGTCAGCAGTCAGAAATTACCTTTTCACCTGTGTCTAGTATGCGGGCACAAGGGCGAACCTTTTGTTTGAGTTATACTTTTAATTATTAATTGATGTTAGCTAAAAGCTAGTGCTGAGTGTTTGATTGTCACTTATCACTAGTTTTTTTATTTTAATATAAATCAGTTTTTTAACTGAATATAAGTGTGAATTATCATTAAAAAATTAAAATATAGCACAATAGAATTCATGAGCTATTCAGAGCTTTTGAAAAAACTAGTTAGGATGAATAGAGTCCTTGTATTTGAACTATTGTTACACAATTAAAAATTGATAAAAATACGATGAGTACATGCTGTAGCACCATAAGATCGGTTCGAAGTTGTTTTTGTTTATTCTTACTGTTTAAAACCCATCATTGCCAAAAACTAAATCGAAAAGGAGATATTCATACATCCGCCTAGCGTAACAATCTTATTGTAGATTTTGAATTATTTTTGAATAAATATTTTATAAAACAATGAGAAAATTTTACTTATTATGCATTAAAAAATAAAAATATTTACATTTTTGCTTAAAATTTGAGCGCAATATAGACAGGTCTGTATAGACAAACCCTTAAGTTTTTTAGTATAATCGATCACAATTTAGAATTTAATAATAAGCATGTCTAACAATATTTACGCTGCTTTGGAGCAGCTTGGCTTATCAGCACAAAAACGTGCGATCCACGTACAATTTTCTAATTCGGCATTGAGCCAACAAGTATTCCTACAACGTAT
>NZ_JBIMCW010000046.1:0-22436 GCF_048552295.1 Acinetobacter legionensis
ATTTATATGGTTGTAAATAGTTTGTCTATTTATGCTATATAGCTTAGATAACTCAACAACAGAAAGACTTTTCATTGTGTAAAACTATGCCTAATCTTGTAAAAATAATATGTCTAATAGGCTGTCTATTAGACAGCCTTTATAGCCTAAACTTTTAAATCTAAATTGTCTAAATAATCTGAATATTTGTCTAAATTTACAGGGTCTTTTAACAGTTGTTTAATCCTTTTGGCAAAGTTTTCATAGCTTTCACCAGCCTCACTAAATTGGCTAGAAAAAGCAGAGTCATAAGCCAACTTATTTGCAAATAAATCTAATTGTTTCTCCGTTAGGCTAGCTTTTTTAGGCTTAACTTTTTTACGTTCCTGTTTTTGTTTGAATGTGAAAGAGAAACCAGAAATTGTTCTGCCAGTTTTATGTTGTTGATAGTTAGCCGTTATATCTGTTAGTTCATTAACTTGTTTCAAGGCAAAATCTAGGACATAGGTTTTAAAATTACTCATAGTCTTGTATTGAGTAGCCTCAACGCCTAGTTGTTGTCTGAATGTTGATAGATTAAAAACTGGTGTTTGACCACTAGATCGCCATTGGATTAGTAGCTCATATAAGCGAATGGCGTATGTACTTGTTAATTTGGAAACTTGTTGTATTTCATATTTAGTAAAATTTTCTTCTAATCTAGTAATTAGAGGGACAATATCTTGAGTGAAACGTAAGAATACAACTCCTGATTGATGTTCATAACCAATTTTATCCACCCATCTACAGTGGAAACTTCTGTCTTTACCTGTTTTTGGATTTATATCGTGATAAGTAACATAGCGATCAAATAAGCTTCTAGAGGCATCCCTAAGAACGGTATATGCAGTATGTTTTTCAACATTAAAAGTATTTATGTAGCTACTAGCGTGAACTTCCAACAAGCTATTTTCCGTGATGCCTTGTCCCGTTTCTCTTGCTTCAGCTATTGCCAAAAGAATAAGACGTTGCTCAACAGTATCTAATGTATAACTTGCTTGAATCAGAGCATTATCTTTTACAACTAACTCGGCCATTTTTTTAATATAAATCAAATTTAACTAGGTCATACCATAAACTATTTTAACTAGGTTGTAAAACGACCTATTAATTAGGTCGATAAACCTAGTTTTATGGGTCGATAAACCTAGTTTTATGGGTCGATAAACCTAGTTTTATGGGTCGATAAACCTAGTTTTATAGGCTTTGAAACATTTGCTATTAAAGGCTTTCAGCCTGTCTAAAAGCATTAAAAAGTATTAAAAATAATTAAAAGCCTAGTCTGGTCAAAATTGCCCTTGGTTTTCGCTACGCTCAAACTCTATTGAATCTCGCTTTCGCTCGATTCTGGGGGCAATTTTTTGGCTCTTTTCGTTGTGAATTTGAGAAAAAGCAAAGGCAACTCGGAATTCGCTTCGCTCATAGAGCTTTATGCTCGCTTCGCTCGGTCTAGAATCAAATTTCTACATCTAAACTTCACTTTTTTAGGTTTGTTAACCTAAAAAAGCGGTTTTTCAGAGGGCCGAGGCGCGAATTTTGTGGATGTCGCTCGTAGACACTCGCTTGGTTGAGGCCTTCTTATCGCTTATAGATGCTATATCATTTGCTTCTATTTGCGTTTAGAGGCACTTTTTTGTTTTTTGGGTACCTGATCTCTAGTTCAGTTTGAAATGATCGTACTATGGCGAAAATACAGCGTTTAAACGTGATATTTGTTTATTGCTCTGGTGTTTTGTTGAATGGGTTTCTTGGATCTTGTTTGGCTTCTTGTATAAATCGTTCAATTTCTTGGTATTGGCTTGAGTTGGCAATTTCTTGGGTGACTGTCTGTAGATCCTTGTTAGTTTGTTGCATAGTTTTACCGATCAAGGCCATACGAAATAAGGTTTTCAGGTTGTCCAAGTCCTGATTGGAGTGGGTTATTTGAAACTTTGCTCGTTCAAAAATACCTAGATAGAGTGAACCGATAAAGTATTTGATCTGGTCTTCTCGTTTTTTCTGTTGTTTCTGGTTTTGTTTTTCCTTTTGTTGTTCTGGATTCAGGGCTTTTTCTATTTTCTGATTCAGGTTTTTCGCTGCGGTCTGGTGGCGTTGCGTTTTGAGGATCTCATCCAGTGCATCGTGCATGGCAAAGTAGGCATCGATGTCATGTTTTTGATGGAGCTTGAGGATGTTTTGTTCCAGAGCGGTCTGTTTGGCAGGTTCTGTCTGTTGGATCAGTTGCAGCTGAAGCATGCGTTTGTTGTAGGCATTGCGTTCATAGCGACATTTTTGGATCAGTTGTCGGTCTTGCTCACTGAGATCCTGAAGACTTTTTTTGTTTTTGAGCATGTGCAAGCAACGTTCTTCAACTCGGCGTTTGAACGGTAGATTGAGGATGTGCGTGCCGAGTTCGTTGATTTCTTTTGCTGTGAGAACTAACGCTTTGCGTCCTGCCATTTGGATCTCATTTTGCCGTGAATTGACTCCATGTTAGCGTCATGTTGTGGGCGTTTAAACTATTTTTTCTGCTATGCATAAAAAATAGTTTATCTCGTTTCCGTGTCTTTTTTTGACAACAACCGCTAAAGCGATTATTGTCAAAAAAAGACACTCCTCCTCGCTCCTGCGGAGAGCCTCCTTTGCGAATTGGATCTCAGGTGAATTCGGCATGTTTTACATGAATATTCGGCACAATGTGAAGAAGGATTCTAGTTCCAAGAATACCTTCCATTATCTGACTCGAACCGCGCATTTTGCCGAGCAAAAGGCCGATGAGGAATTGGAGTTTGTGCGTTCTGGAAATATGCCTGCATGGGCTGTCGATGCGCCTGCAAGCTTTTGGCATAGTGCGGATCGTTATGAGATTGCTCGAGGTCGAACCAGTTCAACCTTGACCGTGGCCTTGCCGAAAGAGTTGTCGAAGCAGCAACGTAAAGAATTGGTCGAGGCCTTTATTCAGGAATTTGCCGATCAGTATCAGTTCCCTTATACCGCAGCGGTGCATAATCATCCGAGTGAGCTGACAGGTGAAGATCAACCGCATTTGCATCTGATGTATTCTGAACGGAGTCTGGCCGATGGGATTGAACGACCACCAGAGCAGTTTTTTAAGCAGTATCGTCCAAAGAATCCCACTAAGGGTGGCGCACAGAAGTTGACGGCTGATGCGTTGGGCTATGGCCGTGATCAGGTGAAAGCCTTTCGAGAAAAAACTGAGCAGCTGATTAATCAGGCTTTGGAAATGCATGCACCGATGAAAACCGTGATTCTGGAGGGTATGGAGATTGTTGTTCCAAATCGAGTGAGTCATCTGTCTAATCAGGAATTTAACCAGAAGTATGGAACGCAATTGCAGGATGTTCCACAGATCTACCGATGGAAGTTGAAAAGTGCTGATCCAATTATTCAGCTTGAAGTTGAGGCACAGAAGCACACCATTCAACAGATTCGGCAATTTAACAAGCTCCAGATCTATCAAAAGGAGTATAACCAAGCCTTAGAGCAGCGTAAAAATCAAGACTTGGATCGTGATGATAGTTATACGCCATCATGGTTCTAGGAATATTGTGAGGTTTTAAATAAAGCTTTTGGAGGTCGTATGAAGACTGGAAAACAAATTCTTGAGGGTTTATTTGACGATCAACGTGCTGCTGCACATGATCCCCATCATCCAGTGAATGATCAGCTTCGGGCTAGTCTACTGTGGAAGAAACATTTACTTGAGTTGATTCAGATCCCACGGCATCAACTGAAATCAGATGATAGCTATGTTTTGGTGTCTGATATTCCTGAGTATTTTAAGGCTCAGTTTGAGCAGTTTTTTTTAGGTCAGAACCTATCGCAGCATGTGGATCATCCTGATGAATCACGACTGGATAGCAAACGTTTAGACAGTTTTATTGCCTATCTCAAAGATCATCCAAGTTATCAATCAGAGCAGCGTGACCAAGTATGAAAAATCCAGTCGATGCAGATCGAATTCGAGCTGCTTTTAAGGCAACGCAAGGGATCGTGGAGCATGAGTTTGAGCAGCATGTGATTGATGCCAGTCAAGTGTATGTCGATGCGATGATTGAGCGGATTGCTTCAGGTGAGTCGACCTTTGAGGAGGAAGATGAGGTGTTAATGATGAAGTGGCGAGCTATGAATGCCTTACAGGATAAGGATTCATAGCTTCGTATAAGAGATTTTATGTTAAATAAAAAATATAAATTTAGAAAAATATTGTTTTTTTAGTAATTTACTTTAAATTTATACAAAAACCCTCACTTAATTCAGATAAAAAATTTAGTAGAGGGAAGCATGGCTAATCAATTTTCATTATTAACACCTAATATTTTACAAAATAGTAAAATCAGAGAACCGCAAATAGAATCTTATAAAAATATTTTATCGCATTTCAGCAAACCTTCATTTGAAAGAGAAGTTGGTATTGTACTTCCTGTTGGATGCGGTAAATCAGGAGCCATTGGTCTAACTCCATTTGCGTTAAAGGCAAAAAGGGCTTTGGTTATAGCCCCGAATTTAGCTATTGCAGAGCAGCTCTATAAAGATTTTACGTATTCTAGACCAGATACATTTTATAAAAAATGTGAAGTGTTAATTGATGACTTTCCTGAACCTGCTGAAATTAGAGGGAAAACTGTTAACAAAGCAGATCTAATTGAAGCAGATGTGGTTGTAACTAATATTCAGCAACTTCAAGGTGATGATAATAGATGGCTTAACAATTTAGAGTCTGATTTCTTTGATTTGATCATATTTGATGAAGCACATCATAATGTTGCGGAAACATGGCAGAATTTGAAAGATCACTTTCCTCAAGCAAATATTGTAAATTTTAGTGCCACACCTTTACGTGCAGATGGGCGTAAAATGGCAGGAGATATAATTTATTCATATTCTGTTCAAGAAGCTATAAAAGCAGGTTACGTAAAGTCATTGAAGGCTGTTCAGCTAAATCCCGAAAATCTAAAATTTGTTAGAGATGATGGAAAAGAACAGGAAGTTCCTCTAGAAGAAGTTATTAAACTGGGTGAAGAAGATTCGAAATTTAGAAAATCAATTATTACCTCAACAGAAACTTTAAATACGATTGTAGATGCATCAATCCATCAGCTTTATAAAATGAGGAAAGAAACAGACTGTAATAAATTAAAAATTATTGCATCAGCTCTTAACTATACTCATTGCAAGCAAATAGTTGCAGCTTATAAAGCAAAGGGATTGAAGGCAGATTTTGTTCATTCCCTAGAAGACACTAAACATAATGCAAAAGTTTATAAAAAACTTGAGAGTCATGAACTTGATGTAATTGTTCAAGTTAGAAAATTAGGTGAAGGATTTGACCATCCCTATCTCTCTGTTGCAGCAGTCTTTAGTATATTTGGGAACTTATCTCCATTTGTTCAGTTTATTGGACGAGTGATGCGAGTTATTGAACAGAATAATCCAAATAGCATTTTAAATCATGGTGTTATTGTTTATCATGCGGGTGGGAATATCATCCCAAGATGGAATGATTTCAAGGAATTTAGTGCAGCAGATCAGCAGTATTTTGAATCACTTTTACCTACAGAATATATTCCAGTCACAAATGGTGAGGGTAATAATGATGGTTCATATATCAACATTGAAAAAGAAGAAATAAATGTTATTGCTCAAACGAATGTGAAGATTAAAACATCATATCTTTTAGATGATGAATCAATTAAAGCATTAGAGCTTTTGAAAGCTAAAGGGGTAATTCCCGAGAGTTATAATCCAGATGAGGAAATTCTTCAAAATATTAAGCCTACTAAAGTTCAACAAAGACAAGCAAAAAGAACGCTATTAGATGCTCTGATCAAAAATAAAGTAGGATACATATTGTCTACTTTAGGTTTGAATGCTGAAGCAAAAAACTTAGATAAAAGCTATCTAGTAAGTAATTTTGTTTTCTTAAAGTCAAAATTAGATCAAAAAATTAATGCGCTAATTGGTATTGAAAAAAATATGAGAAATGAAATGACTATTGAGCAGATAGAATTAGCTATAAGTTCAATTGAGCAGATTGCAGAACATATTATTTTAGAAGAGAAAAAATGATGATATGAAAAGTATTGTAAAAAATGTTACTTGGGATATCGCCCTTCAATCTCATAAGTGCAAAAGAAATGTAAAGCATATTATTGCAAAAGGTGATAGACGTCTTAAGATTAAAGAAGGTCGTAGTGAAAGCCATTATTGTATGCAATGTGCTGAAACCATCTTGAAAAGTGGTTTATTAAAAATTAATGGCTTAATAGATGATATATAAAACTCTATGCATCTTTTATATTTTTAAAAATTAATATAACAGACCATTATTAAAAAATGGGAGCAATAGGCTCCCATTTTTTAATAAGGTCCCATAAATCTTGAGCCGTTGAAGTGGATCATGTGAGATGGATTATCAGCCATCCAAACTTCTGTTTCCCATGCGATGACACCACTATATTTCACATACGTTTTTGTATCAGGAAAGGCTGAAACAAAAACCAATCCTGCTGTACAATTTTGGAATAATATATTTAATTCCCCATATCTTTTATGGTCTACGGGTCCATGACTGGTGACAGCTTCAATTAAAAATAGCCAATTTTTCTCAGAATTGTAGATAACAACATCTGGTAATTTCCCGTGGTTGTCTAGTTGCACACCTAAAGATGCTAGTAGATCAACATCAAAGAATCCATGTTTATTACCTGTATCACCTGCATAAACTAATGTTCCTCCAGGAACATATCGAGCACCAAAATCGGTGACAATATCCTTGATGAGCTGAGAATGGTCACCTGCTGAAAGTAGAATAGTCTGGCCATCTGTTAATTCTAATGGAATCATATGCATGTCACGCTCTCGTGCATACATTTGAGTAAGAGTTTGTCTTTGCTGCAGGTAATTTTGTAGCATGATTGCATATTGCTCTGTTCCATAAGTTCGAAGAACTTGAAGCAAATTAGATTCAATTTGGTATACAGCTTTGGGGCTATTAACGGGCCTGTCAGGCTTATCAGGGTTATAAAGACAAATTCCTGCTTCTATAAACTGGTGCATCGATTGTCTACGGAATGTCTCTCGTGTATTTGGAGCGTATTCTCTTTGATAGTGCTCTCGTGACCAGCTCATAATAGGTGTAATACCTACTAAAGGGTTACTTGCTTGATTCCATAATTTTTCAGGTGTCATATCAAGTAAACAGAGTAGACAGAGAGCAGTACGTTCATTAAGTTGTTGGCGCGGCATGCCTAATTGGACAAGGATATCGTATGCTTGCTGCAGCTTTGTATCTTGATTATTCACTTAATCTCCCCGAGAAGGTTATCAATCTGCTTTTGATTCATTTTAATGTCGTATTTTTTGCCTAAAAGCTTCAAATTTTGAAGGGATGGATATTTCATGTTTCTGAGATCCGTCGCATTTACTTGAGTATGACCTGAGAAAATACGGAAATAGCTATCCAGTAAGCTGCTATTCAGAAAACAAGCTAACCCCATTGCTGTTTCATAGTCAAAGCCTTGTTTTTTTAAATGAAATACATTCCAACAGTTATCAAACCCGATCCATTTTGTATCAATCATATTGGGATCTATGACATTAGCAACAATTCGTCGTTTTTCTTCTTTAGAGCTGAATCGTCTGACAATCACATAAAAGCCATTATTCGGTAGCAGCCATTTCTGTGAATCTGATGTAACCCTAATAGCATTTGGCTTCTTATGCTCTTTTGGATATTGAAGTTGCTTATCTACGAAATGATGTGGGTAAAATAATGGAACAGCTCCATCTTGAGGCGATTGCTCCAAGAACTCTTTCATTCTGTGAGACACAATTGGTCCTGTACTTACAGATATTCCCAGTTCATTTAATGAAACGGCAAAAAACGTATTATTTTCTTCTTGAGGCTGCCCGTTCGTAGCAATGCGGATAAATAGTTCTGGATCATTAGGTTTAATAACTTCAACAAAAGGGACGGTTTTGCTTTGGTAGTCACGGAAGGTCTGGTCATTAGATTGAGAAATTTGAACGTCTGATTGCTGTTTACCTTTAATCAGTTTAATGATGATATTTTCTTGTAAAACATCATCATCTTTAAAAGCCATGTCTCTACTTTCAAATATATGAATGTGTTCGATAGAACACTCCTTCAAAATTAATTCTCTGAATGGCTTGTAATAAGGACCATTGCAAAATGATCTTGGAATAATCGCTACAATTTGCCCATCTTGTTCCATGAGTTGAATTGTTAGTGCAACAAATGCTGAATAAAGATTAACGGTTTCAATTCCAACCTTTCTCAACTCTTTCCGATGTTCTGAATTGCTATTAATTTTTTTATATGGAGGGTTAATAATTGCATGAGTGTATCGCTCTCCTTTGTCAGAAGATATATTTTCAACAGCCCCTAAAATGAAGTCCTGAGCATAGATAGAAAAGTTAATATCTATAGCATGCATGTTAACTTCTAATTGTTCTCGCATGATGGGATCAATTTCCCAGAGATCTACTAACTTAATATTTTTAAGTTTTTTTGCAGCAGAAATGGTCAATGATCCTATGCCTGCTCCACAATCTAGAAGTTTTATCCCTTTTTTGTGATCGTCGAATAGGCTTGCCATATATTCAGCAATAACACTAGGCGTCATGAATTGCCCAAGTTCAGATTTTTTCTTGGGATTTAGCTTAGCATTCGTAGTCTTTCTTATGTGTTCGACAGTCATAAGATTCATGGTTCGTATTGCTGACCTAGTGAAACAAAAGTATCGTAAGTATAAACGGAAAAAGATGCTTATTTTTGATAGCTGTTTGATCTAGTTTTAAGTGCTATACAATCCGTCATTCAATCAATTTTTTATAAACCTGATTTATAAATATCTGGGCAATAAAAAACCCCGACATCCTGTCGGGGTTTTTCGTATTTGGTACTAGGGTCAACTCCTGTCATCCCTCGCGTCCTGTCGCTGATCTTGTTATTTTTATCTGGAACATCCTGTTCTCAATGAAGCCATGATATGCAATCTGGTGGTATCTGCCTATTGGTGATTTTCTTGAATGCCTGTACGCCAGAACGTACATGCAGATATCCTCAAATTATCCCAAGAATTGTCCGCAGGAAATGGGGATAATTTCAGAAAAGAGAGCCTTTAGAAATCAGGAAAAACCGAAATTTTGAGCATTTTTTAACCGATTTTATTGGCAGAATATGACAAAGTTGCTTAAAAAGCAGCCGACATGTGTCTAAGTCGGCTTTTTGGTGTTTTTTTGGGTTATGTAAAATAGTTAAATATTTGATATTAAAAAACTTTTAAAAGATGATTTCGCATAAGCGCCATTATGTTAAATGGGGTGCTAATTAGATACACAGGACATACCAAAAGCAGATCTCATGCCTAGTCTTTGATAACCTAAACCTTCTATCGGCTCAGGTGCAGGTTTCAAACCGTCTTTTCCACAAATTTCTTGTATGTATTTTAAAGTGTCTAGTGATGAACTATCAGGAATATATTCAATAGTATTATGATCAATCACTATAAATCTTTGTCTTGTCGTATATAACTTTCCACTAGGAGAAGTTAAAGATGCACTTCTTTCAATAATTTGTTTTTCATTTTCAAACCAAGATTTATCAATAAATCCTTCATTTTCATATTTCATAATCATTTCGGCATGAACTGAAATATTAATAAAAAATATGCTAATAAATGCACAGATTAATTTAAAGTACATAACCTAACTTCCTATAGCTTCTTTGATTTTTTAGTTTTCCTAAAATTAACATAATACACGTTATGCGAATTCAAAAATGGGAGCCTTTAGCTCCCATTTTTACTATATTTTTTAATTAGCTAAGAGCTTCTCTAACAAAAGAAGGATCTTTGATAAACAGCTTAATTAAGGATTGTGCTGCTTTAGATGGTTTACGTACACCTTGTTCCCAACTTTCCAAAGTACGCACAGATACACCTAAAGTTTCGGCAAATTCACGTTGGCTTAACTCTGATTTTTGGCGAGCTAAAGCGACATCAGTCTGAGTAATGGTATAAGTTTTTACTGGAGCATTGGCAAGCATTTCATCTACTGCCATAAGTAATTCAGCACCAATATCTCGTTCAGCATCACGGCTTACAATATCATTTGAGCGATTCATTTAACTTCTCCACTAAAGCACGTAGTACTTTTTTATCGAGTTGATCAACAGCAGATTTCCCATAAATGGTAAGTAACCATATTTGTCCATTAGCTAGACGGTTGTAATAGATTACTCTGACTCCACCGCTTTTACCTGTCTTACCAGATCCCCAACGAACTTTACGTATTCCTCCTGAGTTAGGTTCTACATCACCAACTTCAGGATTGGAAGCAAGAAAAATTTTAAACTCGTTGTATTCTTTTTCTGTCCAATAGTCTGAATAAAACTTACTGAACAAAGATGTTTCGCATATTGTATACATCAAGCTTCCATACTATCTACTACTATGTAGTAATTTTATTGTACTACATAGTAGTACTTTATCAATGTTTTTTCTAAAATTTCGTATAACAGCCATTATGTTAAATGGGTAATAATAAATTGGTGGGATAGTGCAGTTTTTTAAATTTCTGATAAGAGATTGTCTGTTGAATCTGTAACAAATAAGATATCAACTAATATTCTGTTTCAAATAGGTTTGTTAATTAAAAATTATATTCTGAACCAATATTTTTTGGTGCGTTTGGCTTCCAGGATTTTCTGTAGTATCTAAGGTATTACCTTACACTTTAAAATTATTTAAATCTGAAAAATCAAAATTGTGGTCCTAAAATTGCTTAATAAAAATATGAAAAAAAGTAAAGTATATTAATTTTATGTTGCAAAACTCTAAGCGTATTGGTTTTCTATTGCTCGATAACTTTTCCATGATTGCCTTTTCAAACATGCTTGAAGTATTACGTATGGCTAACTATGTCACACAAGATAATTTATACCAATGGAACGTGACGGGTTTAGATGGTCATCACAGTTGCGCAAGCAATGGTCTGCAAATACAACATACCTGTGTTTTGCCACATTTACTGAATATGGATATCGTTTTTATTTGTGGTGGTTTTCAACTGTATAAGAATATGACCCCATACTTAAAGAATTTTTTATATCGGCTTGATCAACAAAAAATTGCTTTAGGTGGTTTATGTACAGGTGCTTATGTATTGGCAAAAGCAGATCTGCTAAATGGCTTTCGTGCTAGTCTTCATTGGGAAAATACCTTAGCTGCACAAGAAGAATTTCCATTAGTACAATTTACCCCGCATATTTTTACCATTGATAAGAATCGTTTTACCTGTTCTGGTGGGCTTGCAGCGATTGATTTAGGCTTGGAACTTGTTGAAATACATTATCCAAATATTGCTAAGAGAATCTGTGAGCAATTTATTGTTCATCAAGTACGTGAGAGCAATGAAATTCAACATCAACCCATTTCTGAACATAGGAAAAAACTTGATTTTCCAATTCAAGATGTATTGCGCTTAATGGAAAATAATATTAATGAGCCTTTAACCATTGCTGAAATTGCACAGCATGTAAAAATTCAACCGCGTACCTTAGAGCGCTTGTTTAAAATGAATCTGCAATTGGCTCCGAAAGAATATTATTTAAAACTAAGACTCACCTATGCACAGAATCTACTTAAACAGTCTACTTTAAGCATTTCAAATATTGCTTTGGCATGCGGTTTTTGTAACGGATCTAGTTTTACTAAAGCATATAAAGCTTTTTTTAACTATTCACCCAAATTTGAACGTAATGTTCTAGATTTTGCTAATTAGTATTTTTTAATCTTGTCGGTTTTTGACAACTTTCTGACGTTTTTGGCAAAAATACCTACTCATATTCTGCATAAGCTTAGGTGATTGGTTACATCACATTGATCTAGGCACATATATGAATACTTTAGTAAATAATTTGGCTGTTTCAGAGCTACCATCATTATTAACCATTGAAAATGGTGAAAAAGTTTCTGCAACATTTTCATTATCTGAGTATCAAAATAGACAAAGCAAGCTACGCCAACTAATGGAAGAGCTAGAAATTGATCATGTTCTATTTAGTTCAATACATAACATTAACTATTATGCGGACTTTATTTATTGTTCATTTGGTCGCTTCTACGGTCTGGTGGTTAGCCCAGAAAAAGTGGTGACAATTTCAGCAAATATTGATGCTGGTCAACCTTGGCGTCGTACGGTTGGTGACTATAACGTTGTTTATACCGATTGGCAGCGTGATAACTATTTTAAAGCGGTTACACAAGAAATTCCGAATAAAGGTCGTGTAGGAATTGAGTTTGATCATTTGCCTTTAGAGCGTTTAAATAAGTTAAAAGCTGTTTTGCCAAATGTAGAGTTTATCGATATTAGTGCCCCATGTATGAAACTACGCATGATTAAATCTGCTGAAGAAATTGCACATATCACCCAAGGGGCTGCTGTGTGTGATATTGGTGGTTTCGCAGTGACTGCAGCGATTCGTGAAGGGGTACCAGAGCATGAAGTGGCTTTAGCTTCTACCCAAGCGATGGTACGTGAAATTGCCAAACGTTTTCCAAACTCTGAATTAATGGATACATGGACTTGGTTCCAGTCAGGAATTAATACCGATGGCGCACATAATCCTGTCACAACACGCCAAGTGCAAAAAGGTGACATCTTAAGTTTAAATTGCTTCTCGATGATTGCAGGCTATTACACAGCTTTAGAACGGACACAATTTTTTGATCATTGCGATGATGCTTCACTACGTATTTGGGAAGCCAATGTTAAGGTGCATGAAGCAGGCTTAAAATTGATTCGTCCAGGTGCACGTTGCAGTGATATTGCGAAAGAATTAAATGAAATTTTCTATGAAGAAGGCTTATTACAATACCGTACCTTTGGTTATGGACACTCTTTTGGCGTGTTATCGCATTATTACGGTCGTGAAGCAGGCTTAGAATTACGTGAAGATATTGATACGGTGATTGAACCTGGCATGGTGATTTCCATGGAACCTATGGTCATGATTCCACAAGGTATGGCTGGTGCTGGTGGTTACCGTGAACATGACATCTTGGTGGTGACAGAATCAGGCAATGAAAATATTACTAAATTCCCATATGGTCCAGAACATAACATCATCAAATAATAAATTGCATAGGCACTTCTTTTAGAAGTGCCTATTTGATTCGAGGGGAGAAAAATGAAAAAAGACAAGCAGGTAGAACAAAAAAACACCTTAAGACGTGTCGCAAGTGCAAGCTTTATTGGCAATTTTGTAGAATGGTTTGATTATGCAGCATATGGTTTTTTGGCAACAGTCATTGCAGTTGTTTTTTTCCCGCAAAGTGACCCTTTAACGGCATTAATGGCTGCCTATGCTATCTTTGCAATTTCATTTATTTTGCGTCCATTAGGCGGTATTTTTTGGGGGCATGTGGGCGATAAATTTGGTCGAAAAAATGCTTTATCGTGGTCGATTATCTTAATGACACTGGCTACGGTATGTATTGCACTGTTACCAAGTTATCAAAGTATCGGTATTTTTGCACCGATTATGCTATTAATATTTCGGATGATCCAGGGCTTCTCAGCTTCAGGTGAATATGCTGGAGCAGCAAACTTTCTCGCAGAATACGCGCCTAAGGAAAAAAGAGGACTTTATACCAGTTTAGTTCCTGCAAGTACTGCAACGGGTTTACTACTCGGCTCTTTAATGGCAGCAGCAATGTTCGCTTTTATGTCAGAGGCATTTTTACACGAATATGGCTGGAGAATTCCATTTTTATTGGCAGCACCATTAGGCTTAATTGGATACTACATTCGTGTCAAGTTAGAAGATACCCCAGAGTTTTTAGAACATCAAAAAAATGGCAAGAAAGAAAATTTTCCAATCAAAGCCTTATTTACCCAGTATCGACCAGCACTTTTTAAAGCATTTGCTGTTGCATCTTTAAATGCCACTGCGTTCTATCTTATTTTTAGTTACATGCCAAATTATTTAGCTACAGAGTTAGGTGTAAATAAAACGCAAGCCTTTATCTCGGGGTCAATTTCATTGCTATTTTATATTGCTGTGGTTTTTGCAATGGGCAAATATTCAGACCGAATTGGACGTAAGAAAATGTTGCTTTGGGCAAGTCTAAGCTTTATCGCACTGACTGTACCCTTGTTCTACTTACTTTCAACCGCCAGTTTTGTTGAAATGGTGATAATCCAGCTCGTGTTCTGCACATTGTTAGCAATGAACGATGGTAGTTTACCTGCATATTTAACAGAACAATTCCCTATACAAGTGCGCTATACCGGTTTTGCCTTTAGTTTTAATACTGCTAATGCATTGTTAGGTGGAACAGTTCCTTTTGTTGCAACCTGGTTAATTCAACAAACAGGTAATACCTTAGCACCTAGTGTCTTATTAATTGTAGTTGCAATTTTTGCAAGTATGGCTTTATTACAAAGGAAATCACATCGTTTAATCAATGCTAAAGCTTAAAAGGAATTGGTTATGCTTTTAAACGCTTTACCTGCACTCAATAGAAATATATCGACTTTAATTGGTCTTACAGCTGTCATATTTTGGAGTACAAATGTAGGCTTAATTCGTAGTGTCAGTGAGAGTTTTGGAGCTGTAGCCGGTGCTGCTCTAATTTACAGTGTCGCATCCGTGATTTTACTTTTCACGATTGGCATGCCTAAGTTTTCTACAATCCCAAAATCCTATTTATGTTGGGGAAGCCTTTTATTTGTTGCTTATGAATTATGTTTTGCTCTTTCTATTGGCTATGCACAAAACAGTAGACAAGCAATCGAAGTTGGCATGATTAATTATCTATGGCCAACATTTACTCTACTATTTGCAATTATTTTTAACAACATTAAGGCCAATATTTTAATTATTCCCGGTTGCATATTAGCCTTGGTTGGAATTTGTTGGGTGCTAGGGGGAGATACTGGATTTGATCTCTTCCAGATATGGACCAATTTGAAGGCTAATCCTCTTAGTTATGGTTTAGCTTTTGCTGCTGCTATTTTATGGGCTACATATTGTTCTGTGACAGTAAAAACGTCTCAGGGTAAAAATCTAGTCACTATATTTTTTGCCCTAGTTGCAGCTGTACTATGGATAAAATACCTTCTCATGAGTGGGTCAGCTCTTAATTTTACTTATGACAATACAGTCACTCTGATTATGGCGGCTGGTGCTTTAGGTTTGGGATATGGTGCTTGGAATATTGGAATTATTTCAGGGAACATGACATTAATGGCTGGCGCTTCTTACTTTACTCCCGTGTTATCTGCTTTGTTTGCTGCATTACTTCTAAGCACTTCCTTATCTTTCATCTTTTGGCAAGGTGTTGCAATGGTGACAACAGGAGCAGTCTTGTGTTGGTTAGCGACTCGAAAGCAATAAATTATTTAGAGGCTTTAAAATTAACATAATACACCTTATACGAAATGCGTTATAATTCTCTTGAAAATTCAACGCTGTAGTTCCTAGTTGATAGCCCGAACATCCCTGTTCGGGCTTTTTTTATGATTTTTCATGTTCCACGCTTAATAAATAAGCAATGTTCCACGGTTTTATTCAGTTTTAATAAACCTCATCCGGTTTTTTGATGAGTCATTATTTCATGTGCTTGCACTGAAATTGGCTCATCAAAAAATTGGAGTCCTGGCTAACCATAAGGAAGGAAAAAACGGCTCAGGAAGCCTCTCTTTTTAGGTTCAGGCTCAATGTGTTCTGGGACAGGGATACGTTTGTTCTCTGGAGTAGTCAATCCGTCATCTTTAGGTGGAACGACTATTACCTCTTCCTTCATTTCTACAATGGGAGCTGATTGAGGGAGTTCGAGTTCACTAGGGTCTTGGATCTTTGGTTTGGGTGCTTCCAGTAGACGTTGCATCGTCTCAATTTGATTTTGATAAAAGGATTCACGCTCTTTTGCATCATCAAGCTGATTTTTCAGCATGTCTATCTGTTGCCTAAGTAGTAAAACTTCTGCCGAATTTGGACTGTCTATTTTTACAGACTCTTTTACATCTAGTTTTTTTGAAGGTTCGCCAAAAACACGGATAGCTTCAGCCAGATCAATTTTATTATCAGAATTTTTACTTAAAATTCCTTTCTTTATGTTGTTGTAAATCGTTTGTCTATTGATATTGTAAAGCTTAGAAAGCTCAAGAACTGTAAGGCTTTTCATGCTGTAAATCTATGCCTAACTCTGTCAAAAGTTGTTGTCTATTAGACTGCCTAATAGACAAATGATCAAGTATAAATTTTAGGCAGCTTGATAGCCAACTTTTTGAAGATAAGGGAATAATTCTTGGAATTTTTCACTATCTTGAAGCATTTCAGCAATACGTATAGCGAATTGTGGATAGCTTTCTGTACCCTGAGAATACTTACCCATTTCTGGTAGTTCGGAAAGTTTAGTAGCGAATAAGTGGCGTTGCTTATCTGTCATTCTTGAGAACAGATCAGTTGTATTAGGATCTCTATTAGTTTCTATAGATCGAATAGTTGCTTTCTTTGGCTTAAAGCTAAAAGAAAATCCTGAGATTGAACGACCTTTTTTATGCTGTTCGTATTTAACAGTTATATCTGAAAATTCGTTGATTTGATCTACTGCAATATCTAAAACACGTCTCTTAAATGCTTCCATTCGAGTGTATTCGTTAACACCTATACCAAGTTGGCTACGAAATTTATTTAATTCATAAACAGGCGTTTTCCCTACAGACTTCCATTGCATTAAGAGTTCATAAAGACGTACTGCATAAACGCTTTTGAAGTCAGCAGTTTTTTTCAAATGATAACTAGTAAAATACTGTTCAAACCCATCTATTTTAGTGACATGTTCAATTACCACACGAGTTAAGGTAACTAAAATTCTTCCTTCACCTTTCCGATAATTAGCATCTTGAATCCAGCGACTTTTTGTTAAAGTTCCATCTTCATTGGTAATCGTAAATTGTCTTTTAAAAAGAGAATCTTCTGCTTCAATTAATGCTAAATAAGCTGCATCTGGAGAAACGTTAAATGCTTTAGCATATCTAAGAGCATTTAATTCTAAAGGTTCATCTGTTGATAATCCTTGTCCAGTCTCACGAGCGTCTACAATTGCGAGCTGAAGTAAACGGGTTTCGCTTAAAGTAAGTGTCTGTAAAGCTTGTACAAGTTTATTAGATTTTACGACTAAGTCTGTCATGTCATTCTATTTAGCAACAATTTTATTGTGTTGCTATAACAACATAATAAATATTTGTTGTCAAATACCGAGGAAACGTTGCTATATAACCGAGGAAACGTTGCTATATAACCGAGGAAACGTTGCTATATAACCGAGGAAACGTTGCTATATAAAGCTTGAAAGCCTTATAAATAAAAGGATTCAACCGAGTTAAAAACATTTAAAAACTTTAAAAATAATTAAAAGCATATTTCATGAAAAATTGCCCTTGGTTTTCGCTTCGCTCAAACTCTATTGAATCTCGCTTTCGCTCGATTCGTCGGGGCAATTTTTGGTTAATATTTTCGTGACTTTTAGAAAAGCAAAAGCAACTCGGAATTCGCTTCGCTCATAAGCTTTTTTTTCTCGCTACGCTCGGTTTAGGAATCAAACTTGGAAAGTTCGCACCCATTCGGGATGCTCTGATATGCAGGTGATTGATGGATAGGGAGCTTGTAATCAGGGAAAGGAAAGGGCAAATTTTCTCAGTTCGCTCGTAGACACTCGCTCTGTTTATCGACTCATGCCACGAGATTTCATTTTAGGCGCATGTTGCTGTGCTTTGAGCTGTTGTTCTTGTCTGAGTTTCATTTGTTGTTCTGCTTTGATCTCATTCACACATTTCTTAATAACTTGATAGGTTGAGTATAGAGTCTGGTATTGCTTGGCTTTGGCCGGATGTTGTTGTTGATACTGCTTCCAGGCATGTTCTTTGAACTTTTCATTTTCCAATAAATCCTTCACACCATGTTTTTTCTGGTGTTCATGCTGACCTTTTAGCTTTTTGTGTTCCTGATAAATCTCGTCACGTTGGGCTTCCCAGGCTTTTTTTCCAAACAGTAAGGGTTTGTTCTGGGTTAATTCGTTGTGTTGATCGACCAGGCTTTGCAATTTGTCATAACTTTGCTTGAGTCGGCTCTTCACGATGTCCTGGGCGAGCTGCTGATTGAACTCGTTTTCATGTTTTTGCATCTTGCCGAAGGTGTTTTCGGCCTTTTTAAAAACATCCTGCATAAATTCTAGGTCTAGATTCGCGTCTTTTGCGCTGATTTCGCGATTTAGCACTTTGCCAAGGGTTTCCCTCTGTTTTTCCTCAAATAGGGCTTTTTCGTCAATTGGTGGCGTTTTAGCGCTATTTTTGATTTGGATCTGCTGTTCAGTCTTCAGTGTGCTGAGTTTGATCTCATTTTCAGCAATCAGCAGATCCATATTTTTGCCGTATTGCAGCTGAGCCTGATTTCTCTGTTTGATTTGATCATTGCTGCGGCTGATTTCGGTCTCAATCCCTTTTCGACGTAGTTCGGTGACTTTCGGTCCTTCGTGCAGGGTCGCTTCCAGGCCATTCTCTTGGTCTTTGTAGCTGCGGTGGTCGACTCGGGCGGTGTATCCGGCCAGATCCAGGTGCATATTGCAGATATCGGCAAAGTGTTCGCGCCAGTGCTCGATTTCTCCACTATGTTTCTGATCGAGTTCTCGGGTTTTCTCTGTAAAACCTTCAGGCGTGAGCTTACGTGTGCTCATCAGGATATGGGCGTGATAATTGCGTTCATCACTGCCGGATCCGGTATGCGGTGCATGGATACAGGCATCGACGGCCACCTGATGTCTGTCCACGATGCTGGCACATAATTCTTCGAGCATGGCCAGACGTTGTTCCTGGTTCAACTCACTTGGAAAGGCAATTTCAAATTCCCGGGCGACTGTCGAGTTTTTTCGGGTTTCTCGTTGTTCCACTTCGTTCCAGAGTCTTTCCCGGTTTTTTAAATGTTCTGGTGCGCCTTCGGGTAAATAAATTTCTTTATATTCCACACCAGTTTTTCGGCTGTAGTCATGTTCTCGGCCTTCACGTTCACAATAGATCTTTTCACCAGCCCGATAGGCGATTGCAGCAGTGGCGGAACGCCCTGCTGATCGTGCTACGGTTTTGACTGAAAAGTGGTAAATCGCCATGCCTATTTTTCGCTTTTAAATTTTCACGTAGTGAAATACAACCGTGGATACGGTTGTTGGGGTATTGGGGTTCCCCCAATCGGACTTGCAAACGAAGTTTGCATAAGTGCGCTCTTCGAGGAAAACATTACTATACATATAGCACCTTGAATGCAGATTCAAGTGCGCTTATGTTAGGGATGGTTTCCTAGGATGATGGTATTGAATGAATGAGCGTTACTGAAACACTAGACAGAAAAATTAAAGCCCAGGAAGAGAAGCTGAAACAGTTCAAGGCTCAAAGACAGGCAGCACTGGCAAGAGAACGTGCTAAAGAGAAAGAACAGGCTCGTAAAGATGATACAAGACGTAAGATTTTAATCGGATCTTGCATGCTAAAAATCACCGAAGATGATGAACAGGCACGTGCGAAATTGATTGCGCAGATGGACAAGTATTTAACAGATGAACGGGATAGAAAGCTATTTAGTTTATAAGTTATAGTTTGATTTCTAGTCTAAATTAGAGTTCAAATAATGAAAAAAATTGCGGTTGTATTATTAATGACGCTAGTGACAGCTCAAGTATTTGCATCGAGTGGAAGAACAAATTCTCAAGGATGTCATAACTCACAAACAGAAGGATATCACTGTCATTAATCGGGGGTAAAAAGCCCTGATATGGGCTTTTTCTGAATTTCGTAGATGAGATTTTATGTTAAATATCCAATTTAACTAAAAATTGTCTACGAAAGCGGTGGCTATTCATTTCATGCAAGAATTTTTAATTTTCAGATAAATCGTAAACATTAAAGAATGTAGGGACGATTTTAGTACATACATCTCTAAACTCACTATCATTCAATTTTTGAATAATATGACTCTTTTCAAATTGTAAGGCTGTAGCCAATAATCTTATATGTGAGAACTCTGTGAGATTGATCAGCTTTTCATAATAAAAAGCTCTATCTTGCTCTGAAAATCCATTTTCCTCAGTTAAATGTTCTTTTACTAAAGAAACAGTAATACTAAAGCTTCTAACTAGATCAAATATTCCATAGGCATTGTCTATTTCTTCATAAAGTTCTGTAAGTTCAGTGAGGTTTTTCCCCTGATCTATTTCATCACTGAATACAGTTTCTAGTTTATCAACAGCCTCTGCAGTATATAGTTCAGTAAATTCATTATTATCCAAAATAACTTTGATTTTAAATCTATTATATAAATCTCTCTGGGTACTGATTAAATGAAAGAAAAGATTTTCAAAGAGCTTTATCTTTTCATTTTTTTCACTATGTAAGATTTGATTGGATAGAGACTGATTAGCATCATTTTGATATTTCAATGATTCTAATAACAATAAAATAGTAATAAAACTAAGTAGTGGATTTATTACACCACCTAGAAAATCACCTAGTTGTCCCCATACTTCTTGTTCAACAGACAGAGGCAGCTTAAGTATTAAGCCAAATCTAATGAAGTAGATAATAGGAACAACAGTAATGATAATTAAAGCTATATATTTAGCCTGATTAAGTTTCATAATACCTTTTTAATCATATATTTCATAACCTTACCATCTCGTCTTTCATAGGAATAACATTCGATTTTCAGGAATTCCATTTCTTGATTATCTCCTAAACCAGTATTATTTGATAAGTTTGAAGCAACTTTTTTTCTCAAATAATTTTCAACTGTTTTATATCCTAGAAATCCGAAGGCTTGTGTATCTTCATTACCTTTTACTTGTAAACGTCCATTACCTGTGAATCTATTAAATCTTGTGATGGCTACTTCTAGAGTTTGTATTTGCTTATTTTCTTTAGGGACTAATGAGGCATAAGTATTTTCATCAAAGGTTTGTAATGTTTGAATTTTATCTTTTTTAATTCTATATCTAAGATTGGTACTGTAACCAAAATGTTGAGTTACTTTATGAGCATCTTTCAACATTTGCCCTCTAAGTATTGAAATTAGTTCGATTGAAGAATTCCCCAATTCATCTCTAATTTTTTCAGCCTTAAGACTCAATTTTTTAGAATCAGTATCTAGTGCTTCTGCAAGATAATATTCAATTAATTCAACTATTACAGATTTACCAATAAGATGAAAAGATTCTTTTGCATCAGCATATGCATCTAAGCTAAATACTAAACCATAGGAGCCAAAAATAGTATTTTTCATACTGGTTCTTATTTTATTTTTAGGACTCTTTTTCTCAGGAATATCTTTAGTAACAACTGTTTCTGCAATGGTTCTAACTGCATCAGATATCCCTTGCATGGTACTTAGACCAGTTTTCATATCTACTTCATGAACTTTATCAGGTGTGTTAATTAGTAGATCTAAATCTAGAGAGTAATCCATAATTTCCCCCATTAAAATAATAGCTTAGCATTTAAAACTATTTGTTATATGAAGTATAGTAGTTAATATAAACTCAAAGTTATAAAGTCTCGATATATCGAGGCTTTATAACTGAATAGCTACTGATTTTGTAGACACTTTATAGTTCTTCTAAAATTAACATAATACACCTTATGCGAAATACTTGAACTTTTCCTTTTCCCATCAATATCTTAAAGTAAGCCGTTCTAGGGTTCAGCGCACTGGAACGGCTTTTTCTTGATCTTTCACGTTCCACGCCTATTCTTTGCTCATTGTTCCGTGATTTTATTCATTCAAATTAAACAATCTTGATTAATCATAGGGTCTAAAAAAACGACTCCAAAACCCTCTTTTCTCAGGCTCTGGTTCAATGTGTTCAGGCACAGGAATGCGCTTATTTTCAGTTTCAACTGGAGTAGTCAATTCATCAGCTTTCAGCTCAGGTTCTTTCTGAGGATCTGTTGCTATATTCTGCTCACGTTTTTGATCGATAAACGTAGTCATATTAGCTTTTGGGGCTTCTAGTAGACGTTGCATCGTCTCAATTTGATTCTGATAAAAAGATTCACGTTCTTTAGCATCTTCAAGTTGATTTTTTAACATGTCTATTTGTTGTCTAAGCAGTAAATTTTCTGTCGAATTTTGACTGTCTACTTTTACAGGTTCTTTTACACTTTGTTTTTTAGATGGTTCACCGAACACACGGATTGCTTCAGATAAATCAATTTTATTATCTGAATTTTTGCTTAATATTCCTTTATTTATATGGTTGTAAATAGTTTGTCTATTTATGCTATATAGCTTAGATAACTCAACAACAGAAAGACTTTTCATTGTGTAAAACTATGCCTAATCT
>NZ_JBIMCW010000047.1:0-20345 GCF_048552295.1 Acinetobacter legionensis
GACCAGCTACCACAACAAAATAAGGTAGCTTAACTAGAGCAGAGTATCACTTATAAATAAGCTTTTAGTTGTTCAAACATGTGGGACCACCTCTCTTTTTTAGGATACTTTATTACTCCCATCTTTCTTTTAAGTTTTACACCTAAAAAATTTTAGAATATCTTTTATTTTCAACACTTACATTTACAAAAAATAAATATTCTTGCATCTGATTTTATGTATTAAAAATATGAGGACAGAGTAACCCTGATATTATCCAAAGAAAAGCAACTAATATTAACCTTTCCAATCGTTGCTCGTATTTGTTTTGTATGGATAGAACCATCATTATTAAGAGACTACAAATTAGTCATAGAGACCTCGTTAAACTACGATTTTATCAATAAATATTAAGACTTAACCGTTATTTTATCTATTCATCAAAAAAAATCCCATTCGTTCTGGGGTGAAGAATGGGATCCGATATGACACTTTAACATGTCGACCGAAAATCAAAAATTTATACGAATGTCTATAAAATTTAGAGGGTGACTAAAGATGATAAGTATTTCCACTTGGCTGAAGAACATCTCGTTCTTTAACTCTTAAACAAATGCATTGGTCAATTGTAGCGATTGCATCACGAAGAAATTCAGCTTCCATTCTATCTACATGGAAATGGCTTTCTTTATGAACTTCTTCAAATAATGCTTTTAAATCATATTGATCATCACTTAGACATGCCAATTTAAAATTACTCAGTTCAGCATCAATATCTAAACGTATTAATTCAATAAAATGCTGACGTGAAGCATAGGTATTTTCACTATAAAAAAAATGAGTGCTTTCATCTATACCTTTATGAAACACCATTTCATAAATTTTCATTATTTATTTATATCCAACATTCATATTTCTATTCTTCAATATATCTGCTAGAACACTTTAAGCTATTCAGATAATGCACATTTTTTAACACCACCTACCTTGTTTTGCAAACTTTCACACTTCTTTATATTATAATTAAATACATAGTTTATTAAAAATATAATTTAAAAACAAATATTTAAATTTATATTTTTTTTAAAATACAGCTTGTAATAGTGTTCATATTATTATAATTTAATGCATATTTCATGTAATTCACCACCAAACAACAGGTTAATTTTAGGCCAATTTAACAGATACTATTGATAATAATTTTTATCCTTATTCTATCTTCTGTATTGCTTAATTTTAGTTTTGATTGGAAGTGAATTAATATGACGTTAATTATTAAATCTATATTTTTTATTTTCGGTGAGCTTACTAATTATAAAGTTATTGAGCATTTATTCTGATCACCTCGCCTTGGCAAATATGATTAAATATTGAGAGGGATATGCCCATTCTTATAATGATTAAAAAGCATATCACAATCAATATCCTTAGAGAATCTAACAGCTTCCATATCAATAAGTTTGAATAATTTAATACCTTCAACAATAGAAAAATCAGTTTTTCCCAAAGCTATATAGCCGTTTGATCTATAAATAAGTTAAATATTTATGATTAAAAGATGAGCTTTTTTTGACACCAACGATCCAATAAACATAGCATCCAATTTTTAAATTCCCAACTTCAAAAATTAGCTTTAAATATCAATGAAGCAAAATCTCGGTCATCGATTGTACTAAAATCATTCGAACCAAAAAAATTGGTATATGCAAGTTCAGCAGTATATTTTTGCTGATAGCTTACTGAAATAGTAGCTGCGATACTCATTTGACCTTCTTGAAAATTTTGGCTAGATCCTGTTATGTCATGGCGAAAGATAAAACTAGGTGTAATGACAACTGCTGGTAAAATATCTTGATAGCTTAACACTCCACGTAAACGATAGCCGTAAGACCATTCAGTAAAGAAACCATCTTTATTACAAAAGCGCTCATTCATACGATCAACTACATCATTTGCAAGGTGTGCTGTGCCATAAAGCGTACATTTGTATTCCTCAGTTTCAGGATTATAGGCACCAGATGAAAGCTCACTCCGCCCAAAAGCCCCTACTCGCCCAAAGCGATGATTACCGATATTTGCAATATGATTGACTGCAATTTCTACCGCCCAATTCAGCGTAGTTGCACCCAATATATTATTCAGATGATCACTTGCACCTACTGAAAATTGCGTTACTGGTGTTCGTACATAACCTTCAAGATATTGTCCAAATTCAGCTGCAACCCCAGGTGGAGTGAGCGGAGTATCTTTATCTAGAACTTGTGCATAGACAATATCTGTACCATTTAATTGCAAAGGTTGATTTGCTTTATGTGTTAATTCGCTAAAAACAGACGTAGTACCCAATTTTCCCGCAAGACTTAATCCATACATTTGGATATTTTCTGGATAAACTGAAAAAAATCTGGCTGTATTAAAATGTGCAGGTCCGGAGGCTGTCACTGCTGTACCGTCAAAATTAGCATTACGACTGTGATAATTTGCGAAATATAAGCCAAGTTCAGCATTGTTCCAACCCAATAAGCTTTGCTTTAAAGAGAATCCATATTGTCCGCTATTTCCAGCATACCGACTTTCTGAACGTGGAATATAGGTCTTTGCATCTAAAGCACTTTCAGACAACTTATCTCCTGGTGTAACGGTCAAAATAATTGGCCCACAATTTTCTGGAACAAAGTCAGAAATTGCAAAAAATGTTCCGCAACCGTCCACAATAGAAGGTCTAAACTTAAACTGATAAAAACCACCTAATTTAAGGTTTGGCGTTATTCCAGCCTCGAATGAAAACATTTCGACAGGAATTATTCGTTCTTTTGCTTCCCCTCCCGGCCGATTGATTGCAGCATAATCCAAGGCACTGACTGAATTTAAACCATTTTGGAAAAACAGCGATTTCCCCCAATTTAAGCTATGTTTACCTAATTTTAGATTGGCATTTTGACCATTTTGTAAAGTAAAGTTTTTCCAGATATAGGTATCCCAAAGATCAATACCCTTAAATTTGGCTAATATAGGCCATCTAGAATCATCAAAGGCTTTTAAATCTCCACGACCAGTTTCATAAGCATGGTCATACCAATATTTAGCACTGAGTACTGCACCTTGTTGTTTTCCTTTTAAACGAAACTCGGTCAGCCCTTTTGCAATTTGAGAAATATTATCGTTTTTACTGAAATTCAAATGTCCATCGTCGCCATTCACATCTATGCTTAAACCATTCTTACCGATATGATTTGCATCAGGCTTATACACCAACTGATTTGAAGCATCTTGAATACTCCAATTTGCACCTAAGCTGAACATCGTATTGGTTTCAAATTTCCAATCATCATTAATCTCAACACTTGTCGCAGATACTTTTGAAAGGCTTAAGCACAATATTAAAAAGACACCAAATTTTTGAGTAAAAATAACAGTGTGTTTATTATATAAATAATTTTTCATCATTCGATCTCCATATCGACATGATTTAATTTGATTTAATTTCATAAGTAGCCATGTTGACTGTTTTGAAATATGCATTTTTTTTAATTGTTTAATCTGTTACGAATACTACTAGCCTATGAGCAATGCTGTCTTAAAACGGCGTGTATACTAAACAAGCAATCTCTAAAACCATTCCACTATAAATATCTAAAACTAAGCGATACATATAGACTCATCCACTCGGTCTAATTGTTGAATAAATTGTTCAGCTTGTACCCAATAGCCATAGCCAGCAGCTGGATTAAGATGCCCCACTTCGCCTAAATTCACCAATCGGCTGCCCCATGTTTTTGCCATTGTCGTAACTGCACTGTAACTGGCTAAATGGTCATTGGTACTTGCAACCACAATGCTTGGAAATGGCAAAATTTTGTTGGGTAAAGGATCCCATCCTAGTTTTTTTAGCATTGCAGAATTTGGATAATTTTCAGGCCATTTGGCTGATAAATCAGGTGGTGTCACCAACAAAGCTCCTTGAATCTTGTATTGATATTTAGCTGCCCAATGAACGATCATTAATACCCCTGCACTATGTGCAACTAAAATCACAGGACCATCGATTTCTTCTAGTTGTGCTTGGATCGCTTTAACTCTTTTTATGCAGTTGATTTTGTCTGTTTCCAGCGGAGGGACAGATCGTACCTTGACCAGCCTTTTTTCCAATAAGGTTTGCCAATGTTCAGCGACATGGTCACGTAAACCTGGGACAATTAAAACAGTTGCCTTTGTTTGTATTTTTTCCATTGATCTACCTTAAATTATGAGTGAATAAATGAATGTGAATTCTATAAATTGCTTATTCACAATACGATTTAGTTGATTTTGCTGATGCACATTTGATGACAACTTCTTTTCATTTGATGACAAATTACCTATCAAAAAATCCTTCAAACATAAGCAATCAAAAATATAAGGTATTGATTTTATTTTTATATTTTAAAATTTAAATATTTGTTAATAAATTCTAAATGTTGTTTATAACGTACTTGAGATTGCTTTAAAGAAGACCTGCTTGAATAATGGTGTCGTGTTTCAGAAAGATTCCACTGAAACCATAAAAAGTGAACTACAGGGAAATTTTAATGAATCAGATTTATAGAGTTGATGTACTATTCGAATGACTTTGCACAGCCAACTTAGCTTATAAAGCTACTGATTACTCAAGAAAGTTCAGTCCTTTTAAAACACTCATGTTTCTAAGCAAATTTGATAATTTATTTCTATCACCTGAATGTGTACTCAATTGAGATACTTTTTTTAAGATATTTTGATAAAATTGTCGAGATTGCAGAAATGCTAGAAATTTTTATAGTGCTTATTAGCAAAGTTTGTAAACAATAATGTATTGACCAGGATGGTTAATAAAAAAATAAGGAGATTGGAAATTGATTCCTCTTGCACATACAGCGGTACTCAAAAATTATCTAGATGTTAGTCGACAGTTAGACCTCAATCCATACCATTTATTATCTGATGCTGGAATTTATTCTGCTCAATTAAATGATTCAAAACAACGTATTTCGGTCGATAAAGTCATTACATTGTTAGAACATTCTGCTCAAATCAGTGGCTGCGAAGTATTTGGTCTACATATGGCAGAACAACGACAAATTGCTGATTTTGGCAAACTTAGCCTATTGTTAAGTTATCAGCAAACCTTAGGTGATGCCTTAAAAACAATTGTAAAATACAGAAATATCATCAATAACGCGCTTGAAATATATATTGAAGAAGTTGGAAAAACAGTGATTATTCGCGTGGAAGTTATTTCCGCTTCAGCAAAATATAGTCGCCAAGCAATTGAGTTAGCTTTGGGGATTATTCAGCGATTCTGTGCTACATTGTCAGCTCAAAAATGGCAACCATTAAGTATTCATTTTACTCATGATGCACCACATGACTTATCTGTGCATCAACGTATCTTTGGGAGTTCATTTGAGTTTGGTAGTGAGTTTAATGGTATTGTCTGCTCATCATCTGAACTTGATAAAATCAATCCACAAGCAAATACAGCAATGGCAGACCATGCACAGCGCTATTTAGATCTCGACATCTTACAAAAAGATAATGAGTCATCACTTATTTTTGATATCCGTAAAAGTATCTATCTGCTTTTACCGATGGGACGAGCTACAATTGATCAAGTTGCTCAAACGCATGAGGTCAATGTTAGAACGTTGCAACGTCGTCTAGAAGCCGCACAAACAAATTTTAGTGAATTAATGAATGATGTACGCAAAAATTTGGTCTTTCGCTATTTAAGAAATATCAATTACTCATTGGCACAAGTTTCAGATATTCTTGGTTACTCTATGCCAAGCTCTTTTACCCGATGGTTTATTGGTCAATTTGGGATAACACCGAATGCTTGGCGTACCCACAATAAAACCGAGATCATCGATGCGAATATGATAAAAATTAAACCAATGAGCTACTGACGTTTGGTATTGATTTCAAAACAATAACTTAAAAACGAATCAAAACAAAAGTTTTGCACCTAGCAAATTTTTTTATTGCGCCTTGCAAAACTTTTATTCAATGAATGACCAATTAAAACAACCAATGCATCAGGCTTAATACCAACAATACCAGAAAAATACTTTCTCCAATCATCAGCAGTATCGGTTTTATACCGACTGTTGCTAACTCTTTTAATTGTGTTTTCATCCCTAAAGCACTGATCGAAATAATCAAACACCAACGAGATAATTCATTTATTCCACCTTGAACGAGTGTTGGCACCCATCCAGTACTATTAATACATGCGAGAATCAAAAATCCCACTGCAAACCATGGCAACAATGGCGGTCTTTTCCCAGTAGACGGCGAACCTTGCCTACGAGTAATCATGGCTGCACAAATGATGACGGGTAAAAGCATGGCAACACGCATCAATTTCACCACTGTTGCAGTATCACCTGCTTCTGTAGACATGCTATAGCCTGCCCCTACCACTTGGGCGACATCATGGATAGTTGCACCTAAAAAAATTCCAGCATGTTGAGGGGTTAATTCTAACCATCGCGCAATCATCGGATAAACGATCATTGCCAAAGTTGATAGTGCGGACACCCCAATCACCGTGAATAAGGTTGCTTTTTCTTTTTGAGGATGACTTGGTAAAGCAGCAGATAAGGCCAATGCTGCGGAAGCCCCACAAATGGCCGTCGCTCCTCCTGTCAGCATACCGAAAAACTTATTAAATCCAAGCACTTTGGCTGTAATGACTGAAGCTAGAATGGTAATAACAACTAATGAAATCACCAAAACAAGGGGTTGCCAACCTAGCGCAGTCATTTGCTCAAGGGTAATTCGCATTCCGAGTAAAGCGATCCCAAAACGCAGTACTTCTCGCGCAGTAAATTCGATACCCGCTTTACACTTTCCTTCTGTTGCAAGAAAGTTCACACCCATCCCGAGCAACAAAGCGAATAACATCACTGGCGCACCATAATGCTCAGATAAAAAACAGGCCGCTGTGGCAACAACAGTACTGACAATAAATCCTGGCATGAGTTCACTTAGACGTTGTCGCCAAACAATAGGAGCTAATTTACTCATCAAACGCGGCTCCCAAATCTAAACCAATAAAGACATTTTCTCCAATCACCTCTACTGGGTATATTTGTACTTTCAGCTGTGTTGAATTGAGTAAATAACCATTTGCCAGGTCAAAACGTAAACCATGTGCACAACACTGAATCACTTTGCCTTCCAATTTTCCATTGAGGAGAGAAGCACCTTGATGTGGGCAACTGTCTTCAATCGCATAAAATTGTTCAGCAATATTAAATAAAATCAGGGATTGGTCACCAATCATCAAAAAGGATCGATTGCCTACAGTTGGAATTTTTTCTTGAGGAACTTGAAAACGCAAGGTCATACCATTTGTCCTTGTGCTTGAAGCGTATCCAACATTGCTTGATAAAGTGCACTTGCAGGTTGTGCCCCAGCCATTGCAAAACTTCCATCAAAAACAAAATACGGCACCCCTTTACCCCCTGTATCTGCTGAGATAAAAGGAACAAATGGCTTGGCTAAAATACTTTCAACTATCTCATCCGCAAAACCACAATACATGGCTATTTTCTGCAATGTTGCTAACTCACCTATATTTTCCGAATGATGAAAATAGGCTGTGAATAGCGCATCTAAAAATCGCTCACTTTGATCTGAATGATATACTTTTGAAATATTTGCAAAAAAATGATGCGCCATAGCTGTGTTTGGCATACGCCGAATCTGATCAAAATCAATATCGACATTGACCGCTTTCGCGGCTTGACGAACTTGAGTTTGGCGCATTCGAACCGCTGTTGAACTGCCTAATCTTTGTAAATAAAAGGCACCAAAAGGAACCCCCAACAACGGAATATGGGGTAAAAGCTGTACACCACGCCATTGGATATTGACCACAACATCTGGATCACTTTGTTTTAATTTTTGAATCGCAGTCTGTAATTGACGTTTTCCAATCACACACCATGGACAGATAAAATCAAAAAAAACTTCAATATTCATTTTACGCGTCATTATTGATTACCCATATTGCATGACTGTGCTTGTACTGTTTGACCTTGTCGTGCTGTTTGTACATTAAAGTTTTTAATATCATTGGCATAATGGCGTTTTGCATAGAAGAATACGGCAGCAGCCACAATGCTCATCAGTGGCATCAATTGAAAAGCGTGATGTAAACCGATTAGATCAGATAGCTTCCCAATCACTAAAGGTCCTAAAGCTAAGCCGAGAAAATTATTTGCTAGTGTTAAAGTTGCAAATGCTGTGCTATGTACAGAATGATGTGTCAGGTTGGCAACCATTGCGCTGGATGGTCCATTGGTACCCAAAGCGATAAACATCCCAATACAAATCATGATCAATTGAGCATTTCCGACAGACATGGCAAAAGCGATGAATAGCAACACACAACCGATCAAACAAAATGCAATCGCCAAACTGACTTTTCGGTCTGGTCGATCACGTCCTAAACGATCACATAACATCCCACATAAAATCGTACCAACTGCACTACTGAGTACAACCATTGCTGCGACCAACCCAGCTTTATCTGTCCCCAATCCGTAATATCGATTGAGATAACTGGGAAGCCAAACGATGACCGTGCCACCCACAAACAATTGCAAGCCACTGCCAATATAAGTGGCGATCACAGACCGACTTGAATAAATCGATCTCAAAGGACTTATCGACTTATCCTGTTTCTGTTGGATCTTAATTTTTCGCTGAATGCTTCCTATCTTGTTTTCTTTAACCACAATAGGGTATAAAAATGCCAGAATCAGCCCAAAAACAGCCATTCCACCAAATGCCCAACGCCAACCAAAATGCTCAGCCATGACACCACCTAAAGCCATGCCTAAGAATGAACCAAATACACCACCTGCCATAAAAGCACTTGCTAAAGTTGCACGCATATCACGGGGGAAAACTGCTACAACAACAGCTATCCCGACACTACCATAGGCAGCTTCGCCAACACCCACCATAAATCGGGCAATAAACATATGTTGATAACTTTCAGCAATTGCACAGCCTAAGGTTGCCATACTCCATAATACGGCCATCAAAGTTAAGCTTTTTACTTTGCCAAAACGATCTGCCAAGATCGATAAAGGTAAGGTTAATAAACCCACCATCAACGCCACAATCCCACTTAATAATCCGAGTTGGCTGTCTGTTAAAGCCCATTCACTTTTGACCAATGGAAATACTGCATTTAAGACTTGCCGTGACATATAGTCAGAAATCAACAAACCAAATGTGAGTGCAAAAACCAACCATGCATATTTACGTGGTATGCCAACCGAAGTATCTACACCGCCCGTAGGACTTGAATATTGATGCGCATCCATACGTTATCCTTGTGTTTTATAATTTATCATTGATTTTTTTGATGACTACGCGACTTCACCGTAACGTAATCCTCTGGTTCTCACTGTTTGAATCAAAAATCCTTTAGACTCAAAACATTATTTACGCTGTGGAACACCCTTTTGACCAGCTTTACGATTGGGCGCCATACCATTTTCCAACAAGGTTTCTTCAATCGTGTCGTATTGCACGCCAATACGATAAATTTCACGTGCTTCTTTACCTGATGCGACTTCACGACCTAATTCATGGGCAATACGCACAGTCTGTTGAATTTGCTGTACTGAAGAAAAACGTTGCCCTTGATGATCGATAATGGTGTCTTCATTTCCGACACGTGCATGTAAGCCCATCGCCATTGACATGGTGTTAAACGGCAAAACATTTTTAAGTAAAGACTCTGAAGTTAAAGTACAGCCATCAGGTACGCGATGAATAAAGTTAAAGAAGTTAAAAGGATTTGGCCCATCAAAACCGCCCCCAATTCCAATCCATGTTAAATTCAACGGACCTTTATACAGCCCTTTACGCACCATACGTTCCAGCGTTTCTAAACCATGCATCCCAGTTAACTGGAAATGCGGTTGAATGCCATTTTGAGTTAAACGCTTTAAATGCTCTGCTACCCATGCTGGGCCTGCTGGTACAGTCATTTCAGCATAAGCAGCCTGAATTGCTGGATGAGACAAAGAAGTGCCTTCTAAATATTCAGGATAGAGCAACTCCATAATATTCATTTGAGTGGTGTTGATTGCCACGGTTACTTGGTCTGGTTTTGGCATTAATTCAGCCAGCATATGACGCGTATCATCGCTTAACCAAATTGCAGCCTCACCTTCACTTTCTGGAGCAAAAGAAATTGATCCACCCACTTGAATAATCATATCAGGCACCGCTTCACGCACACCGGCAATGAGTTCATTGAACTTAGACAGACGTTTCGAACCTTTCCCATCTAGTTCTCGAACATGCAAATGGAGGACTGAGGCACCTGCTTCATAACACTCTACCGCTTTTTGAATTTGTTCTTGCATGGTCACGGGGATATCTTCAGGAAAATCCTCAGGCATCCATTCAGGCCCATAAGGCGCTACCGTAATCACCACTTTGTCCATGTTTTCAGGGTGTAATGAGTCATCAAAGAATTGCATAAACATCTCCATATGTATTTTAGAATTAGGGTTTGGATAAAATCTTTAACTGCTACTGCTACGCTTAGTAAGTTGCATCGCCAATAATGCCTGCCCGTTCCATTTTTCGATGACATGGTGGATAGTCCATTACGGCATAATGTTGGGTACTGCGATTGTCCCAAATTGCGATACTATTCGGTTTCCAACTCCAACGAACTTGGTACTCTGGAATATAGGCTTGGGTAATTAAATAACGCAGTAAATCGGTTGCACCAGGATTGGCATCTTGTCCAAAACGAACGTGTTCTTTGGTATGGTAGTTACTAAAATGAGTGGTAAACGCGTTGACATAAAGAATCTTCTCACCCGTTTCTGGATGAGTACGTACCACAGGATGTTCTGCATCAGGAAACTGTACTTTTAATGCCAAACGTTTTTCAATCGGCATCATTGCGCCAAAACTGGCTTCAATACTGTGATAGGCACGTAAATTTGCAATTTTTGTTTTGATTTCTATAGGTAAATTTTCATACGCCATCACCATATTGGTCCACATGGTATCGCCACCCACTGTCGGACATTCAATACAACGTAGCACACACCCCATTGGCGGAACTTTGCGCCAGCTTGCATCGCTATGCCAAGCATTTTCATAACGATCAATTGGACTCTCTGGGCTTTTATAAATTTGTACCAGTCCAGGATGCTCTGGATGGCTTCCGACAGCAGGATGACTTTCTAGTTGTCCAAAACGCTCAGCAAATGCCACATGTTCTGCTCGGCTTAGGTCTTGGTCTCTTAAAAATAAAACCCGATGCTTTAACAAATTCTGATGAATTTCAGTAAATAACCCATCATCGCCAATCGCATCAGCCAGATTTACACCTAACAATTCTGCACCGATATTGCAACTTAATTGTTCAACTTGCATAAGACATCCCTTCAAATGACAAAAATTGATGATCCCGTGGTTTTACGTGCTTCTAGATCACGGTGAGCTTGAACTGCATCCTTGAGTTCATAGCGTTGATTGATTTCAATTTTGATGCGTCCATGTCGGACATGATCAAATAACTCATTGGCAAGTTCTTGTTTTTCTAAAGGATCGACAATGAAATCTGCTAGTGCTGGGCGGGTCATATATAAAGAGCCTTTCATTGCCAATAAGACCGGATTAAATTCTGGAATTGCACCTGAAGCAGTCCCTACACAAACCAATAAGCCACGGCGTTTTAACGAATCAAGCGATGCCATAAACGTGTCTTTACCGACACTATCAAAGACCACATTTACACCGACCCCATCGGTTAATTCTCGTACTCGTTCTGCAACATTTTCATAGCTATAATTAATGACGTGATCACAGCCATGTGCACGGGCAATTTGCGCTTTTTCTTCTGAAGAGGTTGTACCAATCACAGTTAAACCGAGTAACTTTGCCCATTGAGAAACAATCAAACCCACACCACCAGCAGCGGCATGTAATAAAATGCTGTCCCCTTTTTTAAAGTCATAAATACGACGCATTAAATAAGCCGAGGTTAAACCACGCATGGTCATTGCTGCGGCTGTTTCACAAGAGATTTCTTCAGGTAGTTTGATTAATACATCAGCCGAGATTAAACGTGCAGTGCTATAAGCACCTAAAGTATTTAAAAAGCCGGTATAAGTGACTCGATCACCCACTTGAATATGATCTACCCCCTCCCCCACAGCTTCGACTACACCAGACGCTTCTACGCCCATACCATTTGGCAGTGGAATTTTATATGTACCATCGCGAAAATAAGTGTCAGCATAATTTAATCCAACTGCCACATGACGCAGACGCACATGCCCTGCTGCTGGTTCACCAACATCAATGTCTTCATATTGCAAAACATCTGGTGTTCCTGTTTCATAAAACCGTATTGCTTTATTCATGCCATTTCCCTATCCATGCCGTATTTTTATCAATATTTAAAAATCATGATTAAAACTACAACACAGCAGATGCAGCTCACTTTACATAACACGACACTGACTTAGCATTTTACGACACGCTTGTTTTTAAAATTGTAAGCTAGTTGAGTAAGGCACTGTTTTTAAATTATTTTATGATTTTAAAAACAGATCACCTATGTTGTTTTTTTAAAACTTATACTTGTATATCTGTGACCACCCAATTGGTATGGGAAATTTTAGCTGTAAGCCTATTTCTTGGAAATTCTAGAATTGAATCAGTCTTTAGAGTAAATAAATCATTTCACTTATTGTTTTAATTTTTAAACAGGTTGAGACTTCTGAACAATTTAAAATTCAGTTTTAACTTTCAATAAAACTAGAATGATCCACCTCTAAAGACTTATCACAAAACTTAGCTAACTTAGAAAATATTTAATTTAAACCCATTTAATTCTTAAAGGCTTTCACAATACAACCATTGAATCAAAGATAGATCTAAAACAGCCTATTTCTTATTCTTATGATTTTTCTCGGAAACATTAATGCTTTTCCTCAGCTATTTTATGCATAAAATCCGTTAAAGGCATAGGACATCCCCACAGGTAGCCTTGAAATTCAGTACAGCCATTTTCTTGAAAGCGATTAAATTGCTCATAGGTCTCAATCCCCTCAGCTAAAACACGCAAGTTTAAATCAAGGCCAATTTTAACAATTCCATAGACCAATTTATTACAGCGTTCATCATCTAAAGCCGCTTGTACAAAACTCTGATCAATTTTGATCTGGCTAATGGGCATTTTCTGCAAATAGCTTAATGATGAATAACCTGTGCCAAAATCATCTAAAGCAAGCTGAATGCCATTTTTATCCAGAAAGCCCATTTTTTCTATAACACTTTCAATATTATTTAACGCAACCCTTTCAGTTATTTCTAATATGAGTTGGGATGGAAGCACTGCATTTCTCTCCACCATAGAGGTCACGATTTGCTCAAAATTCTCTTGCATAAAATGATCAGCACTTATATTGACTGAAAGTGTAAGATCTTTTGTAGATTCATTTTTACTCCATTGTTGTAATACTTTAGTTGCCTGAATCAGTATCCAATCTCCAATTTTAGGCATTAACTCCAAAGTTTCTGCGACAGGAATAAAATCGTTTGCTGGGATATATCCAAGCGTCGGGTGATGCCAACGTAGCAAAATTTCAGCACCTATAATTTTTTCAGAAGAATTTACTTGAGGTTGATAAAAGAGCTCAAACTGTTGTTTTGAAAGTGCCAAGCGTAGATCATGTACCAGCTTACTTTCTATCTGCAATTCCAATTGCATGACAAAAATTGATATACACATCATAAGCGTGGCAACAGATATTGCAATCCAACCACCATAAGCCCGAATACTTTCAGATAAAGGTATTGCCGCATCCAAAGTAAAAGCACTTCCACCAAAAAAGATAAAAGCAGCTATCGATAAGATAATTAAAATCAACTGTAAAGCATTGGGATCTCTTCGATAATTCAAATATCCCAATATTGCTCCTGCTGGAAGAAATAAATGTGAAACTCTAGGATGGTCTAGTGTGGCCACATCAAATATTAAGCAAAAAACTACAGGAAAAATAAAGAGGACGACTTGTGAAAGCAATATACCCGCTGAAATCCGATGTATAAAAATCAAAAATAAACTGAAGATAGACATTGTTGTAAAAAAAATATCAATACAAACAATGAACCACATCTTTGCAAAGCTGAAATATATGGTCCAAAATAGGCAAAAAGCGATACAAATAGCAATATTTGCTTTAGCCGCAATCGTTATTTGCTGGTTTTTTATGGCATTGAAATATTTATTTTGGTTTTTTAAATAGGATAAAACGACCATAAATCACTCCATTACAAATGTTTATTGATCAAGTATCCACATTGTTTTTATATACAATTTCAGAATCACATCAATAAACACTAAGCTATTAAAAATACTTATAAATTATAAATATCTGACTTGTTAACATGCTTGATTAGCTTTAAAAACGACTGTCGTTTTCAATTTAGTCCTTTAAATAATTATCCGTCTAGTAATCGATCAATTTATATTTTTTGACATTTATAGCTCAAAAGTGTTCAAAATCAATATTGTGAATAATATTAAAAATAGTCATAAAGGTAAAAAGTATTTTTTAATGAAATTGTATATGCTCCAGCATCCTGCTAAGCGAGTTGTAGTAAAAAGATAGCTTTAATTTAAAAACTATCTTAGACAAAAACAAAATATACCATGTTTTTTCACATGTTACAGCGCCAACAGATGAGTAGATAAAATAAATATCCACAAGCATTGTGTAGTTAAAACACAGCAATACTCATTCTTATCCACTCAAATAAATAACCAAATTCACGTGAAAAAACATATTTTCTAAAATATTTCATAAACCCTACAAAACCCAATATAAAAAAAATATAAGTTTTACATCTGAATAATTTTTTGGAAAAACATATCATGTCCCCAAGTAAAACTTACCTATTTAAAACAAATACATCACCATTCTCTATTACTCAAGCAATAATTTATATAGACTGAATCAGCACTTTTTAGCCTATAACTCTAAAAATCAAATTAAAATTAACGTATTAAAATATTTATAATTTAGCTAATTTTTCGAATTAATGTTTAAGAATTTCTTTAATATTCAGAAAAATTTATCATTTGTAAAGCTGATATAGAGTTTCTTTCGTAATCTGTTGTCATTTGGTCTTTATCAAAGTCTAAGGACACATTCTCATCTAACTTAGGCAAGTTTGGTGTACAGCATGAAATAGACTGTATCCAGATGCATATCAAACTTATAAATTTGCCGAGAATATTTATGCAACAGGAATTAGTGCCCAAAAGAAAGTTTTATACAAATGATTTGCTCTCAGGTTTAGTTGTTTTTTTAGTCGCTCTACCGCTCTGTTTAGGTATAGCCAGTGCCTCAGGTGCACCATTAATTTCTGGCATTATTGCAGGTGTTATTGGTGGAATCGTTATAGGTTATTTGAGTGGTTCTCATATCAGTGTCTCAGGTCCTGCTGCTGGACTTACTGCTATTGTTTTAACGCAATTGGATAAGCTTGAAGGCAATTATCAAGCTTTCTTATTTTGTTTGGTTTTAGCAGGTCTCCTCCAATTATTTTTTGGATTATTTCGCTTAGGAACATATTCAAATTTTATCCCAACCAATGTGATTATGGGGCTTCTTGTTGCCATCGGGTTAATATTGATCATCAATCAGCTTCCTCTGCTCTTTGGGATCAAAACTGAAATTCTTCAACAACGTTGGAACGAAGGGATAGGCCTACTACAACACCTTGATTATGGTGCGGCAATCATTGGTATTTCTAGTGTATTCATTATTTTATTGTGGGATAAAACACCTTTAAAAAAAATGGTGATCCCCTCTGCGCTTATTGCGGTTATTTTTGCTGGGTTATTAAATTATTTTTTTATCAATACAAATTCCAGCCTCGCAGTCAGCACTGAACATTTAGTCAATCTTCCCAATATCTTTTCAGGTGTTGAATCAATTATCAGTTTCCCTGACTTCACTCAATGGAATAATCCTATTATTTATACAGGCGCCATTACACTCGCAATCGTCGCCTCGCTTGAAACGCTATTAAATCTTGAAGCAGCGGACAAAATGGATCCGCAAAAGCGTGCCTCTCCGCCGAACAAAGAGTTGGTTGCTCAGGGTATCGGAAATACCATGTCTGGTTTAATTGGAGGTATGCCGATTACTTCAGTGATTGTTCGAAGTTCAGTCAATGCAGCAAGTGGCGCAAAGACTAAATTCTCTGCAATTTTTCACGGTATTTTATTGATTATTGCAGTTTTATTTCTAACACCATTAATCAATGTTGTTCCATTATCTTCCCTTGCCGCCATTTTAATTTTAACTGGCGTGAAATTAGCAAGTCCTTCACTTTTTAAACGGATCTATGGTCAAGGATGGAAACAATTTCTACCTTTCATTGTAACGGTTATTGCAATTATTGCGACTGATCTGCTGATCGGTATTTTGTTGGGGTTGTTGATTAGCTTTATTATTGTATTAAAAAATAATTTATTCCGTGGAGTTCGTATCATCCATGAAGCACATTTGCATGGAAATATTACCCGTATTGAACTAGCACCCAATATTAGTTTTTTAAATCGTTCGGCTTTGGTTTCTGCTCTAGAGAAAATAGTCAGTGGTGATACCGTAGTGATCGATGCATCAAATACCTACTACATCGATCCTGATGTATATCAAGTGATTAAAGACTTTAGAGATGAAACTGCTACAGAAAATGGGATTGATGTAAAACTTATTGGATTTAAAATACATTATCCTGAAATTAAAGAAGAAGAACTGGATATTGATGTCAGTACTCAGGAAATTCAACGACAACTTACGCCTTCGCAAGTATTTGAGCTACTCAAAGAAGGTAATCAAAGATTCGTTAACCATGAACGTATTTATCATAATATTGCTCGTCAAATTCAGGTCACTGCACAATCTGGACAGCATCCATTTGCAACTGTTTTAGGTTGTATGGATTCACGTGCGCCAACTGAACGGATTTTTGATGTCGGAATTGGTGACCTATTTAGTTTACGAATCGCTGGAAATATTGCGGGTGAAAAAGTATTAGGTTCTTTAGAGTTTGCCTGTAAGAGTAAGGGCTCAAAATTAATTTTAGTATTGGGACATACAGACTGTGGTGCTGTGACTGCTGCTTGTCAGATGTATGAACAAAAAAAGGATATCACTCAACTGAGCGAAACCCCACATGTACAATATTTCCTGAAACCGATTATGCAGGCAGCTGAAAACGTACATAAAGAAATGACTGATTACCAACTCACCAGTAATTTCATTCAAGCGGTGACTATTGCAAATGTACAAAATAATATTGCCTATATCTTAAGAAATAGCCCAGTACTGAAAAAGATGGTCGAAGAAGGTGAAATTGGCATTGCAGGTGGTATTTATGATGTAAAAACTGGAAAAGTAGATTTTTTATAAAGTCGATACCAGTATAATCTCATTGTGATCTGTATAAGGATATCAGCATAAAGCTGATCTTAAAGGCAAGTGTAGTGATCGACATGGATGTCATCTTCGCCCCTTTTGCAAGGATCTCTAATAAATCTTTATCAGCTTTCTATTCATAAATGAAAGAATCTAAATCTTTAGTAAAGATTAAACTGAAAGCCAATCACTATACTCTAAACAAAACATTAGAAGCCTGAATATTCAGACTCCCTTATGATGCGCTTGATATTAATTTTGAAAATATTAGGTCTATTTCTTTAAATATTTGCTTATAGCCCTTCAAGTTTAAGACGATTGACCTGTTGACGATAAAGTGACACAGGATCTGGTCCAAACCATGCTTTTAAGCCCAAAATCTGATTGATTTCGTCTAGGTGCGTTTGATTATAGTCGTCTCTAATCACTTGTCCAAAATGTGCATTGCAACGGTTAACCAAGCCATCATTGTCATTATTTTTATAAGATCTTGGTGCCATGGTGGAAATGGCAACGTCAATGACATCAAGTAGATTGGTTGCTTGAGCTTTACCTGTCCACGAGTAATGATATACCCCATTACTGGTAATCTTCTGACCGTTACCACAATCAGATGGGATTGCTGCAGTTGGGAATCTAGCATTGAATTCTGCAGAACCCTTTTCACTTAATGATTTTAATGAGCGATCTAGACTAATCGGCAAATCAGGATTACCTTGTAGGAGTAATTCCACTGGAGCAACGATATACTGTCCTAAGACGGTAAATAAAAATTTCTCAGCAGGATTATCCAACATGTCATCTCCCACTTTGGACCCTTTAAACGTTCCAGCAACAGCAGTGAGTGAAGCAACTTTTTCAGGTGCAATCGCTTCAATATAACGAATGGTCGGTCCACCATGACTATGACCAATCAGATTAACTTTTGACTTTCCCGAGAGTGCCAAAACTTCATCTACTTGTTGTAGCAACTGCTCGCCACGAACTTCGGTGGATTCTAGTGGAGAAACCTGGGTTGCATAAACCGTCGCACCATTACGTGCCAAATCAGGAAGCACCTGATAAAAATAATCCATCCCAAAAGCTGTCGGACCGAGTCGAGTAAAACCAAACATCCCATGGTTAAATACAACAGGATATTTGGTTTTTGCATAATCAGAAGCCACATAGTCGCTGCTGACGCTGTTTAAACCAGAAGCAAAAACTGGCATAGCCAATGTGGCCAAAGCCACAATATTAGCGGTGAGTAAAGTCTGTTTCATATATTTCCCTGCTATCTTGATTTCTTTTATTAAGAAATAAGCATCATTCACGTTATAAATCCTCTATAACCTTGCATTTTTTGTTTTTTGCATAGTATTCCTGTTTAAATAAGGTTGCCATCTACAATCCTTATTTACTGAATGCTATTAACCCTCCTTAATCATGGATATATTTAAAATTCTGCAGACCCATTTATTTTAGTTGATTGCATAAATGAGGTGACTGGATTTGTTTGGCTAAATCACGCAGTGTCCTAATATCTTTTAGTTTTGACTGTCACTGAGTTTCTTCTTTTCTGCCTTTCTAAAAGTACATTAAATTATTTTCCAGTTTTCAGCTTGCTCAATAGTTGAAAGATTTTTATGATCTATCACGTTTATTTACTTGACTGTTTAAATATTGTAAGTCGCCTACTGTTCTAATTAGATCACTAAGCTCGTCAGCTAGAAGGAAAAGTTTTTGTAGCTGGCTTAAATTTAAAGAAGCCCATTGATAATATTTAAAATATTCCTGAATTATATTACGGGGCGTTGATGACTTCGTTGCTTAGGATATGAACAGAACGAAAAGTAACTCATCAGTTCATTTTACTGAAAAAACTGAGATATCACTTTAGAGATGTTGTGTAAAGCCAAGAAAATCGTCCAGTTGGCTAAATACCACCTAAACAGATAGATGTGAATAGTCATCATTGTTTATTAGTATGGCATTTAATTACTTAACTATAAAAACCTTACATTTTTCAAAAATTACCACTGCATTCCCTTGCAACCTGCTTAAATACTTTTACAAAAAACAATTCCATTACTTAAATATTGATTTAACTTGTCCGTTTTAAATTCATTATTTTTAAAAATTTTTCTATAAATCAAAATTTTACTGAAAATACACCTCAAACGATACAAGGCAAAACTCAGATTTCTCTTATGATTTAAAGTACATTGGTTAAATGATAACTGCTAATTTTGTTGGCCAATTTCGATTGTAACTATCCCAAAAAGTCATTTAGTACAGAACGATAAGTTCACATTCAGCTTTTATTTTTTAAATTTCAGATGAAATGAAAACTCAACATTAGAAATGCACTTGAATGCCACTTATTGTTATATTATAACATAACATTTAAATAATCTCATTAACTGCGTTCCTTTAAGTCACAGGGCATTTTTTACATGTTTAGGTCGTTTTTTCCCAATCCAAAGTGGTTTTTTTTATCTTTAATTACTTGGTTCATTATTAATTTATTTTTGTGGAACTCTGGTGGAAGCCATTGGGGTGAGTTTTTAGGTTTACCCAAAGGTTATGCAAATTTAGAACTTCCCATAGGCGTTAGTCGCTTCTGGTCACTCTCTTTTATATGGTTTTATTTATGGTTCTTCATCTCAACATCTATTTTTGCAGGTTTTTGGCATTTAAAATCAGATAACCGTTGGCAAAGATGGTCCGTATGGGGGTCATCATTTATTCTATTTAATATCTGGTTTGGCGTTCAAGAGAGGTGGATCAGGAAATTTGAACAACACTTATAAGTGATATTTTGCTCCCCAAATGATGTTATAAACATCAATATATGGAGTATTTTATGGCACG
>NZ_JBIMCW010000048.1:0-16914 GCF_048552295.1 Acinetobacter legionensis
GACCAGCTACCACAACAAAATAAGGTAGCTTAACTAGAGCAGAGTATCACTTATAAATAAGCTTTTAGTTGTTCAAACATGTGGGACCACCTCTAAAATGCAGCTAAATCTTCAGGTAAAAATATGACAGCACTAGATTGTGACCGACAGTCGCTTGAACGGGTGGTTGAACGCGCTAATGAGTTGGAACAAGGCAATGTGCGGGCCGAATATTATCTTGATCCATAATTTACGATTTCTCACGATGTTTAACTCATCGAAATGTTTTATAAAAAAGTATTTGTTCATTTTAGTGAAGATAAATAACCAGCGTAAGGAAAAGGAAACCTTCTTATGATCAGCAAACAGCAATTGACAACCAATAATCCACAACACCAAATGGATGGACGTAAATTTAGGGCTTTGAGCGTTTTAGCTGTATTAACACTAGGTTTGTCACTAACAGCCTGTGTTTCAACACCTAATCCTGTGCAACAAGCAGCTGATAAATTGGTTGGGCAACATGTAAATAAAGCGATTGGTATCTTTGGATCACCCACTTATCGCGTTCCTGCAAGTAATAATGGTGGCTCTGCAATGTGGGAAAATTCGGTTGTTTCCCAACATGTTGTACAACAGTTTGTGCAAACAGGAACTGAATATGCAGGGCAGCGTGTTGTTGGACAAACTGGTGGGCAAGGTGTTGTTGGTGCTATTTATGAAAATCAATATCGCCCGACTGGATATTATCAAAATGCGGTACAAGAGCGTGCTCAGTATCTGTGTAATATCACGGCATTGACAGGTCCAGGTGATATTATAACGAGTATTTTAGTGATTGGATGTAAGCAGAGCAAAGATGGTTTGTGATCATCAAAACCAAACTACAGATTTAATCTGACAGATTGCCCATAAGTGGATATCTGTCAGATAGCGTTAATAAGAAGACACACTTACAGAAAATCACCTAGATCAAAATATTTTATCCAAACTCTCAAGCTTCAATTTAGCAAAATATTTTTTGCCAATTTCACTTTCCTATTTTAATTTTACCCCTTCGCTATCGCTATACCAAGTAAGTTAAAATAAGGAAGGTTCAGTGAGTAATTCACAGTGCTTAGAGGATTCTAGCCATTTTAATTATTCAACCAAATCGAAATTAAAATTACAGTAACATGCTAAAAATGAAGCCTAACTCCGATCAATTTTTATTGGTCTTATCATATGAGTAGTATCTATCTCAAAGCATATATCTATGCAAAATAAAGTAATTGCAGTATTTTTCCTGTTATTTTTAGCTAATTTCCTTTATTTTTATTAATTAATATATTATTCATTTGCTTTCGTTTTTATCATTGATAGGCACCTTTAAAGTGGCTAAACTCCATTCACCAAAGCTAGATATTCTCTATGAATTTGGTATAAAGTATATTATGGGAAATCATTTAAAAATCATCAAAATAAATTAAACAATCATAAAAATATTGTAGTAATACTTAGAGAAAAAGAATAAAATTCAATCAAATGCTGTTTGCACATGACCTCATGAAACTGAAAAAACTCATATTTTGTCTAAAGTTAAATCTGAGAAAACTTATTCTATTTTTAGCAATATTCAGCATCGCTATTTTATTTATTGCTTCGCTTTTTGTGAATTATTCTATCCAAAAAAAAGAACTATTAGATACTTCGCTTTCGTTCAATATGGAATATGCCACAAAAATAGCCCAAAAAACTGATTCTCAAATTCAGACTGTGCTAAAACAGTTAAATTATAGTGCGTCTTTACTGGGTAATTCATTTAGTGATGAGCAATTTAAACAATCAGAAGTTGATCGACTTAAATTTCAATCTAATTACTTTGATAGTGTAATCATTTCAGATAAATATGGGCATGTGCTCAATTTCTCACCTTCAAAAATTGCCATTAATAAAAATGTAGTGAATTCCACACTGGGATTTAAACAATCCCTTAAAACTCAAAAGACCGTAATCACAAGCCCATATTATTCAATTAAAAATAATTTAATTGTTTTTATTTCTCAGCCTATTTTTGATAAAAACAAAAATTATCTGGGCTTTATTGGTGGTGCAATTTATTTAAAGGAAAAAAATATTATTAATGAGTTACTAACCCTAAGCTTTAACTATAAAGATAGTTATATGTATGTATTAGATAGTAATAGAAAAATCATTTTTCATCCTGATGCAAGTCGAATAGGCTCTCTTGCAACAGATAATACGGGTCTCAATTATATGACAAGTCATATGATCGGAAAAATAAGGCTCGTCAATAGCAAAGGGGTCGATAATTTAGCAGGCTTTGCAAGAGTAAGTCATACCAATTGGATCATCGTTTCCCAACAACCGACTCATAAGCTTTTAGAAAAAGTTCCTTATCTGATTTATAAAATTATTGCTTATATGCTTGTTTTTTATATTTTAATCTTTCTGATCATCTGGAAAATATCCTATTATATCTCAGCACCATTAAATCGCTTAGCAACAATGGCGAGTCATCTCAATAACCCAGAGACTGCAACTCAAATTAAAAATGTGGATGCTTTATATTATGAGGTAAGAAATTTTAAACGCTCACTGTTACAGAGCTCTTCAAATTTTAAGAAAAAAATATCTACACTCAATCACTATGTAAATACAGATCCGTTAACAGGACTTTATAATCGCAGAGGAATGGAATTACATATTGAACGCTTAATGAAAAATGAAGCAGCGTTTGCAATTATCACCGTTGATATCGATTATTTTAAAAAAATTAATGACCAATATGGGCATGAAAAAGGAGATTTAGTCCTGACAAAGACTGCACAAAATATTAAGGATTGTGTCAGGAGTGTTGATGTTTGTTGTCGGATTGGAGGAGAAGAGTTTGTGATTCTGAGTCCTATCGATAGTCAAAATTTAAGTATTAATATTGCAGAGAGGGTTCGACAGGCATTAGAAGTAACGCCAATCGGAGAAATACCCGCGATTACCGTGTCGATAGGGATAGCGCATTGGCCTGAAATTTCTACAGACATCCATAAGGTGTTTAAAGCAGCTGATGAATATTTATATTTGGCAAAGAAGGATGGACGTAATTGTATTCGTTATAAAAAATAGTTTTAAAAACGACAATTTATCTTCAAGATAAATGCATTTTTTGAGTTAATTTACGTACTATTTCTAATCTTAGGATGAAATGTAACAGTGTGTTGGGACTAGATCTGCGTCTAAGGGTGACTTTTCAGTCTCTACAAGATAACAATAATCCGTAGGCTTGTATGAGAAAAAAGAAAGACAGTTTAATTTAAGGTATGCTTAACCTAAATATATTTTTAACTTATTGAAAAAAAAGATCTTGGTGGAGTGTTGCTGAAATTCTATTCAATTTTATAATCAGCATGTTGCTTGACTTATTTTTTTCGGGATGAGGAGCTAAGCTTCTAATGAATAATCTTCTTATGCAGCTAGGCTCACCGCAAAACTCTCGACCGCCAGCAAGCCATGTAATGAGTCGTAGAAATAGCCTCAGACAGTTGTGGATGACATTTCCGAATACCCTATTTTTTCAAGAATTTTATATTGTACTCAGGTTAATTTATATTCTGTTTATTATGTTGATTGGCATAAATCAGGTTGATGCTTTAGCAACTCCAGCTACGATTAATTCAATAATCGAATCGCCATATTTTTTTAAACCCTTGAGATCTTCAGGATTGGCTAAAAAACGTAGAGCCCCATTGGTAATCATCCCAATGATATTATGTCCAGTATTTTCACAATCTAAATTCTCACGAAAAAAACCAGAATCTACCCCATGCTTTAAATAGTTAGCAGTAAAAATACCCGCCATTTGCATCAAGTTTTGAATAAATCTGGTCATTTCAGCATCTATCGAAGTTGCTTCAAGTAATAATAATTTTAGAGTTAGAGGATTCTCTTGTGCAAAAAGACGCAGGCGTTCAGAAATTCGCTGACACTGTTCACGGTATTCTTCAATATTATTCACCGCCTGAGGGGCATTTTCACCAGTAAGCAATGCCATGATTTTTTGCATAGTATCCGAAATAACATGCTGCAAAATATTGCGTTTATTTTCAAAATGGCGATAGAAAGTACCATGACCAATGCCTAAGCGTTTGGCAATATCTGAAATGGCTGTTTGATGGTACCCACGCTCAGAAAATTCTAAAAACGCAGCTTCTAAAATATCGGCTTGTAATTGGATACGTTGACGTTCTGCACGACGTAAAGTTGTTGGTTCATTCATAGGCAAAGAATACCAAATAAATATTCAAAATTGTTAAACAATGGAAATTGACAAGTCATTCCGTTTTTGACATTGTGTTCCCAGTGTTTATATTCTAAGCGATTTTCAACATGGAAAAAATGAAAAAAAATACAAAGGATGAAAACTTTTACAAAGTGATTATCGTGGGTGGCGGTTTTGCTGGTCTTGGTGCTGCGATCAAATTAAAACAAGCAGGGATTGAAGATTTCATATTGCTGGAAAAGGCTGCTGAAATGGGCGGGGTCTGGCGTGAAAATACTTATCCAGGCTGCGCTTGTGATGTACCATCCGCACTTTATTCATACTCATTTGAACAAAACCATGCATGGTCACGGGTATTTGCACAGCAAAAAGAAATTAAACAATATTTATTTGATGTGGTAGATAAGTACAAGGTCATGCCACATGTGCATTTGAATCGTGAAGCTTTAAAAGCACAATGGTCAGATGTAGAAAAGTGCTGGATTATCCAAACCGAACAGGGTGAGTTGCGCTCTGAATTTGCAATTCTTGCTTGTGGTCCTATGCATGAACCTGTATTGCCTGATGTTAAAGGTATTGAAACCTTTAAAGGGGAAATTTTTCATTCTTCACAATGGCGGCATGATTTAGACTTAACCGCTCAACGAGTTGCGGTGATTGGAACAGGTGCTTCGGCCATCCAGTTTGTACCGCAGATTCAACCACAAGTTAAACAACTGACGATCTTTCAACGTACTGCACAATGGATTTTGCCCAAGTCAGACATGCCATTACTTGCGCCCGTTCGTACCATGTTTAAGCTGTTACCGCTGACTCAACAGCTGATGCGAGGTTCAGTGTATGGAATTTTTGAAACGATAAATGGTGGAATTCAAAGTCCTGCGGCAATGAATCAATTCCAAAAATTAGCCAAATGGCATTTAAATTACCATATTAAAAATCCACAACTACGAGAAAAATTAACCCCAAATTTTATTATGGGTTGTAAACGTATTTTGCAATCTAACAATTGGTATCCTGCTTTAGCAAAAAATAATGTAGAGGTGATTGCCAGCGGTTTATCTGAAATAAATGGTAATACTTTAATTGCAAGTAATGGTGAACGTTGTGAAGCAGACATAATTATTCTTGGTACGGGGTTTGAAATTGCAGAACCGCCAATCGCCAATCGTGTCTATAACCGTTTTGGACAGCGGATGTCAGATGTTTGGCAGGGGAGCCCTGAGGGCTATATGGGAACAATGATAGAAAATTGTCCAAACGGCTTTCTGATGTTTGGTCCAAATGTCGCTGTGAGTTCCTCAGCATTTATTATCATTGAAGCTCAGCTTGATTATATTATTGATGCTTTGAAACAGGCAATTCAATTGGGCATCAAGACTATTGAACCAAATCCAAAAATTACAAAAGTCTTTAATGAAAAAGTCCAAGCAGCTTTGCAAACTACGGTATGGAACAAGGGGGGATGTCAAAGCTATTTTATTGATCGCAATGGGCGCAACAGTACAGTTTGGCCGTGGTCAACCTATAAACTCCGAGCAAAGATGAAACATTTTAATTTAGCTGAGTATTTGATTAATCATCAACCTGAACCAAGCCCAGTGTTAAAGCAAGAAGATATTGTATGAAAAAGGGATTTTAATCTTCATCCTATTCAAGCCTATAAAAGAGGATAGATGTGAAATGTACCAAGATTTTAAATAAAGGATAAAGCAATGTTTAAAAAACAAAAATTAAAAGGCAAAGTGATTGCGATTACTGGTGCCGCACGTGGCATTGGTTTAGCAACCGCGGAAGCCTTAATTGCACAAGGTGCAAAAGTCAGTATTGGTGATCTTGATTTAGCACTTGCTGAAAAAGAAGCACAGCGTATTGGTGCAAAAGCTTTTAAAGTGGATGTGCGTGATCGTAAATCATTTGCCCAATTTATTCAAAAAACCATTCAACATTATGGCAGTTTTTATGGTTTAGTGAATAATGCTGGGATTATGCCGATGGGGGCTTTTCTGGATGAAGATCCCGCTTTAGCAGATGCACAAATTGATATTAACTTTCGTGGTGTCATCATTGGCATGCAATTGGCACTTCCCGAATTGCTCAAATATAAACAAGGGCATATTGTGAATATCGCTTCACTTGCAGGCCGTTTTGCTTTGCCAGGTTCAGCGGTTTATTCTGGAACTAAATTTGCTGTGATTGGTCTCACTGAAGCAGTTGCAGGTGAGTTTCGTGATTCAGCTATTCAGTTCACTGCAATTTTACCCAGTAAAGTGCTGACAGAGCTCACCGCTGGAACTGAAAATGCTGCAAAAACGATTCCAGTTGTGACATCACAAGATGTTGCCAATGCAGTTTTGAGTGCTTTGATTAAGCCTCGATTATTTATTGCAGTACCTGATTACTTACAAACAGTACATAGTGCTTATGCCTTATTGCCGCAATGGGCGCAAACAGGTGCACGTCGTATCTTGGGGGATAATGGTATCTTGACTAAACTTGATCATTCTGCCCATTCAAGTTATGCCAAGCGAATTCATAAGTTGGCAGAATAATTGCTTATTAAAAAGAAACTTTTTAAATCAGTTCATTTGGCTCAAAGTAAATACTCCACTTTGAGCCATTTTTTATGGGTGTGGCTAAGATGGATATCATTGCATCTATATTCAATCTGTCAAAAAACTCAGACACAAGAGTAGAATTGATTTAATCAATATTATTAATTAAATTAACTATATGGAAGAAAATTTTTTGTTTATAAAAAAATTGCAATGCCACACCTTACATTGAAAGTTTAAATACCTTTGCGTAGGCGATGCATCACTTTTCGTAGGGGATGTCAAACTTTGCGCTGCAAACAAAGCTGTGCTTTGTTTTTACTCATGTGCGAGGGGTACGTGCTGTACCCCCGCCCAACGGCGACATCCATGTTAGGATCACTATCTAGGATTCAAAAGTACAAAAACGAATGAATAGCCAACAGTTTCAAAAAGTTTATACGTAACTATAAGCGTCATTTATGATCAATGACTTGATAGAGGTTATTTGTATGAATAATTAGATGGGTTGACTATACCTGAATGCGTATTACTGTAAAGCTGGTACTACCATATCTTACTAGGAACGTTTAAGTTTCTATTAGATTGATTTGTATTATTTTTTGGAGCTCAGCATGATTTGTGTTGCTAAGCCAAAAAATACTGTACCCATAAACCATTTTTGCATTTTTAACCAAAGCGCATGACGATTTAAAAGTTGGGTAAAAGAACTGGCAGAAAAAATAAACAACATGTTGATGAACAGACTAATCACAATTTGGACAATACCCAAACTAAGCGTTTGCACTAAAACATCGCCTTGATGTGGTTTGATAAATTGTGGCAGCAAAGCTAAGTACATCATCGCAATTTTAGGATTCAGTAGATTAGTCAAAAAGCCCATCAAAAATAGTTTTGAATTTGAATAAGATTGGTTGCTGGTAATCTCAAAAGGCGAGTGAGGTGATTGAATAGTTTTCCAGCCAAGATAAATCAGGTAGAACGCGCCAGCAATTTTTAAAATATCGTATGCAACTGGAATCGTCATTAATAAAGCAGTGATCCCAAAAGTAGCACATAGCATATAAAATACAAAACCGAGTCCTGTGCCTCCCAATGAAACCATCCCCGCAGTTTTGCCCTGACATAAGGACCTTGAGACCAAATAAATCATATTAGGGCCAGGGGTGAGTGCCATACCTAAGGCAATCAAGGCAAAAGCGAATAAAGTAGAGTCCATATGTTCAATATCAATTATTCTGTAGGGTGATGTTTTGTTGGATACATTCTGCGAGTTTGACTTTATCTTGAGGATGCAAGGTAATGAAGTAGGCACCTACACGATATTGCTCGTTTTCAGCAGGTTCAGAGTACGCAATTTGTGCCGTTGCTGCAATATGGAAGAAATTTTCAGGATGGCTCAGGGTGACATGAATAAAGCTACCTTGTTTCAGGTATTGTTGGCTGGTAAAACTAAAGCCACTTTCAGAAAAATTGACTTTTTGTGGCGTTGGTAACATGGTTTGTACAATAGAATCGTAAAGAGAACCAGTAATAAGGTTTAACTTTTGGTTGAATAAGGATAAGATTCGAGCAATTTGTTGATCTTTTTCATTTAATTGTTCTAATTCGTAGTGAAGTGCATGATCAAATTGATCTAATTCTGCAAGTAGTAGAAAATAGCGCGGTAATACAAAATTAGCATCATATGGATCGTTCAGCGCAACTTCTTCAGAAATGATTTGATAGTTGATCCTTAACGCAGCATCGATTCGTGACATGACACGACGTTCATTTGCTTCATTTTGATGCTGTAACGCTTCCATAAAACACCTCGGACTAGAATGGTATGTTTAAACCAATCTCGCTGTATATAGGGTTGAGATACACTCGCGCACGGCGTAGTAATCACTTTATTTCTTTTATCGCTTTGGTTTCCATGATCGGTCTAACCTTAGGGGTTGCTGTACTGATTACAGTTTTATCTGTTATGAATGGTTTTGACCGAGAGTTAAAGAACCGTGTTTTAGGTATGATACCTCAAGCCACTGTTTCTTCAACACAAATTCTAACAGACTGGCCTGTACTTGCAAAGAAAATTGAACAACATAAGCATGTGACTGGTGTTGCTCCATTTACCCAACTACAAGGTATGCTTACTGCACAAGGACAGGTCGCCGGCATCATGGTGACTGGTATTGAACCTCAATATGAAAAGAAGGTTTCAATTATCCAAAATCATATGGTGGAAGGTAGCATAGATCAACTAAAAAAAGGTGAATATGGCATTGTTCTAGGCAAACAAATGACTGATGCGTTAGGCCTTGGTCTAAATGACAATGTCACCTTGGTTTTACCTGAAGCAACCCCTTCGCCAGCAGGGGTTGTGCCACGTTTTAAACGTTTTAAAATTGTGGGTATTTTTAGTATAGGTGCGGAAGTTGATTCGAGTTTAGGTTACATCGCACTCAATGATGCATCTACGCTATTACGTCTACCTGACGGTGCGCAAGGTGTGCGTATGAAACTGGATGATATTTTCCAAGCGCCACAGGTTGCCAATGAAATTGTTCGTGAGTTACCAAACGGTTTCTATGCCTCAGATTGGACCTATACGCATGGTAATTTATTCAGCGCAATCCAAATGGAAAAGGCAATGGTCAGTCTATTGTTATTCCTAATCGTACTTGTTGCTGCATTTAATATTGTCTCTTCATTGGTCATGGTTGTGACGGATAAAAAATCAGACATCGCAATTTTGAGAACATTAGGCGCATCACCTGCAACAATTACCCGCATTTTTATGGTGCAAGGTACTGTGATTGGTGTGGTTGGAACTGTCGCTGGTGCAATCTTGGGGATTATCTCTGCCTTAGGAATTAGTAACTTTATTGGCTGGTTGAATACTGCATTTGGATTACATTTATTCGATGCTTATTTTATCAACTACTTACCTTCTTATTTAAGATGGCAAGATGTCGTGGTGATTGTGAGCTTGTCCTTGGGTCTCAGCTTTATTGCAACCATTTACCCAGCATTGCGAGCAGCTAAAATTCAGCCTGCGGAGGCGCTTCGTTATGAATAGTGCTACACAAAGTCCAGTGGTTTTAGAGGCACAAAATATCTATAAATCGTTTACTGATGGTAAGTCACATGTAGACGTGATTACAGGCTTATCCTTACAAGTAGCGCAAGGTGAGTTTGTCTCCATTGTGGGTTCAAGTGGGTCAGGTAAAAGTACGCTATTACATATTTTGGGAGGGCTAGATCGCCCTACCCAAGGTCTGGTAAATTTAAATGGCAGACGTTTTGATAACTTGGGTGAAGCTGAACGCGGTTTTTTACGTAATGAACATTTAGGCTTTGTCTATCAGTTTCATCATTTATTGCCTGAATTTACTGCACTTGAAAATGTCGCAATGCCGTTGATGTTAAGAAAAGATGCGGAGTATAAAAAGGTTAAAGAACGTGCTGAATATTTACTTGAACGTGTTGGATTATCGCATCGTTTAACACATCAACCTGGTGAGTTATCAGGTGGTGAACGTCAACGTGTAGCTTTAGCACGTGCTTTGGTGACACAACCGAAGTTAATGTTAGCCGATGAACCGACAGGGAATCTAGATCGCAAAACAGCAAAATCTATTTTTGAATTACTGCGTGATTTACGTGAGGAGTTCAATATGGCAATGTTGATTGTGACGCACGATGAGCAACTGGCAAAATCAGCAGATAAAATCCTACATATGCAAGATGGTGTCTGGATTGATGGCTAATTTTAGCACTCATTTGATGATATCATTCTAAAGTGAGGTATATTTTTTAAACTTAAGCCCAATAAATGATTGGGCTTAATCAATAAAACACTGAAAACAATAAATAGAAAAACTATGTATATATATATTGCTTTAATTGGATGGATATTGGGTATCTCTTTTATGGGATACCATTCACCAGCTTCTTTAACTCTCTTGGTATGGATTAGCTTAGCCTTAAGTCTTTTGCTATTTAAATTTTATCGGTCGAAGTATAGATTGATTAATTCCTTGGTATTTAAACTGATCTATTTAAGCTTAGTCGGTATATCATGTGGTCTAATCGGTTGGCATTATGCAGATTCAGCACTCGAAAAAAGATTAAGCTTACGTGATACATCAGCTCATCAAATTGAAAAAATTATTTATATTTCTAGCATAAATACGATTAAGCAAACCAACTCATCCTTTAGTTCCCAACTCCCCCGTACTCAACAGCGTATTCAACAAAAAGTATTGTTACTCGGACTAAAACAAGCCACACAAATGTTAATGTATCTGGATGATTCACAGTCTGAAATGATCCAACTAGGCCAATATTATCGAGTAAGAGGGCAAATCAAACCAATTCACGGTTATGCTGTCGCTGGTGCTTTTGATAAAGAAAAATGGTTTCTACAACAAAACATTCTCGGTGTATTCAAGGCTCACTCATTTGAACATATCGATGAAATTCAAGTGAAACAGTTGGGTTATACATCCTTTATTCGTCAACAGAATACCTTGCTTTATAGAGCTCAACTCAGTATAGAAAAGTTACGTCTAAAATTTCGCCATTGGATTGCAGTTTCATCATTACATAATAAGGGATTGCTCTTGGCCTTATTAACCGGTGATGAAAGCTTATTGGCGAATGAAACACATGAGTTATTTAAAAAATTGGGCATCTCTCATTTACTTGCAATCTCTGGACCGCACGTATTAATTTTTGCAAGTTTGTTTTGTTTTTTGTTTAATTCAATCATTAAAAAAGCTTATCCACAGATTTTTTTGAGAATTCCACAACCTTATTTATTGATCTTTCCTTTTTTAGCCTGTGTGGTGTTTTATAGCGCTTTTGTTGGTTTTGAAATTCCCGCGTTAAGAACCATGCTGACAGTCACAATTTTGATTTTTATTATTTTATTCAAGCAAAAAATTCAACCTCTTAAGCATCTATTATTGACAGCCAGTATTTTATTAGTAATTGATCCTTTTAGTATTCTATCTTCTGCTTTTTGGTTATCCTTTGGTTCATGTTTTATTTTGATTCGTGTCTATCAGACTGTTCAGCAACATTCGAATCAAACTGTAGAGACATGGAAAACTAAGACTAAACTATTTATACGAGTATTAATTGATTCGCAATGGAAAATATTTATTGCATTATTACCAGTGGTGCTGTGGATATTTCAACAATTTTCATGGATCACACCCTTGAGCAATTTGATCGCAATTCCAATGATTGGTGCAATAATTGTTCCTATTGAAGTCATGGCGGCATGCATGAGTATACTTTTTGATCCTTTAGGTGGAGTACTCTTTAAAGTTTCTGATATTTTTTTGTCTATATTGTTGTATTTACTGGAAAAGTTGGATCAGTTTCTCAATTTTAAATTGAATTGGTGGGCATTCAATTCTTTGCAAATTATTTGCATTGCTTTGACTGTGTTTATTATCTTTCTGCCCAAAGGTGTGCTTCCCAAATTTTGGGCAATACTCTGCTTAGCACCGTTAGTAATATCACATAAAAATTCTTCAAGATTCCAACTTGATGTCATAGATGTTGGGCAAGGACAGGCAATTTTTTTAAATTTGCCTGAACATAAAATGCTGATTGATACAGGTGGCACATTTGATGAAGAGCAATTCAGTATTGGTAAAAAAGTCATTATTCCATATCTTATGCGACAAGGCATTGCTCAATTGGATCAAGTGATTCTGACCCATTTAGATCAAGACCATAGTGGTGCATTTGCAGAAATAGAGAAGGTCGTCAAAATTGACAAAGTTTATTCAAATGAAATAGATGAGCTGCTTAATCAGCATAAATTTGAGTATTGTCATCAAGGGCAATATTGGCAATATGAAGATGTTCGGATTTCTGTTTTGGCGCCTGCTAAAAATAGCCTAAGCAAAGCTCGGTATGACAGAAATGGACTCTCATGCATCATTTATATTCAAGTTCCTCAGTCGAAATCACATCAAAATTTTTTATTGATGGGGGATGCTGGGTGGGAAACGGAATATAATCTATTAGCACAATATCCAGATTTAAAAGTAGATGTCTTAGTGCTAGGTCATCATGGTAGCAAAAATAGTTCTTCATACGACTTTTTAAAGCAATTACAACCTAAACTTGCGATTGTATCGGCTGGATATGCCAATCGCTATGGTCATCCACATCCGATTGTATTGAAACGGCTAGAGGCTTTGAATATTCCAGTCAAAACCACTATTGAACAAGGTTCTATTCAATTTAAGCTAAATTCGCAAGGGCAGATGGAGTTGATAGGTTATCGGCAAAACTTAAAGTGGCTCGCTTCCCATGATCGTCTCATTGCGGATTGAATTGATCATTTCCATCGCTTCTTTATTGGGAACATTATAAATCTGTTTTAGTTTTGGGTGAGCTTTAAAACGTTTATAACTCCAGTGATAATGTTCTGGGTATTGGCAGATTAATTTTTCGAGCGCAGTGTAAATAATATGTGTGCCCTGATTTGCATCGACCTGATAGATATTTTCATCAATAGGTTGAACGACCATATCAAAACCCTGATTTTCGTTTCTAATAGCATATAGCAAGAGTGCTTTGGATTTGGTCTTTTGGATCAGCTTTGCACTTAAATTACTTGAAAAGAGTGGAATCCCAAAATACTCAATAAGTTCTCCCCCTTGATGTGGCGAATGGTCAGGCAAAATAACGGTGGTACCTCCTTGTTTTAAAGCTCTAAATATTTGCCGGACGCCAGATTCATCTGTTGGAACCAGTGTGGCATTTTCGCGACCTCGCGCAGCACGTACGAAACGATCTGCACTTTCATCTTTAATTGGTTCATACATAATGGTCATTTGCGTATATTGGGCAAACCATGCGTTCATAATTTCCCAAGTACCGAAATGAGGCACGACCAGTACAAGGCCTTTTTTTTCCGCAATTGCTTCATGGAAATGGTGCTCACCTTCAATATGGTGAATACGGTCGATATTTACTTGATTTGAACTTCCCCAAACCGTAAAAAACTCCATATAAGACTGTAATTCATTGCGAATTGCATGCTCTGTAATTCTTTCGCGTTTGGATTTATCTAGGTCTGGAAAGCAAATTTCAATATTTAAACGAATGGTTTCAGAGGTTTTGGTGATACGTAATAAGTTGACAAGTCCAGCCAAAATGCGCGCGATAAAACGTGCGATTGGGATCGGCAGTCGACTGAAAAAATTGAGAAGTCGCGAAGTTGAGGTTTTATCAGTCATCCGGATCTAAAATTAAAGCGCAGGTTAAGTAATAGTGAGATTTAGCAAATTATTATAAGTTAAATCGTAATGATTAAATAGATTATACGGATTCCGTGTATATAATGAAGCATGAATAATTAATTTGGATGGTATAAATGTCAGATTGGCCGCCGAAACCTCAAAATGACAATACAAATTTGAATTCCTCTGCGGGTCAACAGCCTACAGGACAGGAATGGAAGATCTTAGAGAAAGCTGTTCTTGCTTCAGTTGAAGAGCAACGCCGTACTCGTCGCTGGGGGATCTTTTTTAAAATACTCACTTTTCTTTATATTCTCTTTGTCTTAGTTGCACTGGGTAAGAGTTGTTCATTATCAGGGTCAGATGATGGAACAATAACTTCAGAGAATCATTTAGGGGTTGTCAATATCGTTGGTACAATTGATTCAAGTAGTCAAGGTGTAAATAGTACCGATACGATTAAATCATTAAAGAAAGCATTTCAAGCAAAGTCTGCTCAAGCTGTAGTATTGAATGTGAATTCCCCAGGTGGATCACCAGTTCAGTCTGATGATATTTGGCAAGAGATTCAGTACCTCAAAAAACAAAATCCAGAGAAAAAAGTATATGCTGTGATTGGTGATATGGGAGCTTCAGGTGCTTATTATATTGCATCAGCAGCAGACGAAATTTGGGTAAATCCATCGAGTTTGGTGGGATCAATTGGTGTGATTATGCCGAACTATGGGGTAAATGGTTTAGCGCAAAAATTAGGTGTTGAAGACCGAACGATGACTTCGGGAAGTAATAAAGACATACTGAGTATGACGAAACCGATTAATCCAGAACAACGTGCGCATATTCAAGCTTTATTGGACAATGTACATGATCACTTTATCGATGCTGTGAAAAAAGGTCGTGGTGAAAAGCTGAAATCGCAAGATCCAGCGATCTTCTCTGGTTTATTCTGGACGGGTGACCAAGCAATTAAATTGGGTATCGCAGATAAAGCAGGGAATATGGAAACATTAAAACGCGAATTAAAAGTGAAAAAGACAGTTAATTATACGGTTGAACGTAGCCCATTTGACTCAGTTCTAGGCCGTTTAGGTTCAGAAATGGGTCATGGTTTAGGTACAGCCGTGAGCCAGAAACTTGGTATGAATCAAGATGTGAAAATGCAATAGTTCAAGTCTGGTAGATCAGTAAAGAACAATATATTGTATTCTTGTTCTTTACTGAGCCATACAGGATAAAAAACAAAAATATGAAAAAAGAAGATGAAAAAAGAAGATGAAAAAATAAGTCCAACACGATTCTAAAGCTCTATTTTCTTCTTACTTTATGCCATTTTAGCTGGTTTAAACCTGTTTAAGTCATTTGAATGACATCGCTTATTGTAAAACAATAGCAGTGAGTTCACTTAAAATATTTAACTGAATCCAATTTATCAGCTACAGTATTTGCAATTCGTCATATTCAGAGCGTAACACAAGACATGGTTAGTCTATCTCACATGAAACCTGTTATTCATTTTGCCCATGCCAATGGTGTGCCATCTAAAGTCTATATGAAACTATTTGATTTATTGAAAGATCAATATGATGTGATTTATGTTTCTTTATTAGGCACAGATCAACGTTATCCTATTGATAACAATTGGTCGAATTTTGCAGATCAAGTGATTGATAGTATTGTGCAACAATCTAATGGACGTAAAGTCATAGGCTTAGGTCATTCATTAGGCGCTGTTGCAACTTTTTTAGCGTCGTTTAAACGTCCAGATTTATTTGAACAAGCAATTTTATTGGATCCTCCATTGATTATGGGAACCGCATCCTTTGTCTTTAATCTTGCAAAGAAATTTTATCCTCAAAAAATCGATGCGATGACACCAGCTCACCTCAGCTTACGCCGTCGAGATCATTGGGAATCGCGTCAACAAGCCGCAGAATTGTTACGTCCAAAGGGGTTTTATCAGCATTTTGACGCAGATTGTTTTAATGCTTATATCGATTATGCGCTAACAGAAGATCATGTTCGTGGTGGCGTGACTTTGACCATTCCTAAGGATGTTGAAGTTGCAATTTTTAGAACTGGTCCTTCTTATTGGTGGTTACCTCATCCACAACCACAAGTTCCAATAGATTTAGTTATTGGTTCTGAGAGCCCTTTTCTAAAACGTAAATTTCCACAAATTACCAAAAAGAAATTTAATATTCCTTTTACTCTGACGGCTGGAGGACATATGTTTCCTTTAGAACATCCAGTTGAAACTGTTAACTTAATTAAAAAGTTGATTCAACAAAATTTATCTAATACCCATTAATCAGTGTTGAATGGGTTACAGATTGTACCTCTCTCTATAGTCAACCTGTCAAAAAACTCGGACACAAGAATATAATAGATTTAATTAATATTTTTAATTAAATCTATTATATGGAAAGATAAATTATTTGATTGTAAAAAGTTTGCAATACAAAATCTTACATTCAAAGTTTAAATATCTTTGCGTAGGCGCTGCCTCATTTTTGCACGACAAAAACCAGTGCTTTGTTCTTGCTCAGATGAAAAGATACCGTCTTAACTGTCAAGCAAATTATTTAAGGATTCATGCCTGATAAGGTTGTTGGTTTTTAAGAACACCATAGCAAAGATGAATTAACTTTCGCATAGCAGCAGCAATCGCTACCATTTTAGTTTTCCCTTTCGCTAAGAGCCGTTCGCTCAACTCTTTAATGTGAGGATTGTACCGAGTTGCAACAATGGCAACCATATATAAACCCGATCGAATTTTAGGTGAACCGGCTTTAGATAAGCGACTTTTTCCAAGCACAGAACTACCAGATTGTCTATGAATGGGAACTAA
>NZ_JBIMCW010000049.1:0-12570 GCF_048552295.1 Acinetobacter legionensis
GCATTTAAATAAGACCCGAACAAGTCCATAACAGTTTGCTGGCGACAATAGCAAGAGTGAACCACCTGATCCCTTCCCGAACTCAGAAGTGAAACCTTTTAGCGCTGATGGTAGTGTGGGGTTACCCATGTGAGAGTAAGTCATCGCCAGCTTTTAAATCTAAAGCACCCCGGTCTCTAACGAGAGCGGGGTGTTTTTTTATGCACGGTGTTTATAGCGAAATGAAACAGATCTCGTTATATTAAGCTAATTGATGACTGATTAAGCTTGTGCATTGATGCAACTGAACTGATTTTCTGTATCTCTCATCATGATCATTATTGAAGTAAGGGATATAGAAAGAGTCGAGCTATTGAACCAGCCGTTTCTTTATGCTAAAAATTAAAGCATTACGATAAAAACAGTTAATAATATGTTGATTTTCCAATTTTTCTTTACAGATTATGATGGTGAAGAGGTTTTACCCACTCAAAATCAGTATGCATCTATCGATGAAATCATAGAACTAATGCAATCTGTGTTAATCAGGCCAGAAAACTTTTTAGGGATCGTTGATAAAAATGATCGTACTTTACAGTTTATCGTTAATGATGATTATTCATTAGATGCAGATATTCCTGTTCCTGATCAAAAAGGCTCTTATACAAAAACAATAAGTTTGCATGAAGCGGTTAAACTGGTTCAAAAACAAACTGAACTGATTCAAATTGATGCTATTGAAGGAATGGCTTTTATGAAGTGGTAAGTTTTTTACTTCAATTGTTTTTAGTGTATTCAAAATAAAAAACCTCAGACATCCATGCCTGAGGTTTTTTGTATTGGTTCTGAGGTATAACTCCTGTCGTACCTTTCGCTATCCTGCGTTATCGTCCTATCTTATTCTTGTTTTTAATGGAAACTTCCTGTTTCCTGATGTGTTTATAGTATTAAAATTTAGCTGTTCTGCCTATACGCATAATTCGGCAGATCATGTAAGAAAAAGCTTACATGATCATAAACGGGTATTCTCTATTAAAAATGGGCATTTAAACCAATATAAGGCCCTTTAAAATTAAACTTCATATCACGGTTATCTAAATCACTGAGTTCGATATTTAAAACACGGTAACCCACTTTGGCACCAAGATCTAAAACAATAGATTTAACAAAATCATATTGAATTTCAGCCTGAGCATCCGTGATTTTTACATCATTGACATTGGTATAAGTCGCCTCAGCTTTTGCGCTTAAACCTGTAAATGGTAGTTTTGCGCCAGCTTCTGCATAAAGGATCGGTGCATATTCATCAACATCAACATTTTGTGAAAATTGCTTTACAGTACCGTTGAGTTTAGTTGCCCCTACACCGACATCAGCTTTTACAATGTTGTCTAAGATTTCATAGTAAAGAATAAGATCTGTATGGTCTAAATCAATTTTAGTTTTAGCAAACTCATTATTAGACTCAGTTTCAGTATCTAACTTGGTATATTTTAATTTTACATTGGGAATGATTGGAATCGGGTGCTCAAAAGCAACAGAGGCTTGAATCGTGCCTTTGGTATCTAAATCATGTTTTGCGTTTAGCCCAGTATAAGGATCTAATAATAAATTATCTGTCCCCGTTTTGTTGGATAGACTGGATGTTTTGTGGTTGATTTGAGAATCTCCACCAATACTCCAATAACTAATATCACCTTTTAAACCAATAAAATCAGCTTGAGCAAATGAACTTAGACCTAGGGCTGCGATAAATAAGGGTAATTGAATAGATTTCATATGTCCTTCTTGATGAAATGATTTTTCATCCTATATTTTTGTTACTTAAATACATTTCAATACTGTACCAACTGAAGGCATGATATAGGGGTTTATCAAATTTTGCATTATTAAAAAGATTAAATCGAGGGTGTAGGATGAGTGATTCTATTGATCAAGCAGTGATTGAATTCCCACTTTATGTCGCCAATAAAGCGATTAAATCAGGGCAATGGCTTGAAGTTCATGATAAATTTTCGGGGAAAATTTATGCAAAAGTGGCTTTAGCGGATGCAAAAATTTTAGAAAAAGCCATCAGTGCAGCTGTGAAAGCAGAGAAAGAAATGGCTGCTTTAAAACCATTTCAGAAGCAAAAAATACTGTTACATTGTGTTCAGCGCTTTAAAGAGCTCCGTGAAGAATTAACCCAAATTTTAATTATCGAAGGTGGAAAGCCTAAACTTGCTGCAGCAGCTGAGGTTGAAAGGCTGATTAATACTTTCCAACTAGCGGCAGATGCAGTCTCCACAATTAATGATGGTCGTTTAATGCCCTTGGCTGTAACGGCTGCGGCTTCTGCATATCGGGGAATGGTACAACATGTGCCGATTGGTGCAGTGTCTCTGATCAGTCCGTTTAATTTTCCTTTGAATTTAACAGCACATAAAATTGCACCGGCAATTGCAGCGGGTTGTCCATTTGTATTAAAACCAGCAAGTTTGACGCCAATTTCCGCATTAAAAATCGCAGAAATTTTGGCTGAAACAGATTTACCAAAAGGCGCATTTTCAATTTTGCCTTGTCCACGAGAACATGCTGATGTGTTAGTGACGGATGATCGCTTTAAGCTGCTCAGCTTTACCGGTTCTGATCAAGTGGGTTGGGATATGAAAGCACGTGCTGGTCGTAAAAAAGTAACCCTCGAATTGGGGGGGAATGCAGCTGTTCTAATTGAACCTGATACAGAAATAAGTGATGCATTGATTGATCGAGTGATTGGTGGTGCATATGGTCATGCGGGACAGGTGTGTATTAGTGTGCAACGAATTTTAGTCCATGCTGATATTTATATAGCATTTAGAAAAAAAATCTTAGCAAAATTGAAAAAAGTATCTGCGGCAGATCCACATGTAGAAACCACGATAGTGGGTCCAATGATCAAAGAGGCTGAAGCGATTCGTTTAAAAAAATGGGTAGATAAAGCGGAGAAAAAGGGTGCGAAAATCTTAATTGGTGGCACTTTAAAAGGTGTTTTATTTGAACCAACTTTGCTTGAAAATGTCGATGAATCTCTTGAAATTTATCAAAATGAAGCATTTGGCCCTGTGGCAATTTTAGAAAAATATAAAACATTTGAGAAAGGTATCGAAGTGATTAACCAAGGTCGCTTTGGTTTACAGGCTGGTGTATATACTCAAAATCTCAATAAGATGCTTTATGCATGGGATCATTTACACGTGGGCGGAGTAATTATCAATGATATACCCACCTTTAGAGTTGATAATATGCCATATGGTGGTGTGAAAGATTCGGGTATAGGTCGTGAGGGGATTCAGTCTGCAATTGGTGATATGCAGGAAGAGCGCTTACTTGTGATCAAACAATAAGTTAATATTCTAAGGGGCTACGGCTCCTTATTTCTTTGAGTTTTATATAGAGTTAAAAAATGATAATAAAATTTTTCAATTCATTATTTTTAATGATTTTACTTTGCTTACTGAGTGTGCAAATTTGGGCATTTCAATCTGAAAAACTGGTAAATGATGCACGTTCTCAGATTTTGAAAACACTTTATTATGATCCTGCTTATACTCAGTTGTCTTATCCAATGGGTGATGTTCCATTGATCAAAGGTGTATGTACAGACGTGGTTATTCGCGCCTTACGCCATCAAGGTATAGATCTGCAACAACGTATTCATGAAGATATGAAAGCCAATTTTAAAAAATATCCACAAAAATGGGGTTTAAAAGCAACCGATCGAAATATTGATCATCGACGGGTTCCAAATATCATGACCTATTTTCAGCGTCAAGGTTATCAAGTGAATGATCAAAAGTATCAAGCAGGTGATATCGTGGCATGGGATTTAGGTAAAGGCTTAACCCACATTGGTATCATTTCAAATAAAACCACAATGTTGTCAAAAACACCTTTGGTAATTCATAACATTGGTTATGGAACACGTGAAAATGACATTTTGCATGAATATAAAATCATTGGGCATTATCGTTTACCCAAGACGGTGAATTAGAAATAGGCAATTCCAAGCAAAATAGCTAAAAATTAACCATGTGCAATAAAAAGTAAAAAAAACCTGAGAAAATAGACACAAATTACAGAAAAAGCGCTGCAAAACGAGTATTGTTACAACATTAAACAGTAATCTTGTTGATGCACTTTAACCGAGAAGTTTGCAAAGTTACTGGTTTGGAATAATAACAAAGCACCCAAAAGGTGCTGTTTTATTCAAACAACAAAATTTAAAATTGGTACTTCTTTTGCTCGCAGATCACAATGAAAAAAAGCAGCATTTGAGGACATCTACAGAATTAGGTGTTTTATGACAGAATCTCGTGAAAACTGGACATCACGATCAGGTTTTATTATCGCAGCTGTTGGATCGGCTGTCGGTTTAGGTAATATTTGGCGCTTCCCTTACATTGCTTATGAAAACGGTGGTGGCGCTTTTTTAATTCCATATTTAATTGCACTTATCACTGCAGGTTTGCCACTGTTATTTTTAGACTATGCGACAGGGCATAAAAGTAATTCTTCACCTCCTAAAGCTTATCGTGCTTTATTTAAAGGGGGTGAAACTTTAGGTTGGTGGCAAGTCTGTGTCTGTATCATTATTGGTTTGTATTATGCCAGCGTACTGACATGGGCTGGCAGTTATGTTTATTTTTCTGTAGGTCAATTGTGGGGAAGTGATCCTGAAAACTTCTTCTTCAATACCTATTTACAAACTTCAAAATCAACAAGTTTTGATTTTCAGTTTGTTGGTCATTTATTTTGGCCAATTGTGGGAATTTGGGCATTAACACTGATCATCTTATTCGGTGGTGTGAAAAAAGGGGTTGAATTATCCAATAAAATTTTCATGCCTTTACTGTTTATTCTGTTCACGATTCTTGTTATTCAAGCGTTGCGTTTACCCGGTGCAGTTCAAGGTTTAAATGCTTTCTTTACACCGAACTGGGCAGCAATGTGGGACTATAAAGTATGGCTTGCAGCATTTGGTCATACATTCTTTTCACTTTCTGTTGGCTTTGGGATCATGGTGACTTATGCCTCGTATCTTAAACCAAAAACCAATTTAACAGGCTCGGGCCTTATCGTTGGTTTTGCCAATGCGTCTACTGAAATCCTTGCAGGTATTGGTATCTTCGCGGCGCTGGGCTTTATGGCATTTTCAGCAGGCAAGCCTGTAGATCAAGTGGTCAGTGGTGGTATTGGTTTGGCATTCATTGCTTTTCCTAAAATCATTTCTAGTTTAGGGACTGGTGCTGATTTATTCGGTTTACTGTTCTTCTCTTCTTTATTTGTTGCGGGTATTTCTTCAATGGTGAGTATTCTTGAAGTGCCGATTGCAGCGATGCAAGATAAGTTAAAATGGGGACGTAAAAAAGCCGTAAGCATCATTGGCGGTGGTAGTGCACTGGTTTCAATTTTCTTATTCTCTAGCGTGAACTCGATTAAACTGGTGGATATCGTCGATCACTTTATCAATAACATTGGGATTATTGGTGGTGCATTATTGTCAATTATTTCGATAGCATGGTTTAACCGTTCAGCATTGATGGAGTTACGAGATCATGTGAATCGTATTTCAACTGTGCAACTTGGTAAAGGTTGGGATTTCACTTTAACTGTAATCACATCTTTAATTTTGCTGGTCACTTTAACTATGACAGTTTTTAGCTTGATTAAAAATGGATACGATACCTATAGTTCAAGTATGTTGATGTTCTTTGGTTGGGGCAGTGTGATTTTCTGTGCTGTTATTGCTTTAGTCCTTAGCAAAATGAAAGATCGATAGGAGCGTCAAAATGAATACTTCTGCAATCGTGATGATGATTATTTCAATGGTTTTTTTATGGGGTGGGTTGATTTTATCGATCCTACATTTGATGAAAAACCCTGAAGAACTGGATGAAGTTCTGGAAGAGGTCAAAGATCACCATACCCTTTAAACTTGAGTCAAAAAAAGCAGGCGAATTAGCCTGCTTTTTTAATGCGTTTTTTAAGCTGTTTTTTGAATTCGGCAATAATAGAAACCATCACCATGATGCGCTTCAGGCAACAGTTGGCGACCGTGAATTTGTTCTATTCCCCAGTTTGCGTCAATCTTGATTTCTTCAGCATCTGCATGTTCAGCAAAAAACTCGACCATCTGCTGTTCATTTTCAACTTTCAGAATTGAGCAGGTAATATAGAGTAGTGTTCCACCGACTTTAAGCTGCTGCCACATATGCTTTAAAATTTGCTTTTGCAGATCGACCACTTGCTGAATATCTGTAGATTGACGCAATAAGCGGATATCAGGATGACGACGCATAACACCAATAGCAGAACAAGGTGCATCCAATACGATGCAATCGACCAACTCTTTAGGCACCCATGTTGTAGCATCTGCTGTGATGATTTCAACTGTTGCATCAACATTTAATTCAAGGCGTTCCAAGTTTTCTGAAACACGCAATAAGCGTTTAGCATCATGATCAAGTGCGATTAATTTTTTAGGATTGAAACGTTCTAAGATATGAGCTGCTTTACCACCCGGTGCTGCACAAGCATCGATAATGACTTTGTCATCTAAGTTGGGTAACAGTGTTACACACAATTGAGCATGTTCATCTTGAACAGAAAACCCGCCTTCTTCAAAGCCTGGTAAATGAGTAATATTACCCGTTTGTTCCAGAACAATACCAACATCTGAAAGTGTACAAGGACGAGCATCAATCTGTTCTTCATCTAAAATATCAAGATATTCATCACGACTAATTTGACGTTCATTGACACGAAGTGTTAGTGGAGCGACTTGTTTTAAGTTTTGACAGATTTCAGGGAGTCGATCAGCCCAATCTTTTTTAAGTCGTTTGAACAGCCAGCTTGGTAAACCATGGGTATTATTCAAAGCCGTTTGAAACTCAGTTGTTTCACGTGAAACACGACGAAGGATGGCATTGACCAAACCACTCATCGGTTCAAAACCTAATTGTTTCGCTGCATTGACAGTTTCTGAAATCGCCGCATGTGCAGGAATACGGGTGCATAAAATCTGGTATAAACCCAAATATAAGCAACTTTCTAGTGCTTCATTGTCTAACGGTTTTGTGAGCAAGGGTAAGGTAATTGCTTTTAAAGAATTCCACTGACGTAAACAGCCCAAAGTAAGCTCATGGTATAAACCACGATCACGTTCAGAAACAATATTGATATGTTGGTTTAAAACGGAAGCCAAAGACTGTCCATTTTGAACAGCTAAAAGTGTTTTGACCACTTGTGCGCGCAAATTCAAATTTTTTGCAGATGATTGAATTTGGCTCATGCGAATATATTTCCTACTGAAAGTTTATGGCTTTGTATAATTTGTACAGGGTTAATGGCTTTACCACCTGGCCATTGTAGGCTAGTCAGACAAATCACACCATCTCCACACAGCACATGTACACCTTGTTTGTTCATTTCGATAATGGTTCCGGGTGCTTCGCCATTGGCTGTAAGGTCTGAAATTTGAGAATTCCATACACGTAAATTATTGCTTTCATCTATTGGTGTAAATGCGACTGGCCAAGGATTGAATGCCCGAATATTGCGATCCAGTTCAACTGCTGATTTAGTCCAATCAATTTGCGCTTCAGCTTTTGTGAGTTTATGTGCATATACCGTAAATTGTTCATCTTGCACTTCACGTGCATCTAAATATTGTTGTAATTTTTGTTCTGATTCTAATACCACGCAAATTGCTTCAGCGCCTTGAATCGCAAGTTTGTCATATAAAGTCGCTGAGGTTTCTTCTACTGTGATTGGGCACACTGTTTTAAAGATCATATCACCTGTATCTAGTCCAGCCGCCATTTTCATGATTGTTACTCCGGTTTCAGTGTCACCTGTTGCAATGGCACGCTGAATCGGAGCGGCACCACGCCAACGTGGTAGCAAAGAACCATGAATATTTAAACAACCATAGCGCGGTGTATCTAATACGGCTTGAGGCAAAATTAAACCATAAGCCGCAACCACCATTACATCTGCGCCCAAAGCTGCTAATTCTTGTTGAGCCGCTAAGCCTTCGTCTGTCGATGCTTTGAAATGAAGTGGTTGATAGACGGGTAAGTTGTTTGCGAGCGCAAGTTGTTTCACGGCTGAAGCTGTCATTTTTTGTCCACGACCTGATTTGCGGTCGGGTTGAGTATACACAGCGACGATTTCGTGATCAGTTTCAATGAGTGCTGCTAAAGCAGAAGCTGCAAATTCGGGTGTACCTGCAAAAATGATCTTCAAAGGTTATGCTCAGATTAAATTTTAAATTGAATTATAGCAAACCTGATTATGCGGTGGCGTTTTCAAATGAAAATACGGGTTTTTCTATGTAAAAAATAAAATACGATCAATTGTATATTTTGTTCAGATCATCTATCTGCTTTGAAAACAGTCAGCAGATGCCTTTTACAATACCCTTAAAATTCGCGTAAGTCTAAATTAACCAATATCCATTTTTAAAATAAATATCACTTTTTAAAATAAAATTTTTCACTTTAAATTGATAGAAATAGATCTTATTTTTAACTTAATCTAAATAAACAGATGGTTTAGAAATTGAAACTGGAGTTATTGTGACAAATTTCGCAGTAAAAAATTGTTAACTGAATAAGCATAGGCAGTTAATCGGAATTTAACAATTTGTCAAATGTAAACTAAGTCTCACATTATTTTGATAAATGTGACAAATTTTGTCACATGCTCAATTTAAGAACAATATGTATTTAATAAATCTTAATGTTTTTTGATTGATATATAAATTGCTGATTTATAGGTATAAAATTTATGATTATTTTGCTTTTTATTTAAAAGTTTAGACCATGTGTTTAAAAAAACAAAATAAGTGAAATATATCTCAATTTTTCTATTGCTTTAAATGTATGTAAATTGTTAAATAAAAAAAATTGTACATTTTATATGCATTATTGATGCGAAATCAGCGGCTGTAATGCACCTCCTAAAGGAAAAGTAATATGAATAAGATCTACAAAGTGATTTGGAATGCGACTTTGTCGGCATGGGTTGCAGTTTCTGAATTGGCAAAAGGGAAAACCAAGTCTTCAAAAGTAACTGGAATTATTGGGGCAGCAACAGTTAGTTTGATGATCACTTTTTCATCCGATGTAACCGCGAATGTTATAAATACAGATTCAAATAATTGTATAACTCGCTCTAATGGGATTGTCGGTACTATAAATCCTGGAACGACTGGTGGCCAGGCAACGGATGGTTCTGGTACATACTCTACTGTTGCTGGTTGTAATGCTAAAGGTAATGATCTTTCGGCTGTAACTGCATATGGAGCGTTTTCAGAAGTTACAGGTAATGCAGGAACAGCTATCGGTCATAATAGCCAAGCCAATGCTTTTGGTACGGCTGTGGGTGTAGAGAGTCGAGCAACAGGAGTAGGTAGTACTGCACTTGGTGAAGGCAGCCAGTCAACAGGACAAAATGCTGTAGCATTAGGTGGAACGGCTACAGGTACTGCTAATGGAAATGTTTTATCAGTTGCTAATGCAGTTACCGCTTCTGCTAGTGGCGCCGTTGCTATTGGTGGTAATGCGGTTAAAGGTGCGCAGTCTGCTGGAACTGATGCTGTTGCAATAGGGGCGCAGTCTGCAGTCTCAACGGCAGGAACAGGTGCAGTTGCTTTAGGTGCAAGAACGAATGCAACTGCGAGTGGCGCTGTTGCTATAGGTGATGGGGCAAATGCATCTATTGCTGGTAGTACAGCACTGGGAGCAAGTACGACAACATCAGCATCCGTAAACAGCACCGCTCAAACGATTAATGGTAAATCTTACACTGCAACGGGTACAGCGAGCACAGGTGTTGTGAGCGTTGGTTCAAGTACAATAAAAAGACAAATACAAAATGTCGCAGCGGGTCAGGTTACAGCGTCTAGTACCGATGCAATTAACGGTAGCCAATTATTTAATACCAATACTGAGTTGGCCAAGGTAGCAACAGATACAGCGACGGCTTTAGGTGGTGGGGCTACAGCGGGTACAGCGGCAGGCGGTATTACTGCTCCAAGTTATACAATCACAAAAACAGATGCATCAACAACAACAGTTAATAATGTTGGTGCTGCAGTGAGTGCATTAAATGCTGAAGTGGTTAAACCAATTACATTTACAGGAACAACTGGAACAACGAGCCAGAAATTAGGTTCATCTGTTGCAGTGATTGGGGATAGTAAAAATATTTCTACAGCGGTTACAGCAAACCAAATTAAAGTTTCGATTTCTGACAATCCTACATTCACATCAGTTACAACAGGCAATACTGTTCTTAACAATGCAGGTGTTACAGCAGATCAGGTTGCAGTTGGTGGCGTTGTTATCAATAAAACAACAGGTATTAATGCCGGTGGGTTAGCGATTACAAATGTTGCTGCACCAACAGCAGGTACGGATGCGACAAATAAGACTTATGTTGACTCTAAAGCTGCAGCATCAAAAACTGAAGTTGCAGGTGGAAGCAATATAGCAGGGGTTGCAAAAACTACAGGTGCAAATGGTCAAGATGTTTATACGGTTAATGCCAATGGTACTACCGCATCAGCAGGCTCATCAGCTGTCACAGTGACTGCGGGAACTAAAGATGCAAACAATGTTACTGACTATAAAGTTGACCTTGCAACAAGCACCAAAACAGATATTCAAAAAGGTGTAGATGCGAAGACAGCTGTTGATAATACTGGCTTAACCTTTAAAGGTGATACCGCAGCGACAAGCACTACGAAGAAATTAGGTGATACGGTTTCCATCACTGGTGATACGAACATTAGTACAGTCGCGACAGCGAATGGTGTACAAGTTAAGTTAAATCCAAACTTAGATTTAGGTGCAGCTGGCAGTGTTAAAACGGGTAATACCACTATTAACAATGCAGGTGTTACAGCAGATCAGGTTGCAGTTGGTGGCGTTGTTATCAATAAAACAACAGGTATTAATGCCGGTGGGTTAGCGATTACAAATGTTGCTGCACCAACAGCAGGTACGGATGCGACAAATAAGACTTATGTTGACTCTAAAGCTGCAGCATCAAAAACTGAAGTTACAGGTGGAAGCAATATAGCAGGGGTTACAAAAACTACAGGTGCAAATGGTCAAGATATTTATACGGTTAATGCCAATGGTACTACCGCATCAGCAGGCTCATCAGCTGTCACAGTGACTGCAGGAACTAAAGATGCAAACAATGTTACTGACTATAAAGTTGACCTTGCAACAAGCACCAAAACAGATATTCAAAAAGGTGTAGATGCGAAGACAGCTGTTGATAATACTGGCTTAACCTTTAAAGGTGATAGCGCAGCGACAAGCACTACGAAGAAATTAGGTGATACGGTTTCCATCACTGGTGATACGAACATTAGTACAGTCGCGACAGCGAATGGTGTACAAGTTAAGTTAAATCCAAACTTAGATTTAGGCGCAGCTGGCAGTGTCACTACAGGCAATTCTAAGTTAGATAACAGTGGATTGACGATTACAGGTGGTCCAAGCGTTACGAGTACTGGTATTAATGCAGGTAATAAGACCATTACCAATGTTGCTGCGCCAACAAACAATACAGATGCAGCCAATAAAAAATATGTAGATGATGCTGGTGCAACATTGACAAACTTGGGCTTTGGTTTAAAAGCGCAAGACGGTACGACTGTTAACAAGAAGCTAGGTGAAGCGGTTGATATAGTCGGTTCAAACAGTAATATCACGACTAAAGTAAATGCAGGTAAAGTCGAAGTTGCGTTATCGAATGCATTGGACTTAGGCGCAGCTGGTAGTGTTACTACAGGTGCAACGGTTATTAACAATGCAGGGATTACAGCAACACAAGTTACAGCAAATAAAGTAACAGTCAACAATGCACCAACAGCAGGTACAGATGCGACCAATAAAACCTATGTTGATTCTAAATCTGCGGCATCAAAAACTGAAGTTGCAGGTGGAAGCAATATAGCAGGGGTTGCAAAAACTACAGGTGCAAATGGTCAAGATATTTATACGGTTAATGCTAATGGTACAACAGCATCAGCAGGTTCATCAGCTGTCACAGTGACAGCAGGAACTAAAGATGCAAACAATGTTACTGACTATAAAGTTGACCTTGCAACAAGCACTAAAACAGATATTCAAAAAGGTGTAGATGCGAAGACAGCGGTTGATAATACTGGCTTAACCTTTAAAGGTGATACCGCAGCGACGAGCACAACTAAAAAATTAGGTGATACAGTTTCCATCACTGGTGATACGAACATTAGTACAGTTGCGACTACTGATGGCGTACAAGTTAAGTTAAATCCAAACTTAGACTTAGGTACAGCTGGTAGTGTTACTACAGGTGCAACGGTTATTAACAATGCAGGGATTACAGCAACACAAGTTACAGCAAATAAAGTAACAGTCAACAATGCACCAACAGCAGGTACAGATGCGACCAATAAAACCTATGTTGACTCTAAATCTGCGGCATCAAAAACTGAAGTTGCAGGTGGAAGCAATATAGCAGGGGTTGCAAAAACTACAGGTGCAAATGGTCAAGATATTTATACGG
>NZ_JBIMCW010000050.1:0-11448 GCF_048552295.1 Acinetobacter legionensis
GTGCCATAAAATACTCCATATATTGATGTTTATAACATCATTTGGGGAGCAAAATATCACTTATAAGTGTTGTTCAAATTTCCTGATCCACCTCTATTGCATTAGATACTATCATCCAAACTGAAAAAAACCTATTACTGGACGAATTACAAGAGAAGTCGAATAACTGGATTGAGTTTCTAGAGCAGTTAGATGAAAAAACCTTAAATGCAGATTTAACCTATAAACGAGTTTCTGGACAAGAACTGACTTTGCCTTATGCTGCTACTCTTACGCATGTATTTAATCATGGCACACATCATCGTGGGCAAATTACTGCTGCAATGACAGGATTGGGGTATGTATGCCCCGAATTAGATTTGGTGTATATGTTAGTTGAACAAAGCCAAGCATAATAAGTATAAATAGAAGCTGTCGCAGTTCAGCTTCTATTGACAGCTTAGTTAAGCATTAAGAATGGTTCATTTCTACAACCAGTTGATTAACTAGATCTCGAGCTTCTAATTCACGGATCAGTCCAACATTACTTCCAGCCCAGAATGCACCAAAGCCAGTATCACCATGTTGAACAGCTAAGGATTTGGTGAAAATGAATTTGATTTAATTATGAATCATCAAATAAAACAAAGAATATTTAAAGGGTTAAGCGTGCTAGGACTAAACTTTAATTATAAAAACGATACTGGAGCAAACAATATGTAAAATAGAACTATTATTTCTTATAGTGTTAATTTTTAAAGTAATAATTAAGAAGAATGTTATTTATATCCCATTGTTATAATTTAAATAACTTTCGCTGTTCCCTTACTATCTTTATAAGATAGATTTAAATGAATGCTTAGTAAGGCGGCTATTTTTTTCATTCTAAGAAGTATGTGGAGAATATTTAATTATTGAAAGAATTTAACCCTAGGTGATAAGCAGCCGCTTTCTATCAGTTGTTGATCCCATTCTGGAACGAGATCTAGTTTTTCCACTAGAAAATCGATTATGCAACGGATTTTGGTTAAATTTCTAGAGTTCGAAGGAAATACGGCTCTTAACCCATAATTAGGTAAAGGATAGTCAGTAAGTACTGGAATTAGTTTCTTTTTATAAAGGCTCTCACATGCGACGATTGTTGGTAGGCAAACAATACCGCCACCTGTTAAAGCAAAATCATGTAATAAATGAATTGAGCTTGATGAGACTCTCGCATGAATAGAGAACTCTTGGAACTTATTATTGATCATAAATTTGATTTTGTTTCTTTCGGGATATCCAGAATAATAACCTAATTCAAACTGCTGAAGTTGGTGTGGGTTTTTGGGTTGGCCATGTTTTTCAATAAATTCTGGTGAAGCACACATCACACGGTTTACATTGAAAATTTTCCTCTCAATTAGGCTTTCTCCTTTAGGAGGAAACATTTGAAAAACAATGTCAAATCCAGAAGAAATAGGATCAATGACTTTATCGTATACAACAATATCTAATTCAATATCTTTATACTGTGCTGTGAACTGATATAAACGTTTACTGAAATAACTTAAAGCAAAACCAGGGGCCATATAAATACGTAATAGGCCATGTAACTCATTTTTTGCATGTGACATTTCATCAGCGAGTTGCTCGAAACGGCTAATAAGCTCGACACATTCGGGATAGTATTTTTCACCAATAGCCGATAACCTTACTGATCGGGTACTACGATGAAATAAAGGCGCATTGACAAACTTTTCCAGTTGTTGAATACGTGTACTTATCACTGAACGAGTAACACCAATTGATTCAGCTGCTTGAATAAAACTTCCACTTTGTGCGACTCTCACAAATGCTTCCATACATTGTAATTTATCCATAAGTTAATCCATCAACCATGAAAATAAGATATTGATTTTATATCCAACGATATTTAAAGGATAAACTAAATTATCTAAAAATAATTGATTGTATATTAAGCAAAGTAAAAGCACCCACTATGTATTAATGTTGATTAGTTAAGAATTTATCCAATAATTTGGCTTAACTTACAGTCATTACTCACTATGAATGCTTTTTTATTAGATCAACATTATAACTTTTGAGTGGGTTCAATTTCATATACTTCAATAGGCTGTACTTTACGAGGAGCAGTTTCTTTAATAAAAAAACTCATGCATATACCAATAATTGTACCTACTAAGCTTAAGTAAAAAATATTCTGGATACCATAGTTCTCAGCAATTATTCCAGAAATTACAGGTGCAATACCGCCACCAAAAATTTCACCTGCACCTACTACGAGCCCAATTGAAGATGCAACTAATCCTGCTGGTGCAGATTCTGCAGCTAAGGGGCCTGATAGTAAGGCGATTAATCCTAAACTAAAGAAGGAAAGCACAAAGAGTAATCCAAATAATATTGGGATAGATGCAGAAGCATTAGCAAATAAATAAATAAAAATAGTTGCTCCAATAAATCCTAGAATAGAAGCAAGGCGTCGACCAATCCAATCCGATGCGGCAGGAACAAGAAATTGCCCTAAAAAACCACCAAAACCGATAGCAGAAACAATTAATCCCATCTCTTGAGAGCTAAGTTTTAAGAAATTTTCTAAATACAAAGGAACCATTGCACTAATAACAAAAACACATGACATCGTACAAAAGAGGCCAATCATACTTAGTAAAATATTCCGTGTTTTGAGTAAATCAATCCAATTCACTTTTACTTGTGTTTCAACCTGTTTTTCGGTAATTAGTAATTGACCTCCTTGAGTATCTTGTGGCTCTTTTAGAATAAAAAATAAAAACACGGCTATAATAAAACCAGGAATTGCAACAACCCAGAATACCTCACGCCATGAGGGTACGATTAAAAGGAGTTGTGTAGCGATAATTGGCCCTAAGCCCAGACCAAATAAAGCAAAGCCACTTTGCTGTAATCCTTGCAAGGCACCACGACGCGAGGGTTTTGCTGCAACTGCAGTCGCAGCAAAACTTGTTGGACAGAATGCACCTTCTGAAATTCCCATTATAGAACGAATTAGAATTAGACTGGTCAAACCCATTGCAGCTCCAGAGAAACCTGAAGCTAAAGAAAAAACGACAAGAGATATTAGTAAAATCTTACGATGACCAATTTTATCTGATAACCTTCCTGCATATATTGCGAAGATTCCCCAAGTTATTCCCAAGGCACCAAAAATTAGACCAACATCTTGGTAATTTAAAGATAAATCTTTCATGATTGAAGGTAATAAGGGGGCAATAATCCAACGATCTAATCCCACAAGGCCAAAACTAAGTGTGAGAAGGAGTACAATCTTCCATTCGTAAGAAGTATCCCATTTTTGTATATTCATATTTATATCCTTTTCAATGAATTTAAAAAAAGAAAGTTAGGTCAAGTGAGTAAGACAGTTGATCATCTTCAGTGCCATTGACCAAAGGGGGTAATCCGTTGTCTTTAGCTGCAAATGGTTTGTAATTACCACTGTACCTGTCGTAACGAATTTCTGGGCGGATACGTAAGTATGGTTTCGGATTCCAAGTGACGTTGGCGGTTACGGCTTTGTAGATGCCTTCATATGGTACTAATACATGTACACCATCTGTATTAAAGTATTCGGCACGTAGGGCTGAACTGAGTTGCGAGTTAATAATATGGTTGTAGCTGACGTTGAGCCCGTACCAAGAAGCATCTTTACCGCCTTGTTTCGGAATACCGTAAGGTTCCTGATTAAAAATATCTGTCAATAATGCTTTTTCTTGATAGCCATAGGACGCTTCGGCGGTCACGATGTTTTTCGGGTCTAAAAATTTGGTGATGGTGAGATAACTTTGATAGCGGGTTAGGTAATCATCTTTTGCCAAGGCAGAGCTGGCAGGAATTGGTGAGCCGCAACCACATTTGTTAAAGGAGTCATCGGCGCCGTTGCCATAGATATTTTCAAAGTCGACCCACAGTGAAAAATCCTTGCTGCGCCAGCGCAAGTTGGCAATGGCATCCCAGTCATCATTGGGGTCTTGTAGGTTGTTGTAACCACGTACTGCACCAACTTCATAAGACAATTTTGCACTGTCTGGATTATTGAAAATATGGCTGCTCCATAGAGTACCCACATGTTTTGCTGGACCATGGATAAAGCTGTAAGGGTGGGTGTAAAAGGTAGTTGGTGCAGGTGCAGGCAAGGCAAAACCAATTTCATTGGCCAAAGGTGTATGAAATAAGCCGAGCATCAAATTACTACCACCTAAAACAGGGAAGTAAAATTCGGCATAGGCTTGGGTTAAGGAAGCATAAATATCCGATGAGTCAAAATTTCCCACCTTGTTGCTGCCCCAATCATCATCTAGGCCATAGGTTCGGAAGAAAAAGTTGTCGGCACCATACATGCCAGTGATGTTAAAACCCCAGTCAAAAGCTTTTGGCATGTCCCTGGGAAATGGTCCAACCCGACTGGCAATATTACTTTTGATCTTTTTTTCAATGGTGATGGCGGCTTGATCCAGCGTAATGCCTTCATCACGTCTTAAGATAGTGGCAGGTGTCATTTGCCCGCCATGATTACTGCCGGCAACACTGGCCTGAGCCCATCCCGAAACTTGAATGCCCAGCGGATTGTCATTGATAGATTGAAGTAGCCACCCCTGTGGTTGTGTTATATCTTCAGATGCGTTTGCTGACGCATGGGCAAGTGCAATAGCGAACATTGCACCCCCGAGAACTTTTAATCTGTCCATAGTACGTCTCAATAAATTTAAGAAAACTACCTTGTTTCCATGGTTGTTATAATTTTGTCCTTCATCCGAACGTTTTTTTATTCAAGTGCAAAGTGTACTGAGCTGTCAATGTGACTAAACAGAGGTTTATTGTAGAAAATAATTGTAATATTTTGTTTTTTATATTTATTTTTTCCATTGTTCGCAGATTGCAAACATTCATGTTGCTGCTTTCTTCATTGTCTTAATCGAGGGATTGGCGTAATTTCAAACTGTCGAGGAAAGACCATACACGAAGAATTTCAGTAAGGAATATGGAAATGAGTGCTTATACAACAAAGCTCGGTAGTTTGGAAAACTACGAAAAAGGTTCAATCCAGATTATTCAGGGTAAAGCTACTAATTATGCCTTTTCAAATATTTTTGAAGTGGCAGCAATGAGCAAACCTTATGAAAAAACAGTTGTTGGGATGAACCTCAAATTTGTCATTGAGTCTGTTCTGGCAGAAGGGCAATCTGCTTGGTATACGGCATCACATGATGAATTTGTGATCGTAATGGATGGTGAAGTTCGTGTCGATTATTTGAAATTAAAAGGCCCGATAGTCCCCCAGGATCAAGAGGGTACTCATCTTGCTGGAATGAGACCAGATGGGGTACCAATGGGGTATGTTGTCTTGAAAAAAGGCCACCAAGCTATTTTACCAGTCGGATCAGCATATCGTTTTGAGGCGTCAAAGAAATCAGTGATGTTAATACAAACAATTAAAGGTCCCCTTTCTGTCGAAAAATGGAATGACATTTGTATTAAGTAATCAAGGAGAGATAAAAATGAATGCTATGCAAAATAAATTTGTTGAAGATGACGGGGTAACGATTACTGGATATGATGAAATTTCAGGTTATTCAACTTTCCAGTTAGGTAATTTTAAGTTCAGTCGTGATGAATACTTTGCCAAAGTAACATGGGAAGCAAAAGGTCAGGAGCATTCTCATTTAATATCTGTTGATGCATTTTTACGGGCTTTGATGAGAGATGTTGCTTGGGGGTTTTTCTATGGTTGGGTTAACTTCGATCATGTTATTGGTACTCAAAACCACTATGGTAATGTCGACTTATACGCTGGCACTTTTAATGGCGTATTAAAAGCAGCATGCGTAGATTATGTTGAGAACTTTGAAACTCCACTAATCATGGCGACTTTTAAAGCTATTTTACATGATTGGGTAAGTAAAGGATTTGATCCATTTGCTGCCCCAGAAGAAACAGGTTCTGCTTTTGGTCGTAAGCATGGTGATAATTCAGAAGCGATTGACCGCTATCGGATTGCCACGAAGCGTATGCCAAGTTTACCTGATGATTCACCTTTACGTGATGATTTACCGGTTAACCGTCAGTTTGAAGATGTGGTTCAAGATGATCCAATTATATATTGTGAACCTGGTTTTGAAGGTCAACTTAGTGGTTTTAACTTATTTAAATATCTGTCGCGTTCAGACGTGACTTGGAACCCCTCTGTAACTTCTGTTTGTAAACAAAGTTTATTCTGTCCTACTACAGAAGAATATATTTTACCAATTTTTCATGGCAATGATCGCGTAGAGTGGTTCTTACAATTATCTGATGAAATCACTTGGGATATTGGCGATAAAGTAGATGGTAGTCCTATTGCCCGCGTCATTATGAAAGCAGGGGATATTGCTGCAATGCCAGCCAATATTCGTCATCAAGGATACTCAACTAAACGTTCAATGTTACTTGTTTGGGAAAATGCAACCCCAAATCTACCTGAACTTTATGAATCAGGTGAACTATCTCCTTATCCAATCCAATTCTAAGCATTCAGCTAGAGGCTGTTAACTTCCTACATTTAACAGCCTCTGATACTCATTAGGTGAAATTATGAATAATCAATTATTTATTGATGGCCAATTCGTGCCTGCAAAAAATGGTGGCACCATTGATGTAGTCAACCCATCTAATGGCGAGTTAATTACTAAAATTGCAGCAGCTGAAGCAGAGGATATAGATATTGCAGTTGCTGTTGCTAAACGAGCTTTCCCATCTTGGGCAGCAACCCCCGCGACAGAGCGAGGCCGATTACTCCTTAAACTCGCTGATTTAATTGAAGAACACACAGAGGAATTAGCACAACTTGAATCTTTAGATACAGGGCATCCTATTCGTGACTCACGCCGTTTAGATGTACCGCGTACTGCTGCCTGTTTCCGTTATTTTGGTGGAATTGCCGATAAAATTGAAGGCTCAGTTATTCCAGTTGAACAAGGTTTTTTAAACTATGTTGTTCGTGAGCCAATTGGTGTAGTAGGACAGATTGTACCCTGGAATTTCCCATTAATGTTTACGAGTTGGAAACTTGGACCTGCATTAGCTGCTGGTAATACTGTGGTAATGAAACCATCTGAACTCACTCCTTTATCTACGTTGAAAATTGCTGAATTAATTAAAAAAGCTGGTTTTCCGGATGGCGTTGTCAATATCGTGGCTGGCTATGGACATACGGCGGGGCAACGACTGGCAGAGCATGAGGACGTTGGTAAAATTGCTTTCACCGGATCAACTTTAACTGGTCAAAATATTGTTCGTTCATCAATAGGTAATCTGAAACGTGTTCAACTTGAGCTCGGAGGCAAAGGTGCTAATATTATTTTTGAAGATGCCAATATTGATGCAGCTGTTAATGGTGCAGCATGGGCAATTTTTCACAACCAAGGGCAAGCATGTATTGCAGGTTCACGTTTAGTTTTACATGAAGCAATTGCAGATGAGTTTTTGGAAAAATTTATCAGGCTAGCTGAATCAATTCGATTAGGTGATCCTCTAGATCCCGATACTGAAATGGGACCACTCACTTCAGAAGCTCACCGCAATAAAGTGTTGTCATATGTCGAGGTTGCTAAAGAACAAGGTGGTCGTGTGTTAACTGGTGGTAAAGCACCAGAAGATATTAACTTGCAAAATGGATATTACGTTTTACCAACCGTGGTTGAAGCCAAACCAATGGATCGTGTTGCTCAAGAAGAAGTATTTGGTCCCTTTGTAACCGTATTGCGCTTTAAAACGGAACAAGAGGCTTTGGAAATAGCGAATTGCACTGAATATGGTTTAGGTAGTGGCTTATGGACACAGAATTTACAACGTGCTCATCAGTTTGCTAAAAACATCAAAGCTGGTATGTGCTGGATTAATAGTTATAAACGTGTAAATCCAGGTAGTCCATTTGGTGGTGTAGGTAAATCCGGTTATGGTCGAGAAATGGGTTTTGAAGCTATTCATGACTATACGGATGCTAAATCTATTTGGGTTAATGTGGATGCCAATATTCCACCTCATTTTCTGCGAGGATGAGTTGTATGAACGCATTTCATTATAAAGCTTTACCTTTGGATGTTTATTTTGATAATGGTAAGTCAAAAGAAACAAAAGAAATTTTAAATCAGCATGGTTATCAAAAAGTTTTAGTGTTAACTACACCAGAACAGGAAGATGCTGGTCAAGAATTAGTGCAACAATTGGGTGATATTGCAATGGGGGTTTATCCTCATGCCGTGATGCATGTACCTGTTGAAGTTGCAATTAAAGCCATTGATTTTGTTAAAGAGAATAATATTGATTGTTGTCTAGCATTAGGTGGTGGCTCGACTATTGGGTTGGCCAAGGCTATTGCCTTAAAAACTCATACCCCAATTGTGGCAATACCCACTACTTATGCTGGTAGTGAAATGACCACAGTATATGGTCTAACTGAAAACAACCTAAAAACGACTGGTAAGGACATTCATGTCTTACCCAAAGTGGTCATTTATGATCCTGAACTGAGTTTGACTTTACCAGCAGAAATTTCGGCTTGTTCAGGTATGAATGCTATGGCGCATGCGGTAGAAGCATTGTATGCGCAAGACAAAAACCCGATTATAAGTCTTATGGCAACTGATTCAATTCGGGCACTCAAAGCCGCATTACCTGCAATTGTCAAAGATACACATGACGTTGAAGCCCGCCAAAAAGCTACATATGGTGCGTGGTTGGCAGGTATCTGTTTAGGGTCAGTTGGGATGGCGATTCACCATAAAATCTGCCATACCTTGGGTGGTACCTTTAACTTGCCGCATGCGCAAGCACATGCCATCACTTTGGCGTACTCGGTACATTACAACCGTAATGCCGATGTCGAAGCCATGGAACGATTGGCGGGAGCATTAGGTGTAGCAAGTCGTGAAAATGTTGGTATGGCAATTTATCAATTAAACCAGTCTTTAAATATTCCATTGGCACTAAAAGATATTGGTTTACCAGAACAAGGGCCTGCTGAAGTAGCAAGAATTATTTGTGATAGCCCGTATTATAACCCCCGCGGTTATGACTACGAGGAGTTAGTTGATCTGCTCACCAAAGCTTATCTGGGGTTAGCACCGATATAAAATAAATCGAATTTCACCATAAAGATCGGCTTAACCGCAGCATTATTTGCTGCGGAAAGGTGAGTTGTGCTGCCAAAAAGGAATTTATTATGAGTGTAACAACACAAGCTATTCAAAGCTTTCAAAACATTGATAATGCACGTCATCGTACTTTAATTACTGCCTTAGTTGAGAAATTGCATGACTATATTAATGAAGTGCAATTAACAGAAGATGAGTGGCTTCATGCAATTCAATTCTTAACTATAACTGGACAACTTTGTCATGAACAGCGTCAGGAATATATTTTACTTTCAGACGTACTTGGTATTTCTATGCTGGTTGATCAGATCAATCACCAGAAGAATGAAATACAAACTCCTTCAACAGTTTTTGGCCCCTTTTTTATTGAGAATATGCCAGTTCGTCAATTTGCTGATAGCATCGTGGTTGAGGGTGAAGAGCAAACTATTCCTTTGTTAATTACTGGTCAGATCAGAAATGAGTATGGCAAAGCTATTTCTAATGCTTATATAGATGTTTGGCAAACCGCGGATAATGGGATGTATTCGGGGCAAGATGCTATGCAACAGATTGACAATTTACGGGGTATATTTATTAGTCAATTAAATGGCTCATATGCCATTAAGTCTATTTTGCCTGTAAGTTATCAAATCCCGTCAGATGGTACAGTAGGGCAACTTCTGAATTATGCTAAGCGTACTTTTTGGAGACCTGCGCATATCCATTTTAAAATTGTTGCAGATGGATATCAGTCACTTATAACTCATCTTTTTTTAGCAAATGATGACTATTTAAATAATGATGCCGTATTTGGTGTAAAAGATCGTTTAATTGTCAGTTATCAATTCACAAAGTTGGATGAGGAAAGCAAAGTTTTATATGGCCTTGATAGAGACTACTACCTGATCACATATGACTTTGTTCTTTCAGCAGAGTAATTATGAAAAATTTAATTAAACTCTGTGAAAATTCTGATTTTTTTCAAGAAATTTGTCTAAGAGTGGCGCATCCTGACGATCTTAAAAAAAGTATTATTGTGATTAAAGGTGGAGATAAATTTTATGCTTATGAAAATATCTGTCCTCATTTTTCTGTTCAGTTAGATTATAAAACAGGTGTATTCAGTACTTATAAAAATAAATTAATTATGTGTGCGCATCACTCAGCGATGTTTGATATAACTACTGGATTGTGTGTTGATGGTCCCTGCAAAGGTCACTCTTTGACGTTGGTAAAAGTTGAAGTAAAAGATGGGGCAGTTTTTCTAAAACGTTAGCCTCTGCTTGAGACTAACGTTTTATTATTGAATTAGGAACTAAAAGGTGTTGCCTGATACATCATTAATTTTAGTTCTTTATGTTCTTTTTTCCATACTGATAATGCTCGGTTCTGTAATTTTCTAGGTTGTTGATTAATTAAAAGCTTTGCATAAAAATTAGCAGTAACAATTACGCAGTCCTGCATCTCTACAACAGTATCAATATCATATTCAATATGTTGATAATCATAATAACCGGCTTTGAGCTTTGTTATAAAAGTTGCTAAATCATCAACTGTACCGCTGGTATGTACATATCGAAGATTTGTATCGCACATATTCGCAAATTTTTCATAGTGTTTATCAATTAAGCTATCAAAGCGCTTTTTCTCTATTTGTCTAATTTGCATTTCCATAAATTCTTCATCCCTTAAAATTATTAGTCCCCTCATGATATTAAGTTTAAGGGTGTTCAATTGTTCTAAATTACAGAACATTGTATTTGCAGTTTTATAAGCTATCTTTTTATTTGAATAATCTACAATAAAGCATAATAATTTTAGAATAATGGATTGGCTATGATAAATAAAAGTGAGGCTTCACTTACCGAGGTTTTATCGCAGATTAAAGATGGCACAACCATCCTGATTGGTGGGTTTGGTACCGCAGGACAACCCGCTGAACTCATTGACGGACTAATTGAACTGGGTATTAAAGACCTGACTATTGTGAGTAATAACGCCGGTAATGGTGATTATGGCTTGGCTAAACTGCTTAAAGCCGGTTCAGTTAAAAAAGTAATCTGTTCTTTCCCACGTCAGTCAGACTCTTATGTGTTTGATGAACTGTACCGTGCTGGAAAGGTCGAGCTTGAAGTAGTACCGCAAGGCAATCTGGCGTGTCGTATTCAAGCCGCTGGAATGGGTTTAGGTGCAGTCTTTACCCCAACAGGCTTTGGCACATTATTGGCAGATGGCAAAGAAACACGTCATATCGATGGCAAAGACTACGTACTTGAATATCCGATTAAAGCAGACTTTGCACTGATTAAAGCACATC
>NZ_JBIMCW010000051.1:0-10375 GCF_048552295.1 Acinetobacter legionensis
AGGATACATGGGGCACAGCTTTAGAAATTAATACAACAAACCAAGACAATCCATTGGAACAAAGTAATATCCGTTTTCAGGGGCAATATTACGATAAAGAAACAGGGTTACACTATAACCGCTATCGTTATTATGAACCGTATAGTGCAAGGTATGTGAGTAAAGATCCAATTGGGTTGAATGGAGGCATGAATAGCACTGTTTATGTGAATGATCCAAATCAGTGGGTGGATCCAATGGGATTGATGGCTAACAAAAGCGATAAACAAAGGAATCAAGAAATATTAGAGCGAATTAAACAACAAAGAAAAGGAATTGAGCAAGAGAATAAAAAATATAACGATTGGGCAAAATCATCTAATGAGCAAAATAGAAATGATTATGAACAACAAAAATTACAATTAGAAAAACAGAAACAGGCAGCGGAACTAAAGCGTATCATGCAAGGTGATGAATTTTATCGTGATGTGATTTGTGACAACATACCAAGCGCAAGACAGCCTGGCGGTATTCGTTCACAAGCAGTATTAGGCAAGAATGCCTATAGACATCTTTGCCCTGCTACAAATTCACAATTTATTGACTATCTAGTATGTAGTAGTAGCATAGGAGCGGTTGGAAAAACTGAAGTAATTAATTTACATAATGGGCAGATATGGTCATCACTAACAATGGATCCTATTGAAGCTGCAAAAAGCGTAAATAAGGCTCAATCTTATAAAAATAAATTATCATTGAATGATGTTGGAAAGAAATCAGTTAATAACAAATACAAGTTGGGAGGTGGAACCCTAGGTCAAGTTTCTAAAATTGTTAAAGAGATGGGGGGAGCAAGTTGTATGGCTGGGCATATTGTAAATAAAAATACGACTATGCCATTAGCTGAACAAACAGATGACTTCTTAGGCGGTTGGGCAGTAAGTGTATCAAGTGGAAAATTAGTGAAGGCTGGTGTTACAGTCCCTTTAAATGCTAGTACATTATCAGCAAGCGGTACTTTTGGAATTGAGGGTGGGGTTGGGTTTGGTTCTAATGGGGTTAGTTTTTCATATGGTGAAAAAAGTGAAAATTTCAGTCTATTTGATTTTGTTAATCAAATTAGAAAATAGAATTAAATAATATAAAGGATAATATATTGTGAAGAGAATAGTTTTTTTAATGATATTTATTATATTTTTACAAGCATGTAATGGTATAAATAAAGACAGTTCAAAAAATAATGAAATTAATGTTGAAAAAGAGATTTCTTATTTATTTGATGGCTATAATTATGATTTAAAGGTAGGTATGCAACGAGGTTTTGCAAATTACTATAATGTTTTTATTCGTAAGTCTGATTTATCCTTGTCTGATTTTGAAATGATAAAAAGTAAAATAGAGAAAAAATGGAAGTTGGTTTATACATCTGAGGATCAGTATGTGTTTTGTTATGATCGGTATAATCAAATGACAATTATTTATCCAGAAAAAATGGACTATTATGATAAGTTTGGGCAAAAATTATATATGAAATCTAGCTTGTTGGATCAATGGAATATAGGTGTTATTTATAAGAAAGAAGGAACGTCATATTGTAAGGATGTAAAATTTTAAACCAATAGATTTCTTGCGGAACTAAAATTTATTGCTTTTAATTTTATTAAGATATTGATTTTTATTTATTTTAAAATTTTAGTTAATCTAAGGGATAAAACATATTGTATAAATTTATTTTTTTAATAATTTTGAATCTATTTTTACAAGCATGTAATGATATAGATAGTTCTAAAAGCAATGAAATTAATGTTGAAAAAGAGATTTCTTATTTATTTGATGGCTATAATTATGAATTAAAGGTGGGTATGCAACGAGGTTTTGCAAACTACTATAATGTTTTTATTCCTAAGTCTGATTTATCCTTATCTGATTTTGAAATGATAAAAAGTAAAATAGAGAAAAATTGGAAGTTGGTTTATACATCTGAGGATCAGTATGTGTTTTGTTATGATCGGTATAATCAAATGACAATCATTTATCCAGAAAAAATGGAATATTATGATAAATTTGGTCAAAAATTATACATAAAATCTAGTTCTCTTGATAAGTGGGGGATAAGTATAAAGTATATAAAAGAAGGAACGTCATATTGTAAGGATGCTGAATTTTGAATGGTTTTTTATTGAGAAAACTAAAATCAACTTTGTATAAAATTTATGGATTTAAAATTTATAAAATATTCTTTTCTATACTAGGATTATCCTTTTTCTTAGTGTCTTGTGTAAATAATAATTCACACAAAAATAAGGTCGATATTCAAGAGTTTTCAAAATTGGTTTTTAAAGGGTATGAATATGAGTATGAGCCTGGGATAATGAAGCCTAATGCTGAAATGTCTAATATTTTGATATCCAAAGATAATATGAGTAAAGTTGAATTTTTTGGTGTTGAAGAAAAGATAATAAAAGAAGGATGGGTAAGAAAGGATGTTTATAATGGATTATATATATATTGTCATGGTATTTATAATAAATTAGGAATTTTATATCCAGATAAGAGTGAATATTTTGATAGAAGTGGAAGTAGAGTTGTTTTTGGTGATTTTAATGATTGGTTGATTTATTATGTATATAATGATGATAGTGTAAATGGTTGTAAGTAATTTGTACGGAGTTTTTATTTAAAATTATTAGAAGTATTTAAAAAAATATTTTTCTGGTGTTTAAATGAAATTTAATTCAAATATGAGGTGTAATATTTTGAAAATAGGTGAAAATATAAAAACACTGTTCTGTATTATTTCAACGGTTAACTTGATCGCTTGTACAACAGGTCTTAGACCAGATGATTCGGATAGATATCCTTTTGATGATAAAATGATCAAAATATTGGGTTCTGATGTTAAAATAAGAAATGCAATAAATAAATCGCAAACACAGATTTCTAATGTAGAAGTTTCTAAGGATTCAAAAAAACTTGATGAAATAATAAAGATATTAAAACAAGATGGATGGGTACTCAAAGGACAGGGTAAAGGCGTTGATACATATTGTTTAGGTAGGAATAATCGTATTAATATTGTAACTGCTAATTCAGGTCCTGTAATTGATTATCAAGGCTCAGTGTTGACTCCAGGAGATTTTTCTGTAAATGGCGTTGCGTTTATGTATCTAATTTCTGGTGTTGATTCCTGCAATTAATCTATTGATTTTAATTTTTTAAGTGTGGATCACTTTTTAAATCAGCTGTTTAAGGGGGAGCTGTAGTTAATAGTTTATATAATTGATAACTTTCAAATGAAATTAACGACTGATTTGGTATAACTCTTTGGAATTTTAGAGCAGGTCTAGCCCAACCCATAAATATAGATTGGTTAAATTTAACAACGCTAAAAGTAATTGAAACAGGGTTGAATACTCAGAAAGTAGGTTGGGATGGAGGGATATCTATTAATGAAAAGTCTGTTAATATATCTGAAGAATACAATAAAGTTAAAGTAAAGTTGAGTAAATAGTATGAAAATTAATTTTTGTTTATTATTAGTAATTTCTTTTTGCTTAGTAGCTTGTGGTGTTAATTCTAAAAAAACAGAAAATGTGCCAGTAATGATTGATTTTAAAAAAATTATGACAGTTTATTTTGGTCAATACCAACCGGTTTTTAAACCATCGATTATTCGACCAAATAATTCTTTGGCCACACTTCATATACCTAAAGAAAATTTGTCGAAAATCGAGATGAACGAAATTAGAAAGAAATTAAAATCTGATGGATGGAAAGAAGTCGAAAATTATGGTAATTATTCAGAATATTGTATAAATAAATATCAAAAAATAGCTATTTTATTTCCTGAAAATGAATTAGAAAAATCTAAAGATGGAGAGGAAATATACTATTCAGATAAAAATTCGTGGTCAATTTTTTTATATTATAATGACTCTGGCATAGATCACTGTAAAGCGTAAAAGTGAGAGAAGATTAAATGAAATGAATTTAAAATAATCAAACAATATTTTTTATTTATTATGATAGTAATTCGCAGTAAAAGTTAAATATATTTAACAATTGTGTACTTAAATGGTTTTGGTTTTCTATGGCCGATCAAAAAGCAGTAGCCGATCACAAGCAGTTAAAAAGAAATCAACAAATGCTTCCACGGGCTCCCTTAAATTTTGGAGGATTAAGATAAATGTCAGATGGGTTTATTTTATTTTTATTTTTATCATCACTGCTTCTCTATGTTATTTTATTCTGTATAGTTCGATTTTATTTGTTTAAATATTTTATTAGTAAAAATATTGCAAAAGATTATTTGGATTTCAACTTGAAAAGTTTTCAACATACTAAATATCTTTATAAAATAGTTTTTAAAAATTTTGATAATCGTGATTTTTATGCAAAAAGGCTAAAATTTTTATATTTCATACAGATTTGTTTTTTATTGATTTTTGTTTTTTCATTATTTTTAATGCTGAGTTGATTTATGAGATTATATGTTATTTTGTTTTTTTTAATGTGGTCTAATATTCTATATGCTAAATGTATTAAAGTTGATGATTTGAATGAAAAGAAAATAATTATAATGAGTTTATACTCTTTGCAGGGAAGTCAAAATAAAATTGATGAAGATATTCAAGAAATGAAAGGTTGTTATTATGTGGATATTCATATTTGATTGGAAAAGATAGATTGAAAAAATTATGAGCTTACTGAGTTTTATTTAAATAAATCCGCTAATTATTGTTTTTCACCAGCCCACTATTCACTAGGTTGTTTGTATTATTTACAAGGAAATTTAATAAGTGCTAAAAAATGGTTTACTTCGGCGAAGGAACTTGGGGATAATTTAGCTGCACATCAGTTAGGCACTATCTATAAAAATGAAAAAGAAACAGAAAAAATGATGGAAAATTTATTGTTTGCTGACAGTAATGGTTTTACACCCTCTATTACAGAATTAGGAGTAATTTATTATGATGGCACTTTAGTTAAAAAAGATTTAAAAAAAGCATTTAATTACTTTGAGAGATCTGCTTTAAAAAATGATCCATTAGCTCAAAATAATTTAGGATGGATGTATGAGCATGGTGAAGGAACTGCAAGGAATGTAGATAAAGCAGAATATTGGTATAAAATAGCTTCAGAAAATGATTTTAGTTTAGCTACTGAAAATTTAAAGCGCTTAAAAAATATTATTATTCAAAAGGGTATTACTACATTTTAGTAACACTATTATTTATAGTGATAAAACCGTCAAATCACAGACTATGGTTATGATGTTTTTGGCAGACGATTATTTAAGAATAACCAAACAGACCACAGCCTAACCTTATTTGGTTGGGATGGTGATCTAATGATATGGGAGTCATATCAAGCAAACCAAAATCAATCAAAACAGCAAGACTACACCAAACACTATGTCTATGAACCGAATAGCTTTGTACCACTATTACAGACAGGTTATGCTGGCTTTATTCAGTTGATAGAAACACCTGACTATCGTCAATTCCAAAATGTACCTTATTCGATTTATAAAGATCCTGTATGGAAAACTGAAACCAGAAAGAATAAAGCTGAATTAGAACGTGTTGCCTTTTATCACTGCGACCAAGTCGGTACACCACAAACCTTGAGTAATGAGTTAGGCGAGTCTGTTTGGGAAATCAAACAGGATACATGGGGCACAGCTTTAGAAATTAATACAACAAACCAAGACAATCCATTGGAACAAAGTAATATCCGTTTTCAGGGGCAATATTACGATAAGGAAACAGGTTTACACTATAACTGTTATCGTTATTACGAACCGTTTAGCGCAAGGTATATAAGTAAAGATCCAATTGGATTAGATGGAGGGTTAAATAATTCTGTTTATGTAAGTGATCCAAATCAGTGGGTGGATCCGATGGGATTGATGGCAAAGAGTGAAAAGGAAAAGATGGCAGCGAATAATGCTTCTGTTCTAAAGAATAAAGCAAATGAAACTCAGTTAGCTAAGAGTAAATGGGGCGTTACAAAAGTAAGTGATTATTGGATTGGTCAACAAAAAATTTATAATCAACCTGTTCCGAAAAATAAAAAAGAACCATATTCTGGTGGTTTACTAGGAGGATACAAAATCCCTTCGAAATACAATGACAACAAATCAAAATGTCCAAGTGGAAAATGTAATATTGAAATCGACTATTTAATTTGCGCTGGAAGTTATTATGTCGGGAGTGGAAGTGTAGGGCTGAATGTACACAATGGGAATATTTATGGTGGACTTGGGATTACTAAAGCAAGCTATGATAAATTATCTGGCAAATCTGCAATTGGTGCAGGTTGTTTAGGTTTTTCTTTGGGGCAGTTGGATTCTAAATTAAATAGAGCGACTTTGACAGATTCTGCAATGAGCGGAGAATCATTTGGTTTATCATACGGTGGGCCTTTTGGTTTAGCAGCAGGAGTTGATATGCCGATAGCAAAAGGTGGTAAAATTGCGGTTAACACAGGGGGTGGTTTTTCAACTCCTGGTGTAACATATTTTGATTTTTCACATAGTAAACATATTGGTAATACTAAAGATACAGAACCTTATGCAATAGGGCTGATGCGTTCATTTGGGGGATTATGATGAAAAAACTTATTTTACTATCAATTATTTCAACAATCTTGTTAGGTTGTAATGAATCAAAATTTGAACAGGGTCAAAGCTTAGAACAACTAGAAACTAAAGTAGATGTAAATAAAGCTAAGTATTTAAAAGAAATGCAGTACATTTTCTCAAATTATGATTTAGTTTTATATGATACTCAATCAGTTAGATCTTCAGATTTTTTCTATTTTATAGAAAGAATAGGTTTTTTTGATAATGAGATTTATTTGAAAGAGGTAAGACCAAGGCTTGCTCAAAAGGGGTGGGTCTTAGTTGAAAAGAATAATTTTAGTGAGCTTTTCTGTAAACAAAATCAAGCAATTGGTGTAACATTTCCAACTTATAAAAAAGAAATGGATGGAGTCAATACTGGTTATTTTACTTATCAATTTTATAAAAAAGTTTCAATAACTTTAAATTATACTACTGCTAAAAATAATATAAGCTGTGTGGTAAAAGATTAATAGTGGTGTTTACATTCAATAGCATACGATAAAAAAACTTTTATATACTAAATACAATTAGCTGTAGGAAAGTAGCAGTGGGATTAATAAGGGGGAATATATAGTATAGAGTTTCGCTTTGATGAAGTGGTAAATAGGAGTTAATAAAGCATTAGGTGGGTATTGTGAGAAATAGAGATGAATTAAGTTTAAATAGATCAGATTATAATGGTTTGAAATACTATTATTATATAGGTGTTTTTTTCTTATATTTTCTTTTTTATGTTTTAATTTCCTTACCTGATGAATCAATTTTAAGGTTTTTGGTTGCTTTAGTTATATTGATGATTATTCCTGGTCTTATTTCTTATGCAGGTTTATTTTTTCTTTCATACAATGTGTATAGCTATCTTGAGAGCAATAAATCATTCGATTCTAAAGGGAAATTTTTACTTAAAGTATTGTTTTTTTATCTTTATTTAGTTGTTGGTGTAATTATTGTTTTTTTCTCGTTTTATACACGATTCTATTTTTTAGCACCAATTTTATTTATATTTTATTTTTATTTTATAAGTATTAATATAAAATATTTAGTACCATCATACTCAAGATACTTAAAAAGGTAAAATATATTTCTGATCACGTTTTTTTTAATTTCTTGTGGTGGTAACTCGAAGTAAGAATTAAATATTTCTAAAAACTTAAATAATCCTGTAGGAATAACAACTTGGTTAAATTCAGCTGTAATAGGTGCTACCTCGGGAAGTATTGCTAAAGATGTATTCAAATCTGATAAAAAGGAGAAGAAATAAATTATGATTACACTAATCGCTGAGGTTATAATTAGTATTTTTATTTCTAACTTTAAATCAGAAGATCATCCTTATCTGATAAATTTTTTTAAAGGAATAACAATAGGTTTAATTGGATATTTTTTAGGAAATCTAGTAGGGTATATCGAAAATCATAAAGTTATGGAATACAGTAAACAAATTATTTTTTTATTGTTACACAATTTATAGGGTTTGTTTGTTTTATTTTTTTATCGATCGTTGACTTTTTAAATAGAGGCAATCATCGTAAATAAAAGTTTAACTTAAAATTATAAGTGTCGAAAATTAATAAAATGAGAATAATATTATCCTCATTTTATTTCATAAAGAGCATTATATTTGTAAGTAGTCCAAAATTATGTTGAAAGGGAAGAGTGTAGGCAACGATTATCACCTTTCATTGAACCAAAAATTTCACAGAGATAGCCTATACAAAATATCCAATTATCACCAATTGTTTGGGGAAATTGTTAATGAAATATTATTTTTTTTCTGAGAATATAAGTACAAGTTACATTTTTATAGGTTATTTGAAATTTAGTTATATGAACTTACATAGAGCTAGATTCGAAAATTCGTCATTAAAAAATTATATTTTTTTTCAATCAAATTTAAGGGGGGCTTTTTTTATTAATTGTGAAATAAATATGTGTAAGTTTATAAATACAAGTTTTTTAACTTTTAATGCATTGAATACTTAATTTCATATGTAAAATCATAGGAAATCATGATGTTAGAATTTTTTATTACTTTGCTGTCATCTTTTTTAAGAATTAAGAATTAAGAATTAAGAATTAAGAATTAAGAATAAACCCTATCTAACGTTTTTTTTAAGAACCATTATCATAAGTGTGATAACAGCATTGTTTTTAATTTTTTTCAAATCAAGCGATAAAGAGATAATGAAAAGTTTAAATTGGTTGGTTGGTTGTTCTTTATCTATTGGATTAGTCATAAGTTTTATTGCAGGAATATGTGAAATTGGAAGAGAAAATATTGAAAAATGAGTAATTAATTTATTCAGTTTTTTATTTTAAAAGTTGACATATATCTAATCGAGTCAAAAAACAATTTGAACACGATGAAGAAGGGTGCCTATTCAAACATACCGATAGCAAAGGCTTAATCACTTACCTACTGACTCAGGTGGATGACAGCAGATTAGGCAAATTAAATTACCAATACGATCAGATTGGACGTTCAATCAAAAGCCAAAACCTATTAAGACTGAAAGCTTTAGTTTTGATCCTGCGGGGAACTTGATTGATCCGATTGCCACACAAGCTGCACAAGTGAAAAATAACTTGATTAGCCAGTATCAAGGCAAACATTATAAATATGATGCACAGGGCAATGTGATTGAAACCACTCAAGCAGGTCAGACTTTAAAACTCACTTGGGATAACTTAAATCGTCTGATACAAAGTGACAACAATGGTCAAATTACTGATTATGGTTATGATGTTTTTGGCAGACGATTATTTAAGAATAACCAAACAGACCACAGCCTAACCTTATTTGGTTGGGATGGTGATGTGATGGTGTGGGAATCAGTGAAATCATCAAAAGTGCAAACTGATTATACTAAGCACTATGTCTATGAACCGAATAGCTTTGTACCGTTATTACAGACTGGTTATGCTGGCTTTATTCAGCTGATAGAAACACCTGACTATCGCCAATTCCAAAACGTACCTTATTCGATTTATAAAGATCCAGTATGGAAAACTGAAACCAGAAAGAACAAAGCTAAATTAGAACGTGTTGCCTTTTACCACTGTGACCAAGTCGGTACACCACAAACTTTAAGTAATGAGTTAGGGGAGTGTGTTTGGGAAATCAAACAGGATACATGGGGCACAGCTTTAGAAATTAATACAACAAACCAAGACAATCCATTGCAACAAAGTAATATCCGTTTTCAGGGTGCATGAGCAAAGATCGAGCACTGCTCGGTCTGAAGTGCAAGGATAAAGAAACAGGGCTACACTATAACCGTTATCGTTATTACGAACCGTATAGTGCAAGATATATGAGTAAAGACCCTATAGATTTATACGCAGGATTGAATCACTACAGTTATGTAATTAATCCAACTTTGTGGGTAGATGCTTTGGGATTGCAAGTAACCTATGGTGGAGAATTTATCGGTTTAAGTCGTCAAGCTTCAGCAAATTTAGAATACGAAGGTTATCGAAATTATGACTGTTGGATGAAGACAGGTGATATTTGTCGGTTGCAAGGTCCTCCGTTATTCGATTATGTTTATTGTTCGGGAGGGGTAGGCCCCTTTGCTTACGCAGAGATTACTAACCTACATAATGGTAAGGTATTTCAAGTAGGTGCATCATCTAGGCCAGATGTAAAAGGTGCTAAAGCGATAGGTAAGAAAGAGGTGGATCAGGAAATTTGAACAACACTTATAAGTGATATTTTGCTCCCCAAATGATGTTATAAACATCAATATATGGAGTATTTTATGGCAC
>NZ_JBIMCW010000052.1:0-10134 GCF_048552295.1 Acinetobacter legionensis
TGAACCGCTCTTTCTCTGATTTCAGGGGTATATTTTAATTTTGTCATCGGGATAGTCTCTCAGAATATTGACTCTCCGACAAACCCGGTACGGTTCATTACAGCTTCTAAATACTTTGCCCCAAAAACGTCAACTCGGATATTTCGTTTAGGCTTATCTGATTTGGGTGAAATATGTTTACTACCTTCTTTAATTCAATACCTTTCTAAAGAAGCACCATTTATTAAGGTGGAAATTGAAGAAATTCAATCGCATAAAGTTGAAGACTGGCTGACTGAAGGTTTTTTAGATGTTGCTGTATTCAATAGTAGTTATACCGTTATGCCTAAAATTGAATCACGTAATTTATTTGAAGAACGCTATATGTGCATTGCGCATAAGTACCATCCACGTATCAGGGATACACTGAGTTTAGAACAATATTTTCAAGAAAATCATGCTGCTATTAAGTCTTCAACGGGTCACATTGAAATTGATCAAAGGCTGAAGGAATTGGGCTTAAAAAGAAAAATCATGCTTGAGCTTCCTCATTTTAGTGTTTTACAAGATGTGGTGACCAGTTCTGAATTATTGGTGACCTTGCCTTCACGAGCAGCAAAAGTATATGCACGTAATGGTGATGTGAACATTTTTGAATTACCATTTTCAGTTAAACCCTTTAATGTGAGTACCAATTGGTATAACCATCGAGATGATATAGAAGCCCGAACTTGGTTTATACAAACGTTACAAGAACTTTTCCAAGCGTTGTAACGCCGTATTCTTATGAACAATGCGTTAAAAAGTAGTGGATAGAGTCATAACTTATCTGAACTAATCTTTATTTGAATGAGAGTTTCAAGTAATCAGCATTAAGAATTAAAAATCTATTTATCTTGTCAAAAATAGAATATCATTCCAATCATCGATAAATTAGTGACTCATTTTTTTAATTTCTTATATAAAGTGAACTGCATGAAATTACAGCTAGATAAATATGATCGTGGAATTTTGGAACTCTTGCAAAAAGACTGTACCTGTGCAATTGGTGATATCGCAGATCGTATTGGATTAAGTAATACCGCCTGTTGGCGACGCATTCATAAAATGGAAGAAGAAGGAATTATTCGCGCTAAAGTTGCTTTATTAGATCGTAAAAAGTTAAATATCAACGTGATTGTTATGGTTTTTATTAAAACAGCACAACATAATGCAGAATGGATTCAAAAATTTCACAATCATATCCACACAATCGATGAAGTTATAGAAGTGTATCGGATGGCTGGAGAGACTGATTATTTGTTAAAAGTCGCTGTACCCGATGTTCTTGAGTATGACAAAGTCTATAAAAAAATAATTCAAATTTCTGGTCTTACTGATGTGAGTTCGAGTTTTGCAATGGAGCAAATTAAGTATACAACTGAATTACCTTTAAATTTTCTTTGAGCATTGATGTTTTTCCATAAAAACCAAAGTCCTCAATAGTCTATATTTCTTTTAGGCTTTGATCTGTGAAATGCTTTTTACAAAGGAATCGAACTATCTCAATGACTATAGAAAGGTAAATAAGCCTTAAAAATTATTCAATAAAGCACTGAACATATCACTCAGCCAGATTATCAGTATTTACCTTATCATGTCATTAAGGGAATAAAATTCCCAGTAAATGTTAAAATACGGATTTATATTCTATATTTTTTAAAAAATAGTGATTTATTTAAAATAAAAATTCTATGCATTTTATCTATCATTGGTTGTAGAAATATTTCTTAGAAATCATGCTGGTGCTGCTATGAATCATTTTTGTACACAAGTCATAAATTTGGGAAGAACCCCTCAGCGTTTTGATGGTTTGGTGAATACACCTGTTTATCGAGGCTCAACTATTGTTGTCGATAGTTTTAAAGAATGGGAAGATCATAAGCAAAATGGCGGTGTTTATAAACATTATGGCCGTTTTGGTGCTGCTACAGCAAAGTCTTTTGAAAGTGCAATTAATGCATTAGAAGGTGGGGCAGGATGCATGGTTTTTCCATCTGGACTATCGGCTTGTACACATGCATTAATGGCATTCGTTGCAGCAGGTGATCACGTTCTGATTGCTGATAATATTTATGGGCCAACACGAAGTTTTGCAGACAGTATGTTGCCCAAACTGGGAATCCATGTTGAATACTTTAACTCATGTGATTTAAACGAGTTAAAGAGCAAAATTAATCAAAAAACCAGCGTGGTCTTTGTAGAGTCACCGGGTTCAATTATTTTTGAAATTAGTGATATTGCTGCAATCTCAGAAATAAGCCATGCTATGAATGCCAAGGTTTTAGTAGATAACTCTTGGGCAACGCCATTGTTTTTTCAACCTTTAAAACATGGTGCCGATGTCTCAATTCAGGCTGTCACAAAATATATTGGTGGGCATTCTGACATTCTCATGGGGGCTGCAACTGCAAATGCAGCATCGATTGAGCAATTAAATAAAGTTGTGCATTTTTTTGGTGAAACGACAAGTCCAGATGATATTTATTTAGCTTCACGTGGATTAAGGAGTTTAGCTGTCCGCTTAAAACAACATGAAGAGAATGGCGTGATACTTGCTCATTATCTAAATGAACATCCAGCAATCGATGTGGTAAATCATCCAGCTTTAGCAATGAATCCATATCACAAACTATGGCAACAGAGCTTTTCTGGGTCTACAGGCTTATTTTCTTTTTATTTAAAACAAAACAATCCATGTTTTGTTGAGGCTTTCTTTGATTCTTTAAGGCTTTTCCACATTGGCTTGTCATGGGGTGGATTTGAAAGTTTGATTTTGCCAGTTGGAACGCCTTATCGAACTCAAAGTCATTTGCCTAGTCGTGGATATTTGGTACGTCTACATGCTGGACTTGAACATGTAGACGATTTAAAAGCGGATTTGGAGGAGGCACTAACTATTGCTCAGCGTGCGATAGCTTAATTTCATTATACATTATAGTAAAATGAGACCTTAAATATCCAATATAGCAAGACTATAGAAGAAACCCTCTAATAAAATAGAGGGTTTAATTTAAAATGTATTAAAAATTATAGCGGACACTTAATGTGGCATTTCTTGGTGTACCCCAATTCATTGAGTTTGCACCAATACCTTCGTAGTATTTCTTGTCAAAAATATTGTCAACGTTCAGCTGAAGCTTAATATTTTTATCAACTTGATAACCTAACATCGCACCAGCAAGTACAAAAGCATCTTGATCTATACGTGTATTTCCAGTACCCGTATAGTATTTACTCTTGTAATTTAAACCGAGTCCAGCACTCCATAGATCTACTTTATATTTCACAAATAGATTAGATGTTGTGCGTGAATTCGTTGTATTAACCTTTACACCTTTTGCATCTTTTGCTTCAAAATTAGCAATACCAAAATTAACGCCCCAGTGATCATTAATTTCACCATCTGCTTCGAACTCAAAACCTTTACTTTCAACTCCATCTACACCACGATAAGCTTGATCAGTGGTTAGTGCACCATTACGAACAATAAATCCTCCTGGTATCGCTTCAGCAAAATTAGATTGTTCAATGCGGAATACTGATAAAGCTGTGTTTAAACGTCCGCCAAACCATTCACTTTTTAATCCTGTTTCATAGTTTTTACCGTTCGCAGGATCTAGATATTGATCATTTACATCTTTACGGCTTTGCGGTTTAAATATGTCTGTATAGCTGACATAGACTGAGTGATCTTTTGCAAAATCGTAAATAGCGCCAATATAAGGCGTGACTTCGTTGTTAAATTCACGATTGCCTACACCATTTTCAGACTCATATTTCCAATTAGATAAACGTGTACCTACAATCACTTTTAATGGATCGAGAATTTGAAATTTACCAGAAATATAAGCCGAAGTTTGAGTCGTTTGATTCAGAGCATTTACACCATTCAAAATGACGGATTGAAGTAGTGGTTGTGCCATATTGTTATAGTCGAGCGGACCGCCTAAATACTTCTCGACTTCATTTTTAGTATTGGATCCCCCAAAAATATCCTTGGTCTTCTCGTTTTTGTTCCATGAACCACCAATAATTATTTCTTGTGGGCGGTTAAATAGTGTAAAAGGCACGTTGATGAAAAGATCAATATTATTTTCTTCATTGCTTGCTTCTGAGCCATATACTGAAACATTATCTGTGATTTTACCTGTCTTAGGATCAGGTTTATTTTTTAGTGGGCTGGTATTGGTTGCTTTGTTTACTTGACCGCCAGTGTAAAGCAGAAGGGTATTTACATCTTCTTTACGAAAGGTATATGCAACATTTAAATTAACATCATTGAATAAATTCTGTTTTAAATTGGCGAATACTGCTGTGGTATTTACATCCCAAAATGTCCAAGGTGCAGTTACCGTTAAGCTTCGATCAAAGTTAGTACGACTTCCATCATCATAAAATGCTGGAGTGCCTCCCCAGCGAATGCCATCACGTTGTAACTCTTGATAAGTTGCACCAAGTGACATACTAGTTTTATCACTCAAATCGTAATCAATCGCACCATAAAATACATTGCGTTCTTTTTCATAAAAATCCATAAAGGATTTTTCATCAGTATGTTTGACGAACATACGTCCACGAAGTGAACCATCTTCGTTCAGTGGCGTAGAGATATCCGCAGAGCTACTCCATGCATTCCAAGAACCGAGTGAAGTGCTCAGATTACCCGTCAACTCTTTTGCATTGGCATGTTTACGGACCATATTTAGTCCCATTGCAGGATTACCAGCACCTGTGGTAAGCCCATTTGCACCTTTAACAACTTCTACACGATCATAAATATCTAAATCAAGATCACCTGCACCTAAGTTTGTGGTACTCGGCATTCCATCTATTAAATAGTAATCGACCTGAAATCCTCGAGCATAAACAGACTGACGTTCATCGGTACGCGATGTTGAAACACCTGTAATCGTATTCATTAAATCTTGAAAAGAATCAATGTTTCGGTCATCTAAATATTCACGTGTTAAAACTTTGACAGATTGAGGTGTTTCACGAAGAGACAAATTTAATTTTGTTGAAGTATTTGTCTTTTTGGCTGTATAGCTTTGAGTTCCTTCTGTAATAGCTGAATTTTCGCTTTCTGCTTGTACTTTGATTGTTGGTAAAGCCACTGTTTCTGTTTTTTCTTCTGCATAAACAACAGATGGAATAGTTAAAGCCATAGAAAGTACTAAAGGATGCATTTTGAATGCATGTCTTAGAGGGAAGAAGGTGTACATAAGATAAATTCCATAATAAAAAATGCGCGCTATCGGGTTTTCTGTCTTTCTATTGCTTTAAACCTGTTACGGGCAAAAAAGCGTTACAAAAAGTAACATATGCACAATTAATTATCAATAATCATTCTCATTTATTTAGTGGAATTTTTATCATTACTATTTGCAAGATAATAGTTACATTTGATTTTGGGTTATAAACAATGCAATCGGAGATATTTTGAATTTTTGATATAGATAAAGTAATTATAGAAAAAATTAGATAATAGTAATATGTAAAGGATATTTTAGAAAATGATCAGTATCCGAATGCCTTGGATACTGATGGCAAAGTTAAATTAAGATAAGATTTAAAAACGATTAAAAACTGATAAAACAAGATGCTACCAAAGACTTAGTTAACTTAAGTTTAGCTCAAATCTACTTTCTTACTTTTATGATGAGTTCTTTCAAAGAATTAACTTAATAATACTCTTAACATTTCATAAATTTACACTGTAAATTGAGTATCTTCCAATAAAGAAGATACTCAATATAAAAAATAAATAACCATTTGATAATATTGATTTCAGATAAGCAGCTCAAACAATCAATCGATATTCAAAATGAAGCTAAGAAAGTTTTTATTTCTTTTCCTACGATGGTTGGCTGCTCCCAAGGAGTCCAGTGTCCGCAATCTTCAATTTCAATTACTTTGGGATTAGGAATGATTTCTATATATCTTTGCGCCATATGTTCACCAGAATTAGGATCACTTTTCCCATTGATGAGTAATAAAGGAATCTGGCTATTAATCAAAGCATTGACAAGTCTATCACGGTGTTTAAACCTCTGGAAAATTGAACGGTTTAATTGAACTAGGCTCTTTTTCCCATGATTCATAATTAATTGTTGATACCATTGTTCTAAATCTAACTCACTTGGCTGATTCTTTTGATCAAACATATTTTTCATATTTTTTGAGAAAACACGAAAAGATAAGAAATATATTATTATATGTCCAAGAATAGACGCCATAAGTTTTTGGATTAGGCGAGGGCGATATACTTCAGGAAATAAACTACCATTCATAAAAATAGAAGATTTAACTTTAAATGCTAAAAGGTTGTTCTGCTGTCGATCGAGCAATTCCTGAATGATTCCTACACCTAAATCATGACCGACTAAATGAATTTCCTCTAGCTTCAAATATTCAATCAAGGCAATAGCTTGATCGGCATGATCTTGAACAGAATATATATATTTACTTGGTTTATCAGAGAATCCTAATCCAAGTAAATCGATAGCAAGTATTTGATAGTTCTCAGCTAGAGTATCCCAGATTTTAGCCCAGTCAAATGAGCTTGTGGGATAACCATGAATTAATAAAATCGTTTGGGCATTCAGTTTAGGTGAAAACTTGTAAAAGATTTTATAATTTTTAAAGGACAAATAATTCCCTTCATACTCCCAGCGATGTAATGTGTACTTCATTTTTATTCCTTTTTTTGCTAAACTTACACTGTAAGGTAGATTATAAGGTAAACATTATTATGTCAAATCGAACAGAGAACCATAAAAAAACAAGAGTCAATTTGTCGAGAGATTTAATTATTCAAACCTCTTTACAGATGATAGAAACGAACGGTATAGAAGGTTTCAGTCTGCGTAAACTTGCTCAAATGCTCAATTGTGAAGCTATGAGTATTTATTATCACATGAAGAATAAAGAACAAATTCTTGATCAAATCGTAGATTTTTTGATTTCAAAAATTAATTTAAAAAAGCAAGTAGACGATCCAAAAGAACAATTGATGTATATAGCAAAACAATGGAGAAAATTATCTAAGGAATATCCAAAATTTTTTCCTATCTTAGCTGTTCATCCATTGAATACAGATATTGGATATAACTTTATGAATAGTATTTTGCTTGTTTTCAAGAATGCCAATTTAGGTGTAAAAAATGCGAGTTATTTTTTAAGAATTTTAAATTATTACTTAATAGGTGTAGGAATTGATGAAGCTAAGGGATATCAGCTAGCAGGTAAAAATCTAAAATTAGACAAATATACTTTACTGGAAGATGCTAAATCTTATTGGACAATAGAAGATCAGGATCAAATTTTTGAGTTAGGTTTAAACATGCTTCTGACCAATATGCTACATAAAAATAATGAGTGATGTTTGCTAAATCGAAATAACAATCTATTAATTAATAAGTTAGGCATACAGTATCTAACTTATGTTTACCTAAGTTTAGTTCATCACCTAAAGGCTTTATGGTGTTAGTTAGCTAAATTCTATATAAACCATACATTTGGAAAGTGACTATTCATATTTTTACAGCTCTAGATATTTTTTTAAATAGAGCCCCGTTAAGGATTTTTCAAATGAGAGTAAGTCGCTAATTGTTCCAGAGAATACCAATTCACCGCCGTTATCTCCAGCCAATGGGCCAATATCGATCACCCAATCTGCTTGAGTCATGATATCTAAATTATGTTCAACAACAATGACGGTATTGCCTTTTTCAACTAAGTTATTTAATAACTCGATCAATCGTTCAGTATCAGAAGGATGTAAGCCTGTGCTTGGTTCATCTAATACAAAAACATTATCTGTTTCATTGAGCTGCTTTGTGAGTTTTAGTCTTTGACGCTCACCTCCAGAGAAAGTATTTAAGCGTTGGCCAATTGCAATATAGTCTAAACCCAAGCTCACTAGAGAATTAAATTGCTGCTGTAAATTGTAATCTTCAAAAAAATGACTAGCTTCACTGACAGTCATTTTCATAAGTTCAGCAATATTCTTATCTTTATAATAATATTTTAACACCTCTGGTTTATATCCCGAGCCATGGCATAAGTCACACGTCATTTCTACATCATCTAAAAATGCCAACTCAATTCTCTCGATACCTGATCCTTTGCATTGAGGGCAAGCCCCTTCACTATTAAAACTAAACAGCTTAACGCTAACTTTATTTGCTTTTGCAAATAGTTGACGAATCGGATCAAGAAGGTCTAGATAGGTAAGTAAATTTGACCGAATACTTGCAGTAATTGCAGATTGATCAATGACTTTCGTTTCAGGGTATTGTTGCGGTAATACTTTACTTATTAAAGTACTTTTTCCTGAACCTGCAACTCCTGTAACAACAGTTAAGCAATTTTTAGGCATAGCTACATCAATATTTTTCAAATTGAATAAATGGGCATTCTTAATCGAAATCCATTCATGACTGACACGTGGGATTTTCTTATAGGTATTGGGTCTTCTAAAAAATTGACCTGTTAAACCAGACGAGTTTTTTAATTCCGCAAATGTTCCTTGGTAAATAATCTGACCACCGTTTGCGCCAGAAAGTGGTCCCATATCAATAACATGATCAGCTGTTCTAATAAGATCAGGATCATGTTCAACAAGCAATACGCTATTTCCTTTATCTCTAATTTTTTGAATGATTTTAATAATATTATCTAAATCTTTTGGATGCAGCCCCACACTTGGCTCATCAAAAATATACAGTAAGTCGACTAAGCTATTCCCTAAATGTTTGACCATCTTGATTCGTTGGGACTCACCACCAGACAAGGTGTTGCTTACACGATTAAGATTTAAATAGCTGAGGCCGACCAAGTTTAAGTTCATTAATTTGTTAATGATCTCATATAAAACAGTTTCAAATTTCTCACTTTTTATCGACTCTATAAACGCTAAAAGCGCTGACACAGATAGGGCAGTACAATCAGCAATATTTTTACCATGAATTTTACAAGATAAAGATTTTTGATTAAGCCGTTGTCCATGGCATAAAGAACATGGTTTGGTGCTAATAATCTGCTCAAGTTTTTCTCGATAACGATTTCGTTCTTGTGCTTCACCTTTTAAAAAGTTACGTTCAAATCGGGTAATCAGTCCTTCATAAAGAGCCGTTTTTTTCCATTCACTTTTTGGATTTAAAGGTTTATGCTGGGGAGCGTTCAAAAACAAATCCCATTCTTTTTCACTATAATCTTTTAATTTTTTATCTAAATCGAAATAACCAGAATCAGCATATCTCGTCCAACGCCAAGCAGTGGGTTGATAGGTAGGGAAGTTGATAGCACCTTCTTCATTCAAGGATTTATTTAAATCTAGTATTTTATAAATATCAATTATTTGCTCTAGACCTATGCCTTCGCATTGTGGGCACATACCATTGGGATGATTAAAAGAAAAAACATTTGAATAACCAACAAAAGGTTCACCCATACGTGAAAATAATAGGCGAAGATTTGCATAAATGTCTGTAATTGTTGCAACGGTTGATCGGATATTTCCTGTTAATGGTTTTTGGTTGATAATCACAGGAACATTGAGATTCTCGATTTTGTCAACATCCGCAACTCCAAAATGCTGCAGACGGTTGCGAACAAAGCTGTCTTGAGTTTCATTGATCTGTCTTTGCGCTTCAGCACCAATAGTTTCAAAAACTAATGATGATTTTCCTGAACCTGAGACTCCAGTAAAAACAACAATTTCATGTTTGGGAATCTTCAAAGAAAGATTTTTTAGATTATTTTGCCTAGCTCCGTAAATATTTATTGTTCTTTTAGTCATATGAGATCACTTGAAGTTAAGGATTTATAATAAAGATAAGACAAAATTTATAAAAAGGATGTATATGTTTATTAAATAAAAAGTTTAAATATTAAAAATTTTGATCTTTCCTCCACATTAGTGATACACAAGTGTTCAATAAAGTTAATGTATCAACAAGCACATACGAAAAACAAAATGGGGCAAGAGTTTTGTATATGGAATAAGACTTGGAAGAGAGGTGGTCCCACATGTTTGAACAACTAAAAGCTTATTTATAAGTGATACTCTGCTCTAGTTAAGCTACCTTATTTTGTTGTGGTAGCTGGTCA
>NZ_JBIMCW010000053.1:0-8619 GCF_048552295.1 Acinetobacter legionensis
TGAACCGCTCTTTCTCTGATTTCAGGGGTATATTTTAATTTTGTCATCGGGATAGTCTCTCAGAATATTGACTCTCCGACAAACCCGGTACGGTTCACAGTGTGTTTCTGAGTTGGATATGAATTTTGCCACCATAGCAGGTATATTTACTATCAACACCTGGGCAAGGACCACTACGATCTGCAGTAATAACTATTGGGTCAATATTTGTACCTATTCGGATAGGTAATTCAACACCATCTGCATTGATATAAAATTTTGGTTTATTGGGTTTTGCAGTTAAAGCTGCTGCATTACCATCACCATCATCATTGGCATATTGGAGTAAATCTACATCAATTGCTTTAGTTGAACCATATTCAACTTTAAAACTACTATCCTCTACGATGGGTGCAATGTTAGCAAAGGTTCCAATCACATAAGCTGAAGATGTAATATTTGGTTCAGATTTTAACTGTAGTTGATAACTACAGAATTCATTATCACCTGATGGGGTTATGCTGTCGTCTATACGCCATAACATAATTCTTTTTAAGTTGGCATTCCATTCACACTTAAAGTTTGGATCTTCCTTACCCGCAAAGACCTTATCGCTATTCAATAAACCCACACCAAGTGGCTTAACAATCACATCATAATTGTCAACGCTTAGATGTTTTACAACCCTAATATCTTTGCCATCCTGCCCTTTAGTAATGATTTCTGCTGGCAGATTGGCAGCAAAAGGGTCAACAAAGATGGTGCGATATTTCTGATCTGATTTGGTGTATTTTATTAGATTACTATATAACTCTGATTGAAATTTATAAAAAGGAATAAAGTCTTGGTTGGTTGCTGGGTCAGCAATCAACTTATTATAATTATCCAATATGTTCTGATAATTGCTAAGTGCAGCAACCACTGATGCATTGGTCGAGCTTAAGTTATTTGCTGTAAGACGTAAAACCTCTGTAGAACCGATATCACATGAGTTCGCTACATCATTTTGACCATTCGAGTTTTCCGCAACCACTCGGGTGACACCTCGCTGATCAGATCCACTACACCCAGTATAACCAATATCAACTAAATCTTTATCTGTGCCTAAGTTTTTAGGGAAATACATCGGCATAAAACCAGTGGATTCACTCGGTTGCTCTAAGTCATTTAAAATAGATGAGAACTCAATATTACTTACATCAAATGAATGGTCTTTACCCTCTTTAGTCACTGCCTCTGCAACTTCACACTGATCATTACCAGCAGTAAGCTTTAAAGCATTATAGCCCAGCACTACACCTGAGCCTTCAACTTTACTGACATCACCATCTGCATAACGACAAGATTTCCCATTATTATAAGCCAGTATATTATTGCTTAAAGTTTTTAAACCATTGTATCCATATAATAGTGTTGCCCAAGCATCATTCTTTACAATAGTATTGCTGAGCAGTGATAAAGAAGAACTATCACTAAAATTAACCTTTCCTTGTGGTGTTAATTGGCTAAATTGAATGATGCTCCCTTGACTCATACTTGCAGTATTCTTTGTCAATGTATTTGCAGTAAATGTCACAGAAGGCTGTCCACAAAAACTAAACATACTTAAGCTATTTGCAGATCCATTATTAATGAAAGTTGTGCCATTCACTGCGATACTTCGTGTTGTAAAAACCAAATTATCAGAGCATGTCATTCCAAGTACACTACCTTGATCAGCTTTATTTGCGTCAAACACGCCATAGTTGACTGTAAGTGAACTTGAAGCATCATTTAGATAAATTGCACCACCAGTTTTCGCATTTGAATTGATAATTGTTACATTGGTTAAGGTTGTTGCACCGCCTGCATAAATCGCTCCGCCCACGCTGCTATTGGTGTCATTCAAGCTAGAGCCATCTTTTAAAATCACATCTTTCAGCGTTAAACTTGGCTTATTTTCATAAATGGTATTGAAAATACGCGAGGTCCCTTGGCCTGAAATTGTAGTTTTTAATGGCGTTGAAGCAGGGAAATTATTAGTTAATACATCTGGCCGACTATAATCACCAGGTTCTTTACCAACAATGGAAATATCTGAATTAGGTCTTAACTCTTTCGTCAGCTTATATTCACCCGCTTCTAATTGAATCACATTGGGCACTGTCGAATAAACTTGTCCTGCACTGCAACCACCATAAGCTTTATGTGTAGCAGCAGCTCGTAAGGCTTCTCTGATTGAACACTTGTCAGGATTTGTTCCATCCTCATCTTCAAAGGTAGTCACATAAATTGTTTTATCTTCTGCCGCCATCAGAGACATGGTCGACAAAATAACAAGTGTTAGAAATCCCTTTTTATAATTTTTCATATCCGATCCTTTACTTATATTTTATCCGTCGATAGCCTGCTAAACCGACCAGTCCAATGATTGAAAGAAACCCTAAACTTCCACCTGAAGTCTTTACTTTAGAGTTCTTAAAATCATCTGGCTTTCTTTGTACAATTCGTGCGGGGATCGTAATATAAGGATTATCTGATTTATTAAAACTTGTGGTTGAGGTCACCACATTGATTTTAAATTCATCTGAACCTTGCCAACGACTATTTGGGGTATACACAATATCACCAGCCTGGTTTATCGACATTGTTCCTTTAGATGGGGTATTTGTTTGGATGACTTTTAAACAGCCAATTTGCCAAGGCTTACCATTGTCATCCAACTCTCGATTAAAAATCTGCTTACACTTTTCAACACTAACCAACTCACCATCTTGTAATTGATCTGCGATTGAAAACTTAGCTGTTTCACCATATAAAATATCTTGCCCCACAGTTGTAACATCTGTGGTGTTAATCACCAATTCAATCGCACCACGATCACATAATTGTGAATTAACATCTCGATTTTTACCACGCTGATCAACTGATGAACATGCCAATATTTTATCTTGTACTTCTGGACCATGGTTAATAATCAGTGAATCTTCAGCTGAATTATAACTTGCTAAAATTCTTGGTAAAAAATAACCTAAAGCTACAGTAGGTGCCTCTGTAAATGGACATAAAATTCCATCGGTACTATAGTCACACTTGCCTTCCGTGGTATTCCCAGCAATTAGTTGTACATTGCCTAATGCTGTAGATTTAAAACCACTACAGCCTGATGAATAGAGGTTATTACTGATCTGTTCCGCTTCTCCGCCAGCCACAATCGTACAATCTTGTGTACCATTTTTAGCAATAATACTATTTGCAACATAACCTTTCTTTTGGGGCGCGTTTACAATAAGTCCCATAGTATTGAGAATCATGGTGACATTGTTGATTTGCATGGCATCGTAAATCTTGACTACATAGCCTTTATTGCTAAAGATCGTACTATTCATAATTCCAAAAGGAATTGAGGAGCCAATTGTTTTTAAAGCCTCTTCTGAAAATTGATTTTTTGTTTCAAAATTTGAACTTGCTGAATTTGTAACTTCATTATCTCGAATTAATGACTGTGTAATAACAAATGTTGGTAGTTCGGTATAAACAACACCTCCTTCTACTGCTGTATTACCTTTCATTAAGGTCTTGTTTATAGAAACAGAACTTAATGAAGTATTCGCAACATACACACCCGCATTGTAAATTGCGCCACCTTGTCTTGCATGACCATTTAAAAGCTGGCTATTACTTATACCTAAAGACTCTTTGTTATAGATTAAACCACCTTGATCAGCACATACCGCTTCATTACACCCTTTTAAGGTAATTTCATTAAATGAAACTTTGAGCATTGCAGGTGGTGTCTCTACTGCCGAATCTATGATTTTTTCAATCTGAAATAAACGTTCTTTTCCAACCATTTTAATAATGGCATTGTTTTTACCTATAAGCGTTTGTGTATTATTTACGTTGCTTTCATAAGTCGAACCAAACGTCACATCTTTGAGTATCCTGATTTGGCTATTCAGTGAATACTCTTTATTCCCTTGTAATATGATATTTGCAGTAACCTCTTTACCACCACCACAACCATTATAGCCAGCCTCAGGCATTCCCTGATTGACATATTCGACTGCTTCTCTTAATGAACACTGATCATCAGCTTTTACAATATCATCTGTCGTTGTCACAGTAATATTTGCACTAAATGCTTGACCGGTAATACATAATAATCCTAAGCCTATGCCCCGTTTGAGCATTATAGTCTCCTTGATTTCTTTTAATTATTTCTTATTAGCCAGCATTACGCTTTGCTATCAGTCCTTTTTGCGTACTTTGTCACACGCGATAAAAATTCTCAAGAATTTTTATCGATGAATCGATTAACTTCATCTATTTGTGTTACGCGCACTCAACAACAGTAAAAACAACTATTGTCTATATTCATCAATCAATGCATAGATCTGTCTTAAAGTTGCGTGAGATAATTTAGTTTTCTCACCCTTCAATAACTTTTCTAGCTGTTCAACAGATTGAAGTAGTGTACTCGTTTGATGTGGGCCATGTAATAGCAAATATTCCGTTATTTGTGGGTCAAAATGTACACCCCGACGTTCTAAGACTGAATGCAATAAAGCATGCCGGTCAGCATAGGAGTGCCCACTGGGTACTTTTACACTGACAGCCTGTGTAAGTCGAGATTGTAGGTCAGGGAGTTCTAATTTTAATTCAATAGGCGCAAATCGTGATGAAAATACCAACTGCCCGCCATCTTCATTATTATTGTTAATAAGATGGAATACCGCTTTTTGCCAATGCGGTACGCCACTAATTGCTTCAATATCATCTAAGGCAACTAAGTCATAGCTTTCTAAAGATGTGATTGCTTCTATAGGCGCATCTAACAATTCCAATAACGATACTTTTATCGCAGATTTACCAATTTCTAAATAAGAATCACAAATCGCAGTGAGTAAATGGCTTTTACCAGTTCCAGCGCTACCATAGATATAGAAACGATTCATCAGGCCTGCATGAAGCTGACGCACAGCATCAATTACAGGTCCCCAACCTGGTCCAGAAAAATCACTAATTCTGGCATCCAGTTGTGGTTCTATATCCAACTGCAATTGACGCATATATTCAAATCATTCCTAAAGTGGATTTTGATCATTTTTAATCGATTGATCAGTATCTTGCGTGTTTTTAACTTCAATATCAAGATCAACTTGGTCGCTTTCGACTGAAATTGTTTCAGTGGTACCATGATTTTGTACAGTCACCAAAGTATCATTGGCCTTAAAAAACTGACTTTCTTGATATAACTCTTTGAGATGCTTGAGTAAAACCACGATAACAGCTGCAACTGGAAGTGCAATCAACATTCCAACAAATCCCCCCAACTGCGCACCTGCAAGTACTGCGAATACTACGGCTACAGGAGATAAACCAATTTTATCACCCAATAAGAAAGGTTGAAGGATATATCCCTCTATGAGTTGCCCTACACCAAATACAGCTAAAACCATCAATAAATGCTTTGGATCTAGACCAAACTGGAAAAAACAGGCAATGACAGCAGCTATAATACCAACACCAAAGCCAAGATAAGGAATAATACTGCACAATCCTGCGATCATACCAATAATTAATCCAACTTCTAGACCAACCAATTGCAAGCCCACAGCATAGACAATTCCCAATAAAATCATCACAAGGAATTGCCCTTTGACAAAAGCACCTAAAACACTATGGCATTCACCAACAATTTTAAGCACATTACTTTCATATTGGCGTGGGATAAAACTTTTTAAATGCTCCAACATCCGATTCCAATCAAGTAAGAAATAGAACGCAATAATTGGAATTAAAACAATTGTTCCACCGATCGAAATAAAACTCAGTCCAGATTGGGCAATTTTTAATGCCATCGATTGGATACTATCCGCACTATAGTTGGTCTGAACATACTCCATCACTACTTTAGATATTTGATCTGTATCCAACTCCATATGTTCAACATTGAAATTGTTGGATAACCACGGTAAAAAAGTAGAATTCACCCAATGGATTCCCGCGGGAATACTGTCACGCGCATAGATTAATTGTTTCCAAACCAAGGGTACAACAAACCAAGTCGCCCAAGTCAGTAATACACCTATTCCAATAAATACCACTGAAATAGATAACCACCTTGGCAAAAATTTAGACAGCTTATCTACCACTGGACTAAATAAATAGGCAACGAGAAAAGCTGCGACAAAAGGAATCACTACGGGTTTTAATAAATATAAAATCCATAAAACTAAAGCAATTCCAGCAAGGATAAAAATTCGTTTTAAAGTCCGATCGTGCATTGAATCACGCCTATTTCAAATTTATTCGTTATAGAGGGGAAAATATTTTAATAAAGATAGCATTTTAGTGCAGAAATAACATAAGAGTTTCGTATATTCGGGTATAATCCCCGCGCGAATGCGGAGACTTCAATTATGAGCAACTCAACTTCTACCCCAAACACTGGTTTAAGCTATAAAGACGCTGGTGTCGATATTGAAGCGGGCGACGCACTTGTCGATCGAATCAAATCTGTCGCTAAACGTACCACACGCCCTGAAGTGATGGGTGGTTTAGGCGGCTTCGGTGCACTTTGCAGAATCCCTAAAGGTTATGAAGAACCTGTTCTTGTATCTGGTACAGATGGTGTCGGTACAAAATTACGTTTAGCATTGAACTTAAACCGTCATGACACAATTGGTCAAGATTTGGTTGCAATGTGTGTAAACGATCTTCTTGTATGTGGTGCTGAACCTCTATTCTTCCTCGATTATTATGCAACTGGACATTTAAATGTTGATGTTGCTGCAAATGTTGTGACTGGGATAGGTAAAGGTTGTGAACTTGCAGGCTGCGCATTGGTCGGTGGTGAAACTGCTGAAATGCCAGGGATGTATGAAGGTGAAGACTATGACTTAGCAGGTTTTTCTGTGGGTGTGGTTGAAGCAAGTAAAATCATTGATGGTTCTAAAGTAAAAGCAGGTGATGTTCTCATCGGTTTAGCATCTTCTGGTGCACACTCAAACGGTTACTCTTTACTTCGTAAAATCTTAGACGTGAAAAACGTTGATTTAACTCAGATAGTAGATGGTCGTCCGCTTGCAGATGTTGCAATGGAACCAACACGTATTTATGTAAAACCAGTACTTGAGCTATGCAAACAAGTTGATGTTCATGCAATGGCACATATCACAGGTGGTGGTTTACCAGGCAATCTACCTCGCGTACTTCCAAATGGTGCTCAAGCTGTGATTAATGAATCATCGTGGGAATGGCCTGAATTGTTCAAACTTTTACAACGTGAAGGTGCTGTAGAACAATTTGAAATGTACCGTACATTTAACTGTGGTGTGGGTATGGTCATTGCAGTTGACGTTGCTGATGCTGACAAAACCATTGAAGTTTTAACTGCTCAAGGCGAAAAAGCATGGACCATTGGTCATATCCAAGAAAATGCTGCTTCAATTGAAGGCGCAGACGAAAAAATTCGTGTGATTTTTGCATAAGCTCCCCACATGATTAAAATTGCTGTACTCGTTTCAGGCAATGGAAGCAACCTTCAAGCCTTGATTGATGCCAATCTTTCAGGGCAAATCGTGGGGGTTATTTCCAACAAACCTGAAGCATTTGCCATAGAACGTGCTACAAAAGCAGGCATTGCAACGACTGTGATTGAGCATAAACACTACCCTAATCGTGAAGCTTTTGATGATGTTATGCATCAACAATTACAGGATTGGAATGTTGACTTAGTCATTCTTGCTGGTTTTATGCGAATTCTCAGTGCAAAGTTTGTGCAAGCATGGGAAGGAAAAATGGTGAATATCCACCCTTCTCTATTGCCAAATTACAAAGGCATGCATACTCATCAACGTGTTTTAAATACAGGTGATGTTTTGCATGGCTGTACTGTGCATTTTGTTACTGCTGAATTAGACGCTGGTCAAGCTTTGACTCAGGGTATTTTAAAAGTTACTTTGCATGATACTGTGCAATCGCTTGCAGCACGAGTCCATGTACTTGAGCATTTAATTTATCCTCAAGCGGTTGAATGGATCTGTAATGGCACCATTCAACACTTGGAAAATGGTCAGGTTTTATATAAGGGACAAGCACTTAAACAGCCAATTCAATTTTGCCAACTTTAAGATTTGCTTGATTTAAAATACTGTCAAAAAATGCATCTAAGGATGCATTTTTTATATCTAATATAAAATTCGCCCGTTTAGTGACCTTAGATAACAATAGGTTTATAGCAAAGTCGCTTGAACTGCTACATTTTACATAAAAAGATTGAAATCAATTTATGGGAAAAACAGCGGACTTTTTAACGATAGGCCGTAACAAAAACCTTTACTTATAATCAAATCCCCTAATTATTCATACAAGTGATTTCCATCAATTTATTGATCATAAATGTAGCCTATATTTTTGTTTGAACTTATAGAAACTATTGGTTATCAAACCATTTTTTGTACTTTTCAATCCTAGATGGTTATCCTATCACAGGAAGACAGGGATGTCGCCCAATGTATGTAGGAATGTGGGGTACAGGACATACCCCTCGTCCAACAAAAGATTTTTGTCATCTTGTATCTTGTTCTTTGTAGTGATTAGCTATCACTACACGTAAATTGTAGAGTTTGGTTTGTCATCAAAACTTCGAGTTTC
>NZ_JBIMCW010000054.1:0-7990 GCF_048552295.1 Acinetobacter legionensis
AGAGACTTTTTTGTTTTTAGGTGCGATTCTATGTTTAAGTTTGAGATAGCCTCTCTATGGTGAAAATAGAGCGTTTAAATGAGATATTTTTTTATTTGCCTAATTTTTCTGTTTGATGAATAAATCGAAAGATCCTTTTATTTAAAATATTCAGGCGGTAATATGCTACATTGTATCTCAATTGAGTCACATAATGTTTAGGTGAAGATATGACTTCTCAAACCTCAATGCTACACGTTCGAATTGATGATGAAACAAAGTTACAGGCACAGCAGGCTTTGAAATCAATGGGGATGTCTGTTTCTGATGCTGTACGGATCTTTTTAACTCGTGTCGTGGCTGAACAGGCTATTCCATTCGATGTACGTGTACCCAATACCACAACTGTAGCTGCTATGAATGAAGCTGATGCACTTATTCAAGCAAAGAAAGCCCGTTTTGAAACTGTAGAAGACTTGTTTAATGACCTCGAAAAAAACAGCTAAAGATAAACGGGCCGTTTTACCTCGATCATCGGACTATACCAAAGAGTTCTTAGCAGATTGGCAAAGGCTTTCTCGTAGTGGTCGTTATGATATGGGGAAGCTTAAACAGGTCATGATGCTGATTATCGCCAATGATGAGCCTTTAGGTGCTGAATGGGTTGATCATGCGCTCAGTGGTAACCAATGGAAAAACTGCCGTGAACTGCATGTCGGTGGCGATTTTCTGCTGATCTATCGTATCGAGCCACTTTCTAAGTTTGAAATGGTGGTTTTTGTGCGTACTGGAACGCATAGCGAGTTATTTAAGTAAGCACCAAACAAAGAGGATCTGTATTTATGAATGAAGCAGAAAAAGAACGATTAAAAGAGATTTTTAGAAGTTCAAAGGGAATCGTAGATCATGAATTTTCCCAAGAGATTATTGATGCTTGCCAACCTTATGAAGATGCAAGGCATCAGCGTATTTTGAACGGTGAAACGACTTTGGAGCAGGAAGAAGCAGCTTTAATGGCTGAATGGAGACGATTGAACCCTAAATAAGCCTGTAAGAGCTTAAATGGTACTTATTTTGGTGTTTTTTTATCAAAAAAGAGCAAATTTCATCAAATTAAAGCAAATGGTTTTATCAAAAAAACGCAACTAAAAGCAAAAATCAGCAAATAAGATCAAATTAAGGCAAATCCTAGTGTTTGGTATGTAGCAAATAAAGGCAAATATACGCAAACTAGAATTTGTACGATGAGGCAAGATGTGTAATGTAATAGTACACGCAAGGTGAACGACTACATTACCGACAACAATTCGCTATTGCTCAATGTTGATCTTGTCCTATGGAATTTCTTTGTTAAAGCTTTTGGATAAAAGCTATTTTTGAAGCTTAGATATTTAAAATTGCTAAATTTCTGCTAAATATTTGCCTAACTTTTGCATAAGATTTGCATAATAAATGCCTAATTTTTGCTAAATATGATTAGTTGACGCTCTCAAAATTCAAATTTCATTGAATTTTGTGGGTTTTATTATTTTTTAGGTCACTTGAATTGATCAAAAATCGCCATCTTTTTGATACACACCATACGCACCTTATTAGGATGCAACGAAACCCTTATCAGATAAGGGTTTCACTGTTTTTATCTATATTAGAGGCTTGCCACATTGATACACATTTTTTAATAAAATATATTAAAAACAAATCCTTAGTGTATTTTTGTCACAGATTGCCACTAACTAAAAACAGTCATGCTTCGCATAAGAGATTTTATGTTAAATAAAGATATTTATTATTTCTTCCAAAATAAAAAAACCGCCTAAGAGGCGGTTTTTTTTATCAAATATGGCTAATCAGCAATATTTAAAGCGGTAAAATTTGGAGGTTGATATAAAGTTTGCATATGGGAAAAAATCATCATTCCAGAAATTAAAAACATCAATATTGTTATTACAGAGCTATATAATCGCATTCATTACTTATCAATCTTACTAGACCAACATATTACCTTATATTGTTACATTTACAATAAAAATATGATTTTATTAATTTTTTAGTTAATTTTATCTTTTTTATAATTTTAATAAATATATATATAAGAAAACTTGATATTTTATGTTTTTAGTGTATAGTTACTTTAACTAGAAAAAAGTCTTGTTCCGGTAAATCTTCTTTAAGTATCGCAGTTTTAGTCATAATCCTTCGTTTTTTTCAGATTTTAAGTCGCTTCTTTATTATTTTCAAAGTTATACCCAGTCAAGAAAATGACTAAAAATTATTAAAAATTAGTAGGATATATTATGTCAAACTCAAATATCGTTAAAGGTTCTGTAAAGTGGTTCAACGAAACTAAAGGTTTTGGTTTTATTCAACAAGAATCAGGCCCAGATGTTTTTGCTCATTTCAGCGAGATCGCTAGTTCAGGTTTCAAAACTTTACTTGAAGGTCAAATGGTTGAATTCAGCATTACCCAAGGTCAAAAAGGACCAAATGCTGTAAATATTGTTGCTATCTAAGTAATAATAGGCAGTAATAAAAAAGCACTAATCAGTGCTTTTTTATGATCCAAAATTTAATTTTAAAGTTGTTTTCCAGATCGGAAAAATCCCAAAAAATAGGATATAAGTTGTTAAAAATAAATGATTTAATTGCAAAATCTAAAAATGGCACTGAAATTATTGTATCGTTAATTCCATTAAATAAAATGCAGAATACACGTCAAGGTTTACAACAAATTGAAGTAGGTAAAAGAATTTTGCTTCAGTCTGGAATTGTAGTTGATTTAAATTTAGATGGTCGTACTTTTTATACTTCATTACATCACCTTTTTAAATTAAATCAAAGAGTTATGTAGGTATTAATTTTTATATCAAGTATTGATTTCGCTATTTTTTCTACTACAATTTTATTAAAGGTATATAAATGCTTAAACAAAGTATCAGTGTGAAAGATCAATTTGGGGTTAAACAGGCTATTCAAGCAACAGTTGATAAGTATTTTGCTACTACGCAATCTTCTTCTAATGTAAAACATATCACCGTTGATGGTGAAGATATTCGGCCAAATTTTGAAATGTTTTTTCAAAGTACATCGAGTGGAAAAATTTTCAAAATTGTATAGATAAACTGAATTCTGTTTCAGCTCCTATATTCTATAAATGATAATCAGAATTCAATTGTAGGCCATTATAAATCAGACCTTCTATCGGTATCAGGAAAGTTAGATGGTTAATTAATTGAGTTTTAAGGACTGATTTTTGTATTATACAAAAATCAGTCCTTTTAATTTAACTTGTGATATTAAATCTTATATATACCCAATTCAAAAATAATTCTTTATGATTGAAATTAGGTGCCGATATAGCATCTATTACTAGCCAAGCCTTATTAAAATTTAGTGTGAATTTTAATGGTTCCTTTGCTTCAAAAGCACTAATTCTATGGTCATGAAGTTCAAAGAAAAAACTTTTAACTTTTCAAATTGGTTACTATTCTTGAAGTTTGGAGATTTTTTTTAAAAATTATAAATTTGTTCTATAGTTATCAAAGAAGTGGTATGGAACATTCTAACCTTTCGTATATTTTGCATATTTAAATTATGACACATATCAAAATTATCTAGTAAGTTTATATTTTATAAAATAAAGATCCCATAGTTAAAAGAGAAACCTTATTAACTGAAATCTTAATTTTTAGCTAGCATCAATCCTTATTCTGATTTTGGATGCACCTCTAAGTGTGATTTAAAGCGAAAACATAGACAATAAAAAAGCCCGACATCCTGTCGGGCTTTTTCATATCGGATTGCTCGTCTTACTGATCTCGTGCTGCCCATTCCTTGCGCAATTTTCTTATTCTTGTTGTCTGGAAACATCCAGTTTCCTTATGTATTCATCATAGGGCTAATGACTTGAATTACCAATCTGCAAAATCGTTAAATCTGTGTAAGTTTTAGCTTACAAAGTTGGCCTATTTTATCCCAAGAGTTGTCCGCAGAAATTGGGGATTATTTCTGAATTGTGACCCTTGAGAAATCAGAAAAAAATGCAAAAATGAATGTTTTTTGATCAATTTTATTGGCTAAAAGTTACAGTTTTGCTTAAAAAGAAACCGACTTGTTTCCAAGTCGGTTGAACGAGAACGTTCCAGAGGGTATGAATAACGATAAGATACTGATCTTAAAGTAATATTAAAAACACGTTTCGTATAAGGCCCATTCTGTTAAATATAAAAGCTTTTCATGCTATAAAAAATATTATTTAATTGAATCGTAATAGCTTTTGAAAAATTGAAATGACTAGAAATACATTTAAAAACTCATATCGTTCTAATTATCGGGGAAAAGTAACGGTTGAAGATGCTCAAAAACATCAGAAATATATTGATGACATGAAGAAAGATGCAGCTTTTTACTATTTAGATCATTTAGAAAGTTCAATTATTCCACATAGTATGCTTCATAAAATCATCCAGAAATTAAAAACGAAGCAGAATGACAGTTTAACTTTGCCAGAAAAAGCCTATTTACTTCGCAATAATCTGAATGCTTTATATGCCCTTATTGAAGGGAAGATCTCTTTTAATCAATATAAAAAAGAATCTTCAAATGACAGAGTTGTATATAAAAAACGTTTAGAAGAGGAACAAATACGTCTAGAAAAACTTAAGGAGCTAGAGCGTATTGAAGAGCAAAAACGTCAAGAAAAATTAGCTCAAGAAAGAAAAGCTAGAGAACAAGCTGAACGTGAGAGAAGAAAGAAACTAGAATCTGATCCAAAATATATTGCACAGCAAAGAGAGAAAGCTCTTTTAAATAAATATGAAATTTATCCTTATCTTATTGGCAATAAGCAAAGATCTAAACTACTTAATATATTGAATTTATTGGATAACCAACAAAGATTACAGGAACAAGATGCTATTTGGTTAAGTTCAGAAGGACGAGAGTTTTTTACTGGCGAAGTTAAAATGAAATTTCATCGTGTAGAAGCTGACTTTTATCTTAAACAATATGAAGTAACTAAATCAGATTGGCATGCTATCAATGCCTCTAGCCAATTAAGAAAATGTAAAGCTAGTAAAGAAGCTGAAAAATTTCTAGAAAACACAAAAATTTCCTCAAATAAAAATAGCAAACTATTATCTGCTTATTTTACTACTCTAGGTGGAGTAAAAAGGGATCTCAAGAAATCAGATACCGCTATAGAGCATGGATTAAAAGCACATGATCATAGTTCTCAAGACTATAGACCTTGTACCTTATTAGGGGCTATATACATGGAGAATCATGAATATGATCTTGGTCACGATTGGTATAGCAAGGCTCGTGATAGAGGGGCTCCAGAAAACTCTATTAATGCTGACCTCAGAAGTATTCTATTGAGGTTGGATAAGGCTAAACGTAGTGAGATGGTGGCAAGCTTATTGAAAAAGGATCCATATATTTATGGATGGTTAAAGGATATGAAGCAGTAAGATAATTTGAAGTTTTGCTAAAATTAACATAATACACCTTATACGAAATGCGTTATAATTATCTTTAGAAATCAATGCTGTAGTTTCTAGTTGATAGATCATCTTCCCCAAGGTGGGCTTTTTTTATGATTTTTCACGTTCCACGCTTAATAAGTGAGCAATGTTTCACGACTTTGTTTAGGTTAATTGAATAATCAGGATTCCTGGTCTTTTTCTTTTTGGCGTTCATTCAGCTCTTTTTTAAGTGCCTTTTTATCTTGGTAGGATGCAATCAGCATGATCGGGATCAGCAGCGGGGCCACAATAATTCCTAGGGCAATGTCTTTCAGTTTCGGCATGATCTCTCTCCCTTAGTCATTATCAAAAACAGCATTCAGCACACGGCCAAATAAGCCACGCTTTTTGTGTTGTGGCACTGCCACATTTTGCAACGTGGCATGCTGTAGCGTTTGGGTGTGGTATGCCGTAGTTTCTTGCTGTGGCACTGCCACATTTTCTGCAATATTGAATTCATTATTCTTTTTATTATCATTGTCTTGTTGTGTTGTCGCATGCTGTGGCATGTCGGTGTCGCATGCCGTAGCATCTTGTTGTGGTAATGCTGTGGCAGGTGCAACACTTTTCAGCTCAATGAGTGTTTGCATACGGTCAATTTGTTGCATTAACCGTTCTTCACGTTCTTGGTATTTTTTGACTTCATTTTCTAAATGGGCAATAAGTTTTTTTGTAGATTCATCACCTTCTTGCTTAGATGATTCAATTTTTTGAGATGTTTGCTCAGGTTCTCCAAAGCATCGGATGACCTCTGCTAGATCGAATTGTCCATCACTGGAGCGTGATAAACGTCCATTACGTACAGCTCTGTAAATGGTTGATCTATCCACATGAAATTTTTTAGATACTTCACTTAGTGATAACTTAGCCATTTACGGTGTCCTTTTTATTTGATGGCATGTATCCCACTTTTTTTAGGTATGGGGATAGTTCTTTGATTTTTTCAGGGTCTTGTAGCATCTCAGCAATACGAACAGCAAATTGAGGATAGCTTTCAGTTCCTTGTGAATAGCGACCCATTTCAGGGAGTTCTGAAAGTTTGTTTGCAAACATATGCCGTTGAGCATCGGTCATCTTTGAAAAAAGGTCTAAGGTATTTGGATCTCTTTCTATTGATGGATTATCCTTTTTCTTCTGTTTAAACGTAAAAGAAAAACCTGAAATTGATCGACCTCTTTTGTGTTGTTCATACTTCACTGTGATATCTGTATGTTCGTTAATTTGTTTAATAGCGAGCTCAAGTACACTAGTTTTAAAGCGTTCCATACGCTTGTACTCAGTATCGAGTACGCCAATTCTTTGACGGAAATCACTTAGCTCTATAATTGGAGTAGAGCCCGTACTTCTCCAAGCAATTAATAACTCATATAAACGAACAGCATAAGCACTACTGAGATTACTAACTTGCTGCAATTCGTATTTAGTAAAATGCTCTTCTAAGCGCGTAATTAATGGAACTATGGCAGGGGCAAAAATAAGCTTAACCACTGCTTCATTATCTACATATCCAATTTCACTAACCCAACGGGATCTATAGTTCTCAATATTCCCTCTTTCATTTATTTTTTGATAACTAAATTGTCTAGCGAATAAATCATTACAGGCATCTTTTAATGCTTGATAGGCAGTATTGCGATGTACACCAAATTGATTGATATAGCCTTCGGCATGTACTTCAAGGGGATCATTAGCATTAATCCCTTTCCCACTTTCCCTTGCTTCAACAATAGCCAATAAAATTAAACGTTGTTCTACTAAATCCAAGTTATAGCTTGCATTGATTAAGGCATTGTCTTTTACCACTAATTCTCTCATGAAGCACCAGTATTAATTATTATGCTATGACACAATAATTAATTTTAGTGCTACAAGCAAGGTAAACGGTGTCATATTGCAAGGTAAACGGTGTCATATTGCAAGGTAAACGGTGTCATATTGCAAGGTAAACGGTGTCATATAGGTTTTGAATCCCTTGTAAATAAAGGGTTTCAGCATGTTTAAAAGCATTTAAAAACTTTAAAAATAATTAAAAGCCCAGGCAAAAAAAAATTGCCCTTGGTTTTCGCTGCGCTCAAACTCTATTGAATCTCGCTATCGCTCGATTCGAGGGGCAATTTTTTGGTTCTTTTTGTTGTGAATTTTAAAAAAAGCAAAGGCAAGAGCAAAAGCACTCGGAATTCGCTTCGCTCATAAAACTTTTTTACTCGCTACGCTCGATCTAGGCTCCATTTTCTGCATGTGATTTACGCTTATTTAGGCTTCACAGCCTAAAAAGCTGTTTTTCAGAAAGTCTAGGCGCGAATTTTGGTGATGTCGCTCGTAGACACTCGCTTGGTTTATGTCTTCTTAGTGGCTTATTAGTGTTGTGTCATTTGCTTCTATTTGAGTTTAGAGAGACTTTTTTGTTTTTAGGTGCGATTCTATGTTTAAGTTTGAGATAGCCTCTCTATGGTGAAAATAGAGCGTTTAAATGAGATATTTTTTTATTT
>NZ_JBIMCW010000055.1:0-5910 GCF_048552295.1 Acinetobacter legionensis
TCACCATCCCAACCAAATAAGGTTAGGCTGTGGTCTGTTTGGTTATTCTTAAATAATCGTCTGCCAAAAACATCATAACCATAGTCTGTGATTTGACCATTGCTGTCACTTTGTATCAGACGATTTAAGTTATCCCAAGTGAGTTTTAAGGTCTGACCGGCTTGAGTGGTTTCAATCACATTGCCCTGTGCATCATATTTATAATGTTTGCCTTGATACTGGCTAATCAAGTTATTTTTTACTTGCGCAGCTTGAGTGGCAATCGGATCAATCAAGTTCCCCGCAGGATCAAAACTAAAGCTTTCAGATTTATATGGGTTTTGGCTTTTGATTAAACGCCCGATTGGATCATATTGGTAATTTAACTTTCCTAGACGACTATCATCGACTTGAGTCAGCAAATAGTTGTTATCATAGTGATAATGACGTTCTGCTTGAAATTGTACCCTGTCCGTTGTTTCTTGCTCTGGGCGAATGACTTGTGAGCTGAGTAAGCCCACATCATTATAATCCTTAGTTTGCACTAAACCATTGGCCAGCAGTCGCGTGGTTTCACGATGTAAATCATCACGTTGGAATGCCACCATATCTTGTTGGTTAAAGGCAATGCCATAAATATGCCCTGATCCATAACTTAGATTGGCTTGTACTTGTCCATCAGGACGAATGGTTTGAGTCAAATTCCCCAATTCATCGTACTCATAACGTAATACTGCGGTCAGTGGGTTTAGATTTGGTACTTTATAGTGTTGATGCTCACGTACCAACTGTCCAAGTTGATTACGATAAAAATCAATTTGGCTTTCTGTATTGGTCGCTTTACTGAGTTGGTTATTTAAGTTGTATTCAAACTCTTCAACTTGGCTATGCCGAGTCTGCAAATGGGTATAAGTTTTTGACGCAATCGAACCATCCATATGATAGCCGAATTGAGTCAGAATATTGGGTTGGCGGATTTGAAATAAAAATCCATTGTCATGATATGTAAAGTGCTTTTCTTCACCATCAAAAGCTTGTTCACGCACCAATTGCCCAAAACGATTATAGTCAAATACATATTCGGCATGGTTTTGATTGCTTAGTTTTTGAATTCGACCTTGCTTATCCCACTGGTAGCCGATTTGGTGTCTATTGGCATCAATACGTTGTTCTAATAGCCCGACTTGATTGTATTTATATTGGGTAATTAAGCCTTTGCTATCGGTATGCTTAAGTAAACGCCCTTCTTCATCATGTTCAAATTGTTCTTTTAATCCATCAGGATAAATGATTGCTTGTAACTGCCCTCGGTCTTTACCTTGAGTACTATAGAGATACTGAACCTGTTGTGCATCCGCAGCAGCTTGTGCGGTCAGCGTACCGTCTTCATCATATTCCCAAGCACTGCTTTTCCCTGAACAATCGGTATACGACACCATCTGCCCAAGATCATTATATTGAATTTTCTTTGAGCCGCCTTTGGCATCAATCACTTCAACCAATTGGTTGTCATTATTATATTTATACTGGGTGATATGTCCTAAAGGATTAATGTCTTTGCTGACATTGCCATCAGCATCATATTGTTTTTTCCAGATATTGCCTTCTGGGTCCTTAGTTTCAGTCAGATTACCATTTTCATCATAAGCAAATAGGATGATGCCGCCATTTGGCTGTACAATTTTCACCAATTGATCTTGATCGTTATAGACTTGCTCTGTTTCTAAGCCTGCAAAATCAATTTGACGCGTAATCCGTTTTTGACTATCTCGAGATATCCACTTTTCACGACCATCGGCTAAACGGGTACGATAGGTAAAACCATCTAAATCAAAATAATAATAGGTCGGAACATCATAGGCGTCATAAACCGCCACTTGACGCAAACGTGGATGCCATTCTAAACGGGTTTTAAAACTACCATCATCTGCCCATTCCTCAATCGCTTTGGCTTTAGGTGCAGTAGATTCATATCGAATATTTTGCCCACGCCCAGTACGATCGGTATAACGGGTCAATTGATGGGCATGGTTATACTCATAACTGCGTGTATGTCCATTTTGATCAATGGCTTTGATCAGATTACCTTGTTGATCATATTCATAACGTGCCAATGCTTCCACTTGATCATCGACAAATGCGGCAATGACTTTGGCTTGTTCATTAAAAGCAAATTTGACTAAATGTTTAGCACGCTTCAATTGAAAATCAATCGCCTGTAAATAGGCAAATTGTTCAAACAATAAATAGGTCAGTACTACTTTTTCATCAGTCTGATCATTAAATTGTTGAACGAGGTGATAATGTTTTCCAGCATTAAAACTATGAAAATGGAAATTCCAGTCTGAACCAAAATTCAGCAATAAATCCCCATCGTCATGTGGTGCGACACTAAAGCCTTCAAAGGGTACCTGATATTTTTCATAGACGATCGAAGCAGGCAGTTGGTGTTTGCGTCCATTGCTGTCAATAACTAAATACCCATTTTGATTTTGTATGATCACATTGGAAAATGGCATCATCCAACGTGCGCCGATCATACTGTGATCAAACTCATTCATTTGAGAGTTATATTGACGACTAAAGGCAAAACCAACTTTAGGCAAGTAAAAGTCTGAATGATTAACCCGCTCCGCACCAATCGCATAGCTAATACTTTTATCCGTTTTAGAACTTTGATCGTCAGCCAATGTTGCGCAAATCGGATCATTTAAGGCATCAGGTTGTAAGGTGACAAACTCTAAAATATCACCATTGATATGCTGCTCATGTTCGCCTGTTTGGTTTAACGGCACACTGGCTGTGGCTTTTTTACCTTGAGTTTGGATGGCTTTTAGGGTTTCTTGAATCAACCAAGCAAGGCTATATTGCGTTCCTGCATTGCTTTGTTGTTGAATCACTGTAGCAAGGTGTGCTGTCGCCTTAAGCACTTCTTCTGTTAATCGTGTTGCGATATTCGGGGTCATCTTTGCGGTCATATCAGCTTGTGCAGGTGTACCCAACAAATCAATCAATGGCTGTGCCCAGTTGCTAAACTGCTTGCTGGGATCACGTTCTTCAGCTGTTGCTCCCGCTGAAGCAACACTGGGTAATCCAGCTACAGGACTACTGCTAAAGGCTTGGAGAATTGAAGTCCCTAGTGTCGTAGCACTCGACAATAAACCTGATAATTTACCTTGTGTTTCTTGTAGGAATTTTTCTAAATCGCCAGCCATCTGCGCATTTAAGTGTAGCTGCATCCGACGTAAGTCAGCTTCTTTGATTTTGCCATTGGCTGGGTATAAACATTCTGCCATTAAACCCAGCATTGGACGTAAAGCCATACGCACATGTGCTTCTGTATTCGGTTGTAAAAATAAACCGATTAAGTTCATGCTTAACAATGCCGATTGTTGTACCCCTGCCTCAGCTTGCTTGGGTTCAGTGGCAAATAAAATAAGGTCTAAAACACTGCCAGATAATGCAAAGATATTGGCGACTGTTGGTACATTGGCACTTGCTTTGATCTGTTCTAGGCTGGTGTTTCCACAAGCCTGTAAATAGTTTTGGATTTGATGGGCGATAAACTTATGGTCTTCTGTATGCGTCAGGCTGGCCAAATTAAATACTGCCAACTCTACCGCGGGCTTGGTCTCTTTAGCGGCTGGTTGTTGCTGTGTATTTGACCCTGCGGTCTGATTTTTACTGTCTATAAATGCCATAAGCTTAACCTTAATACGTTCTAATTTTTAATTTAATTTCAATCAATTAAAATTCAAAAAATGTTCAATTATTTATTTCGTGCGTTATATACATCTGGTTGTTCAGCAGCCGTTTTTCGCACAGTCACTTGTTTGGTGACATAACGGGACTCTTCCAGATCCATCCGTACCACATCCTTATCCATATCATAAATCGACTGCGGTTTTTTCACGTCGACTGGTGCTGTCGCTTGTGGAGTCTGTTGAGTCAAAATTGGTGCAGGCTGACTGACTTGTTGAGGAATATTTTGCGGGATCGTGGGTACAGATGCATCACCTTTTCGAGTAGTAATGCTATAGGTTAAGAAGCGAGAGAAATATTCATCTTTTTTAATAAAATCATCCACCACTTTCACTGGGGCATCTAACCCATTTTGAGCAGCGCCAAATGACTCTGCAACAAAACCTTGACCCAGTGATGACCCAAATCCTGTTCCAGCAGTTAAATTAGAAACCAAACCACTGGTCTGTTGAGCAAACAATGCAGAGGCTTGGTCTTTAAAGAAATCGATCCCTTGATCTTTAATGTTGTGTAGGGATTGACTTGGATTAGCAATCATCTGTCCCACATTCATCATCTGTGACGGAGATAAATTTAAATTCAATGCCGAAGAGACGGAACCTAATGCACTTTGAGTAAATTGTTCTTTAAATTGTCCCAAGCTTTGTGTGCCTAAGTCTTTTAAAGCATTTTTGCCCATATCTTTCAATGAGTCAGCATTCAAAGAGAATAAATTGTTTTTGAGTTGAGACATCATATTTTGTCCCACTGAATTTAATGTATTTTGTGCAAAGCTTGTGGCACCACCGACCACTTCTTCTGACCAAGTATAATCACGGTTAAAATGACTTGCTTTATCCCATGCACTCCGTGGATCAGTCTCAAATTCAACTTTGGCAGGGCCAGGTGCAATACCTGTCACTTGGGCAAAACCATTGCCATCCAGCTTGCCAGACACTTGCTTGCCAAATGAGTCAATCACTTTAAAGCCCGTTTGTTTAAAGAAGTCTTGTCCACCATAGCTTTTTAATAAGTCGAGTGCGCCTTTGAGCGGATTCGATGGCGGCAGTTGTGCTGATTTACTGACACTGGCACCCGGCTTAAATGTGTGCTGCCCTGCATTGACCTCAAACTTACCGCCTGTTTTTGGGAAAATCCCTGAGCCATTTAGGGCAATCTGCGATGAGCCACCAGTAATCAACACTTCTTTTGGGCTACTGATTTCTATCCGATCTTCTGTAGATGAGATGGTAATTCCCAATTTGGCAAATACATCTAAAGCGTCTGACTGCGCTTGAATTTCAACTTTACTTTGCGCGGCAATGGCTTTAATGCCACCTTGAGCAGCAAATAGGCTTACTTTACCTAAAGCTTGCCCCAAAAGATTCTTTTGAGTACTAAGGTTAATACTATCGCCCGCAGTATGGTTAATGATGCCTGTGGCTGAAAGATGGATATCTTCAGGGGTACTTAAGGCAATCCCATCAACAGAACTGAGTAACATGATGGCTTTTTTATACTTAGCAACATCTTTTTCAATGTCTTCGGCAAAAGCTTTGAGTTGCTCAATCGATTCTATTTCATCCGTCTTTTGGTTTTTGGCAATATCGCTTAAGGCTTTACTGTTGGTCTGACTACCCTCAAGTTGCTTTTTGGCAAGCTCTGAATCAAGGTGATCACCTTTGGCTTGGTCTTGTTTATAGGTCGAAAGCAGTAAACCTTGCCCTGCGCGAACGGCTCCCCATTGGTCAGTCTTCAGCTCAAAGCCTTCACCACGATCATCACTTTCTGCTTTGTCTTTTGGATGACTCAGTTTGCCCAAGTTGAGTTGGCTGGCGCCATGACTACTCTGTAACTGGCTGCTGATTTGGCCAGTAGTATCGTCAAACCTCAGTTGATTGTAGCCACTGCCTTGATACTCTCGGCTTTTGATTCCTGCCAGTTTCTTGGTATCAGGCAGTTTGCCTTTGTCATCAAACTTGCTTGGATGACGTTGCGCTTCATGGATGCGCCCAACCACAAATGGACGGTCAATATTGCCATCAAAGAAATCAATCACAACAATTTCACCGATTCTCGGTAAGAATCGTGCCCCATAGCCTTCACCTGCCCATGGGGTCAGGACATCGACCCAAGCTGAATCTGTATCATTGTCATTAGAACCCGCACCGCCATCATGGGTATTGTCTT
>NZ_JBIMCW010000056.1:0-5607 GCF_048552295.1 Acinetobacter legionensis
AACGGGCTCGATTGGGCTATAAACTAGAAACTACAGCATTGATTTCTATAGATAATTATAACGCATTTCGTATAAGGTGTATTATGTTAATTTTAGGAAAGCTAAAAAATGAAAAATTATGAATCTAAACAAGAACTCATAGATAGTATTAGCAGATCATTTAACAAATATTTATTAGAATTTAGCGACATTTCAGAAGATGAAAAAAATAAAAAAGTTATAGCCGTTGATAAAACACCATCTCAAAATATTTCCTATCAATTAGGGTGGGTTAGCTTACTACTAGAATGGGAAAAAGATGAAAAGGAGGGGCAACAAGTAATAACTCCGAAAAAAGGATTTAAATGGAACAATTTGGGAGTTCTATATCAAGAGTTTTATCAAACATATGATCAATATTCTCTTGATGAGAAAAAAGAATTGTTGTCTAAGAAAGTAAGTGAAGTTATAGATTGGGTTCAAAGCCTAGCTGAAGATGAACTTTTTTTACCTAATCAAAGAAAATGGGCAACGACACCTGCCAAATGGCCTGTATACAAGTGGATTCACATAAATACAGTTGCCCCATTTACTAATTTTAGAACGCAAATTCGTAAATGGAAAAGACTTAAATAAGAATATTAACCCTATCTATTTAACATAATGGGCGTTATACGAAATTTAGTTGTTAGAAACCATTTATTACATCAAAAGTAATGAAAAAGTAAAGAATATGCCTTATATTATCTTTACTTTAATGGTTTTTGAGTGAGGAAATCATGTCCGCAGTCAATTTCAATATGCGCTTAGAAGCAGAGTTAAAAGAACAAGTCACGCCTATTTTGGAAGACTACGGTTTGACTATGCCCCAAGCATTCAAACTGTTCTTGAATCAAATCGTTAAAACTAAGGCGATCCCTTTATCTTTTGACTATGCGCGAGAAACTGCTTTAACTCCTAAAGCAGCAGCCAAGTTACTTCAATCTTTAAAAGAGATTGAAAATGGCGAGTACACCGAGTACGAAACGGTAGAAGAAGCGATTAAAGCCATGTCGGAAGAAGCACATGGCTAAACGTAAGATTATCGTAACCAGTTCTTTTAAACGTGATATTAAAAGACGTTATTTAGAACTGGTTACGGCTGAATGGGCAGAAGTATTAGATTGTTTAGTCGCAAATAATCCTTTGCCTGAAAAATATTTAGATCATCCCTTGAAGGGTGGTGCAGAGTTTAAGAATTGTCGTGATTGTCATGTGAAGCCTGATTTAGTCTTGATCTATAGGCTTGTTGGTGATGAAATTTTAGAACTGCATCAGTTGGATAGCCATTCCGAAATTTTTGGATGACTATCGCTCGATGCTTTGAAAGATGGCTTTAGCCATGTTTCAAAGTCGAGCAACTTTGCGCTTGCTGTAATCTAATTAATAATGAGAAAAACAAAGCAAAGTACCGATCATCTAGTATTTTTTAGGGTCGATGCGACACCAGTCATAAGTTTTATTTTTGACGTTATTTGGCTCAAATGAATAGCATTTCTTCGTCATAATTCTGACCAGCGTTTCACCATCACTTTCTCGAATTTGTAGCGGATATTTTTTAAGTACATCCATATCAGCTCTACGTTCATCAATTTCATCTTTGCTTGGCACGTATAAGAATATTGCCAATATGAACACCATCATCACAGCGACAAACGTACTGGCAAAAATGATGATAAATTTTAAGTTGAGCTTGTTTGTAGCTTCATTCAATGACTGAATACTGTTGTTTAATGCGCTTGTATGCTTCTTATTTGCGTTTTCTAGCGATTTTTCAGCCTTATCTAGCACTCCACTAGCGACTTGATTGTAAAACACCTCTAATCGCTTGTTATCGTCTGCTATGGCTTCTCTATATTCCTTCATGGATGCCAATAAAATATATAACTGATCGTCTAAATCATCGTTTTGGTTGCTCATAGCGAGTATCCGCCTCTATCCAATTTTTGAGATGCCTTGCGGAGTGCTTGCTCGGCTCGTTGTTTATCTAATTCTTGCTGTTGTTTCATTTCCGCTTGGCGTTCCACTTCTATGCGTTTTGTTTCTTGGTTCTTTTGCCATTGTTCAAACCCTTGATCGACACGGTTTAAACCACGCTGTAAAACGCTCTCTTTCTGCTGTTTTTCTTGGTGAAGCTGTTGGGTATTCTGCTGTTTGACGTTGTCATTAAAACGGCTGATTTCAGTGTCTATGCCTTGTCTGCGTAATTGGGTGACTTTGGTGCCTTCATGGATGGTGGCTTGTAGTCCGTTGTTTTGATCGGCATAGCTGCGGTGATCTATTTTTTCTCGATAGCCTTCACGTTCCAATGCCTTGTTGGCTAAGTCTGCCCATGTTTCTCGAATTTGCTTAATATCTTCTTGGGTTGTACCCATACCAAGGCTTTTTCGTTTGGCGTTGCTGAGTTCAATATCAGTTTTGGTGGTTAGAATAAGTTTATTGTGTGCGTCCAATTCGGCTTTTCGGGTGGTGAGCATGATATGGGCGTGATGGTTTTTATCATTACCGCCTTTGCTGGGTTCATGGATGGCTAAATCTGCGATCACGTCATAGCGATCAACTAAGGACCTGGCAAAGTCTTTTGCCAAGTCCTTACGTTGATCAGCGTCTAATTCATCAGGTAGGGCAATCACCCATTCTCTAGCAGTTCGGGCATCTTTACGGTTTTCAGATTTCTCCGCTAAGTTCCAAAGTTCGCCACGGTCAATTTCAATCTCTAAATTAGACAGAATTTCAGAATGAGTGACACCATCTTTTCTCGTAAAGTCATGGGTCAGTCCTGTGCGTTTATCTTCTAACTTTTCCCCTGCACGATATGCAGATGATGCAACCGCAGTTCGCCCCGAACTTCGATTCACCGTCTTAGTGGAGCAATGATAAATTGCCATGCAGTTGCCTTATGTGTTTTTTGCTTTTGGGGTTAAGGGGATTCCCCTTACGCAAACTTTGACTTGGATGAAATCCAAGTCGTAAGTGCGCATTTCATGAAAAACACGATAGCATATAGCCCGCTTGAATTTCAATTCATAGGGCCTTATGCTTGAGTGGTTTTCTATATCCCGAAATCTGAATCATGACAAAAGCTGCTGAAACTCTTGAAAAGAAAATCGAAGCCCAATTAGAAAAGTTGAAACAGTTAAAAGCTCAAAAACAGGCTATTGATGCAAGAGAAAAAACCAAGCAAAAGGAACAAGAAAGAAAGGACGATACAAGACGTAAAATTTTGCTCGGTTCTTACTTAATTAAAAAGATGCAAAGTAATGAAGCCAACAAAGAAAAAATACTCGCTGAACTCAATGAGTATTTAACAGAAAATAGAGATAGACAGCTTTTTGACTTACCAAATATTGAGATATCTAAATAATGCAAAAAACACTAATTTTATGGGGTGGAATTTTAGCGACAATCATGGGTTCGCAAAATCTTAGTGCATGTATGCCACACTCACCAAATGAGGTATTTATAGCAAGGGTTCAATCATTTGAATCAGATAAAAATCAGACTAAATTTCAATTTTCTAACCATAATTTTATTTTTCGCCCATTAATAGCTTGGTTTAGATATTCTAGCCCAAATGAATGGAATGGCGATTTTAAAATTAAGAATATAAAAAAAGGAAATTTGATAATTGGTTTAGCATATCCGCCAGATGGTAACCAAGCAAGAAAGTATCAGGTAAGTTCACTGGCACTACTTCACTGTAATAATGATGTTATATCAATAAGTAAGCCATCCACTCCTTTTTTAGCATGGGATAGAGAAAAAGGACGTTGTTTCTATACTGATAAGAGTGGTTTATTGAACGGCTTTCTTGAAAAAGATCAGGCGTATTATTTACATAAAATTCAAGCTAAATATCCGACTTGCCGTAAACTGTACTCAGCATTCCCTATGACGTAATGTATATAAAATCTTAGTCTTTGAAGTCTGTCTCAGTCCGCAATGCTTTAAAAATCCGCTTTGCGGTTTCCTCTCGGACGGATGTAGGGTCACGTAAAATATTGGAAATCCATATTGAAAAGGCTGGGTAATCTTTATTGTCGGCTAAGTCAGAGATGCTATGAACCTTAGATAATACTGAACTGTAGGTCTTAATTTGACTGTCAGATAAGTTGCTGAACATATCTATAGTTTTTTGATCTCGCTGAGATTCTATTTTTTTAGGTGACAATTTTTGCTTAAAGTTTAATTCTATGTGTGTGAACTTACGCCCTGTTTTTAACAGTTTATATTTGATTGTAATGGGGGATTTTTCATTAAGTTCATCAATTGCGGTATCTATTACCCATCTTTTTAAGTCTGCCGTTAATGGATACTTATTATTCAGATCAAGCATATTGCGCAAGTCATCAAGCCTTATTTTTCGATAACCTGTACTCTTGAATTGCATCATTAATTCATAAAATCGAACGCTATACCCACTACTTACTCCTGCTATGTCTTGAAGAAAATATTGTGTGAAGTTAGATGATAAGTTACTAATAAAAGGTAATACAGACTTACTAAACCTTATTGCCGCCAAAATATAATCTTCTGCATAAGGATCGCTCCCTGTCACCTCTTGGATAAATTCAGGATTAGCCAAAGCCCAATCACTATTGTATTTCATGATGTCTTGAACCCATCGAGTTTTAAACGTCCCTGCTTCAGTTGTTATTGTGATAACTCTATTAAAAAGTCGATCACATGCTTCTCTAATTTCTCTGCTTGCTGTTTTTGGGTTAACACCTAACTCAATAAATGATTCCCTTGTGACGCAATAACCTGTGTTATCTGTCACTTCTTCGCCTTTGGGTATACAGGCTATAGCCGCCAAAATTAAGCGCTGTTCATTCAAAGACAGTTGATAACTAGCTTCAATAATATTATTTGCTTTGACTACTAAGAGCTTACTCATTTTTGTATTCCTTATTATTAATTATGAGAATAATATACCGCCTCATAGTTATGCGTCAATCCCTCATAGTTATGCGTCAATCCCTCATAGTTATGCGTCAATCCCTCATAGTTATGCGTCAATCCCTCATAGTTAAACCTTGCAAAGCCACGCACAGCATGGCTTTGAGTGGGGTCTAAAAATATTTAAAAATATTTAAAATATTAAAAAAGAGGGGAATACTTAAAACTGCCCTAGGTACTCGCTAAAGCTCGTACTCTATTGAAGCTCGTTCCTCGCTTCGAGGGGCAGTTTTTGGTTAATCCTGTTTGTGAAATCTAAAAGCAAAAGCATTGGTAATGTATTCGCTTCGCTCATACTTTTTGAAAAGCAAAAGCTCCAAAATTCGCACCCATTCGGGATGCTCTGTATCTACCGTTTAAAATCAAAAGGGAGCTTGTAATCAGAGAAAAGGCAGGAGCGAAATTTTAATGCCAGGTGGTCGCTCGTAGACACTCGCCCGGCTCTTACTGGAATGATTAAAATATCTAATCAAAACGGTGGAACATTGATTAAAGAATATCCGTGGAACATGAAAAATCATAAAAAAAGCCCAAACGGGCTCGATTGGGCTATAAACTAGAAACTACAGCATTGATTTCTATAGATAATTATAACGCATTTCGTATAAGGTGTATTATGTTAATTTTAGG
>NZ_JBIMCW010000057.1:0-4749 GCF_048552295.1 Acinetobacter legionensis
TCTCGATCTTCTGTTAAATACTCGTTGAGTTCAGCGAGTATTTTTTCTTTGTTGGCTTCATTACTTTGCATCTTTTTAATTAAGTAAGAACCAAGCAAAATTTTACGCCGAGTATCGTCCTTTCTTTCCTGCTCTTTCTGTTTCGATTTTTCTCTAGCTTCGATAGCCTGTTTACGAGCCTTTAACTGTTTCAGCTTCTCTAACTGGGCTTCGATTTTCTTTTCAAGAGTTTCAGCAGCTTTTGTCATGATTCAAATTTCGGGATATAGAAAACCACTCAAGCATAAGGCCCTATGAATTGGAATTCAAGCGAGCTATATGCTATCGTGTTTTTCATGAAATGCGCACTTACGACTTGGATTTCATCCAAGTCAAAGTTTGCGTAAGGGGATACCCCTTAACCCCAAAAAATTGCTACGCAATTTTTTAAAAGCAAAAGCAAAACCATCACAAGGCTAAGGCATGGCAATTTATCACTGTACGACTAAGACCGTTAACCGAAGTTCGGGACGAACTGCGGTAGCATCTATGGCCTATCGTGCAGGAGAAAAATTGACAGATGAACGGACAGGGTTAACGCACGACTTCACGAGAAAAGAAGGTGTGGTGTATACAGAGATTCTTTCTAACTTGGATACTGAATTAGACCGAAGCAAAGTTTGGAATTTGGCGGAAAAATCAGAAAATCGGAAAGATGCCCGAACCGCACGTGAATGGGTGATTGCTCTACCGGACGAGCTGGATGAAGAACAGCGAAAAGAACTAGCAAGAGAGTTTGCTCAATCTTTAGTAGACCGTTATGGGGTGGTTGCAGATTTAGCGATTCATGCACCTAGCAAAGGTGGAGATGATAAAAACCATCATGCACATATCTTACTGACAACTCGCAAAGCAGAATTAGATACTGAAAATAAACTGGTCCTCACTCAAAAATCGGAAATTGAGTTAAGTAACACCAAAAGAAAAAGCTTAGGCATGGGAACAAGCCAGGAAGAAATTAAACAGATTCGAGCCACCTGGGCAAACTTAGCCAATCATGCTCTGGAATATGCAGGGTATCGGGAAAGAATCGACCACCGCAGCTATGCCGATCAAGGTAATCAGATACAAGCCACCATACATGAAGGCAGTAAAGTCACCCAGATGCGCAGAAAGGGCATAGATACTGAAATTAGCCGTTTCAACGACACGATCAAACAGCAGAACAGCCAGCAGCTCCAATACAAACAACAGCACAAGGAACAGACCTTAGAACAGGGTTTCAACCGTGTTGAAAAAGGCTTTGAGCAATGGAAGAAAGATCAGGAAGCTAAACGCCTAGAACTGGAACATAAAAAGCAGTTAAAGCTACAGCAAGAACAAGCGATGAAGCTGAAACAACGCAAAAGCATGAATAGAAATGGGCCTTCCCTATGAGCAATCAAAACGATTTAGACGACCAGTTATATATTTTATTGGCATCCATGAAGGAATACAGGGAAGCCATAGCAGATGATAACAAGCGATTAGAGACGTTTTACAATAAGGTAGCTAGTGGGGTACTAGAACAGAGCAAAAAGACCCTAAATAACGCAAATCAGGAAGCTACACACGCCCTTCAAGGTCGTATTCAGGAGTTAGATAAAGCCACCGATAAATTGAACTACAGATTTATTGCCTTGTTGTGTGCAATTTTCCTCAGTCTGGTGCTGGTTTTCCTGTCTTTTATATTTTTATTTATTCCAAGTTTTGATGAGATCAAGGAACGTCGTGCAGAGGCAGCGTGGCTAGAACAAAGATATAATTTAGATATTAGAAATTGTAATGATAAATCTTGTGTCCGAGTTATGAAAAATGACTGTCATGGAACGAATAAGGATTACTGTGTTATTGACCCTAAATAAATACTGGCAAGTACTTTGCTCGGTTCTTTTCTTAATCTTATTGCTACCGAATATCGCAAAGTGGCTCGACTTTGAGATATGGCAATAGCCATGTCTCAAAGTATCGAGCTTTACTTTTCATTCTTTATGTCCTATCTATTTGCTATAGGGAAGCATACTTTATAGCACTGATAGTGGAATTAATAATGAGAAGGCATTTGATTTTCCTAGCTTTTATAATAATGATTTTTATTTTAGCTCTCGTTGTTAAACTCGATAATGATCGGAAAAAATTTGAAGTATTCAATGAAGTAGAGACAACAAGCAAGTTTATACAAAAAAAACCATAGTTTTTTTATGGTTTTTTAAATACTTTATAAAATATAAATCCTTATTTGAGTTTCCATAACCCAGTATTCCATGACTGGGCTTTTTTTTATATTTTCAAATAGTGTTTTAGTAAAAATCAATCAAATTTCGTATAACAGCCATTATGTTAAATAGAATCAAAAAACCTCCAATAAAATCGTTATAGTATTATTATTTATTGAATAGATAAGAGAATTAAATTAGTGAAATACTCAAATGAAAAAATAGTAAAAGCTCTCTTACTTTCTCCTTTACCACTACTTTTTTTCACAGCAGTCCTGTTTATCGTAATGAATCAGGAATACAGCCTATACTCGATTTTAGTGGTTCTTGTAGGGCACGGTCTTGTCTACTTGGCTTATTGTATTTTGACTGTACCTTTCAGCTTCATATTCTCAATTCTTTTAAATCGTTATAACAGTCTTAATTTATTAACTATCTGTATTGCCTCTATAATTATTGCTACTCCATTTTTTATTCTTTTTGGATGGAGTCACACAGGAGAAATTTCGAAAGAGTGGTGGAAGATGTATACAGATACATGGACTATCTTTATGGCTCTATTTCCTGGCTTATGTTATTGGCTATTTCTGATTAACCTAAAAGATAAGAAATCAAAGAATATTGAATAAACCATTGCATAGAGATTCTTAAATTTCCCTAAAATTAACATAATACACCTTATACGAAATGCTTTTTAAATTATGTTATAATTCAACGTACTACTACCCGATTTACAGCCCGAGTTTCCATGACCGGGCTTTTTTTATGATTTTTCACGTTCCACGCTTACTATTTGATCAATGTTCCACAATTTTGATTAGATATTTTAATAATTAAACTCATTCCAGTAAGAGCCGAGCGAGTGTCTACGAGCGATCACCTAGCATTAAAATTTCGTCCCTGCCTTTTTCCTGATTACAATCTCCCCTTTGCTTAATAACGGAAGATACAGAGCATCCCGAATGGGTGCGAACTGTATTATCTAAATTCTAGACGAGCGAAGCGAGCATAAAGCTTACTGAGCGTAGCGAAGGCATAGTTTCTTTTTTATTAAATTCTCAACTCCTATTTGAAAAAAACAGCCCCTTCAACCGAGCTTTAGCGAGGTTAAAACGTCCGAGCTTTAGCGAGGGCATAGGGCTGTTTTATTTTATATATTTTCTCTTTTTATCTTTTAAAAAGCTTTTAAAAGCTTTTAGACACCCTTCTAGGCCATACACAGCAAGTCTTTCAGACTTTAAAAAAGTACTTTTAGAGGACAACTAAGTACTTTTAGAGGACAAAACGCACTTAAAAAAGTACTTTTAGAGGACTTAAAAAGTACTTTTAGAGGACAATATGGTACATTGAAAATGTTGTACTTTTTTTTAAAAAAGTACAAAAATAATAGTTATTTTATGATCAAAATGGTAACTTAAAGGTACTTTATATTCAAAGTACTTAAATGTATTGTGGTTAATTTATGATTGAACAAAATAAAAAGACATACCCTCCATCTTGGGTAGTAATGCAAAACAGTATCCAAGAATGTTTTAAAAGTATGAGTATTGATGAAAAACGCCTATTAATTCTTGCCAGTCCAGTTGCTAGAACTAGCAATGCTACTGAAAAGGACTCCATAACTATTACAGCTGAAAGCTTTGCTCAAGAATGTAATATAAAAACCCATTCAGCATATAAGTCACTTGAAGAAGCAAGTAAATCTCTGATTAAGCGTTATTTTTGTTATTTGGATGAGAAGGGGCGAAAGACGTACTGTAATTGGGTTATTCGTGCCCGATATGAAGAGGGTTCCGTGTCTATTTGCTTTCCTGACGAAGTACTTTTAATGCTTAAGGAGTTTGATAAATTAAATCCATATACGAAGTACAAAAAAGACATCGTACTCAGCCTAAGAAAAGATTATTCATTCGATTTTTATCATTTAGCTAAAAAGCATCAGGCTATGGGAAAATTTGAAATATCTTTAGAAAAAATAAGAACTGAATTTGGCTTACCTGAGTCTTATCATGATCTAAGTAACCTTAAAAAACGTGTCATCAATCCATCACTGGAAGAGATCACAGCCAATACTGATATTGACCTAACCTATGAGAATGTTAAAAAAGGGCGTTCTGTGGTCGGCTTTAAGTTTACGGTAAGAGAAAAGCCCACCCCCAAATTGATAGTGCCTGAACGAGATCAAAACACGGTAGATATGTTTCGTAGCTTGTCTGATAATCAAATCAATATGTACAGTTCTATTTTGTCAAAAGTAAGTAGTATTAGTGATCTGGCTGGAGCAAAAGATTATCAAGCATTTGCAATATGGATCTCTAATATCTTAAGAGATCCAAAATCAGTCCGAGAAGAAACGGCAAAACGTATATTTAAAGCTTTACGGACTGAAACAGATTTTAAAGGTTAAAAAGCTGTCTATCTCGATCTTCTGTTAAATACTCGTTGAGTTCAGCGAGTATTTTTTCTTTGTTGGCTTCATTACTTTGCATCTTTTTAATTAAGTAAGAACCAAGCA
>NZ_JBIMCW010000058.1:0-4235 GCF_048552295.1 Acinetobacter legionensis
TAGTAAATTTACGGTATGACTTGAGTTTTTCTGTTTCTGGTATTTTCTGAAAGGCTTGTGTAGCAAGGTTGGAACATGATTTAGTGCTTGTCCCAAGGCGATTTTTTCGGGATGCAGGAACGACAACAGATAGCGCAGGAGCGCTTTTAATGAAAGATGTTGTTTTTTTAGGATTTTGAGGATTTTGCATGTTATCAAGTCTGCTATGGGACTTGATAGGTAAGAAAATCGCATCTATAATATCACTTAGATTGCGAAATCAACGATATCAAGTCCGTTGAAATTAGCCAATCAAAAGCCTCGTTCCGCCAAGAAGTAGGGCTTTTTTTTGGTCTTCAAAAAAGTAAAAATAATATAACTGAAAAAAACAAACTTTGCAAAGCACTGATTTTTCGAGAATTTTAGAGTAAATATTTACTCTATTTTACCTATCTAAGCCTTTGTTTTCTAAGTTGTTCGCACCCTTATGCATGCTCTTCATATTTTGCACCAGTATAAAAGGAAGCATTGTAATCAGATAAATTAAGTGTTTTTGAATTACATCACTTTAATCAATTGGATCAGTAAGAGTAGCAGCTTGTGCAAGTTGAACTAAAGCAAGCTCACCACCACCATAATGTAAAATCAACCCAATACATGTGGCTAGATGCGCTCTAGCTTGAGCACCGTTATAAGAATTTTTCAAAAAATCAAATTCATTCGGACAAAGTGTAGAGGGAGCTTCCAAAAGAAAAAGTACAAAATTAGATTTTGATATTCCTTTGTTAGATATCATTAAGTTTCGCAAAGACTTAGCCCCTAAAATTTTTTGCTGCTCCAAAATAGCTTCGGCTTGAACTATCAAACTATAAGCCATTTTTTCACGATGATTTCTAGTACCAGAATTTGCAAGAATTACCCATTCCGACATAGGCCTCAAAGTTTTTTCATCAGCCTCTCTATACTTTTTAAAATGTGCTGAAACAAATAAATAAATAATAATTCCTGCAACTAAAAAACCAATTAACACGATTCAACCCCTATATTTTTTACAAGTATAAACAAGAGCACTCTTATTAGAAATTATTAGGTTTTTAAGCTGTTCATTTTGAAGTGTTCGCACCCGTTGGGATGCTCTGTTACTCCCGTTTGAGATCAAAAGGGAGCTTGTATTCAGGGAAAAAACATCTTGAATCAAATTAAATATGCGCCACTCGTAGACACTCGTTAATTTCTACATCTCAAAATCATTGCCCTTTTTCTTTTGCTCTTCAAAATCAAAACCATTATCTAATTGATTTTTATTATATAATTTTAAAGATTCATTATATTTACGCTGTCTTTCTTTTGACTTTTCATCAATTAAAAGTACGTCATATTCATTTTTACACTTACCAACCAAAACATCACTTAAAGCGCGTTTTACATCATTCGCACTTTCATAAGCCCATGCACCACCCTCTTGCACTTGATCATCTATAATGCTTTGGATTGCAACAATATATTTTGCAGATGAATCAAAATTATCATAGTAACTTGGTCTTGTTCCCCACCCATTAAAAGTGTCGTCATAATCCTTACTTTTAGACTCTTCACATCGAGATAAAATAATTTCTAATTTCTTTTTAAAATCATATGCCTCTCTATCATCCATTAGCCTAAGCATCTCAGCATATGGGTTAGTTGTAGGCTCATTGTTATCAAGCAAAGCAATATAGTTAGCTCCCTCTCTAATAACACCCTCTAATTTGCTCTGTATTGCGTTATAAGCCAGTATTTCGGGTTCAATAGTACATTCACCCACTTTAGACCGTAAATGCGCTCTATCAGCCTCTATTTGCATTTTACGATCACTTTCTAATGTCTTCCTAAATTCTATTGCCTGTTGTCTCTCTTGCTCTTTTACTAACTGTTCACGATGCGCCCTTAATTGCGCTTCAAATCGTGCATCCTCTTCCCTTTTTCTAACCAATTGATTTTTATGATCTTGTATTCGATCTTTTAAGCTCTGTTCTATTTCCTTGTAATCATTTGGAAAAAGTTCTTTAAACTCAATAATTTGAGAAAATTCATCAAGCATTTTATCAATCTTTTTTTCTAATTTTTTTATCTGTTTTACTGCATTTCTATGGGCTTCTGCCTCTTTCTCTGTCTTAATAATTTGCTCTGAAAGCTTTACAGATAAGGCTTCTTGGGCTTTTAAAGACTGCTTTTGATAGTATTCATGCTGCTCATCAAAAAGACTTCCAAAATACTTCTGTATTTTTTCATCCTTTAATGATTTTCCATCCAATATATGAAGAGTTGATTCATCATAAGTTACTGTTTTTAAAGGTGCTTTATTAATTAAATATTTTTTATCATCAGGCTTTTGAATTTCAGCATAAAAATCTTTAATTGTCGTATGTTCTGCCTTTGATCCCTCCAGCCCTCTTTCAAGCCCTAAATCTTTCACTTGGTCATGAAAATCAGTCTGCATTTTTGATAGTTTTGCCCTACCGCCTAAAAATTCCCTAGCATTCAATTTCCCCTGTGAATCAATAGGAACAACGTATGCGACAAGGTGCGGGGTAGTTTCATCACGGTGGATCGAGGTACTAATAACATTTTCAGCACCATGCCTTTGTTTTAACCATTCCAGTGAGCGTTTAAAAAAATCCGCTTCTTTTTCTGTCCCCAATCCCAACCAATCTGGAGACATCGTTATTAAATATTCAACACATAGGACAGCGTTTGAACGTGTTTTTTCAGGAAGTCGATTTTTAATCCCATCCATCACCTGTCCTGCTGTTTTTAAATCATGGTCATTATTAACAGTACGGTATGGGTCAGCATTAGGAGTAGGTCTATTGCGATAGTTATGGCTCAAAGATGCAGCAATATTGCCCATCGTTTTCAGTTTTTCTGTTCTGAGAATTGCATAACTCATAAAACACATCCTATCGCTAGTTTTCCCCCAGTGTGCCACAGGGAAAAACATTAGCGAAGCGGAATGTGTACTCACTACACAATTTTAAAACTGCGTTTTCAAATTATTCCATGAGCGGGGGAGATTTCTCCCCTCGACCCCTCAAAAAATCCGACGGATTTTTAAGCCCAATCAAAAAATCCTTTGCGGTTTTTAGATCGGTCTGAATCCCATTTCTAGCGAAATCGGATTCGATATGTTCCAAAAATTCTGACCGAACTTTATGGAAACATATCGCCCACCAATCTTGGGGGCTAAGAAAAAGAGCATGCAAAACTTCAGAACTATCATCTTCAGTATTTGCTATTTCTTCATCGTCCTTTATCTCAATTTTTAATAATTGCTTTAATCCCTTTGACCAAAATAATTGGCGACGACCTTTAAAGGCATCGGCATAAGTTTTGAATATGTATGAATATTTGTCTTTTGTACTTGCTTCCATTTGTGCAAGTTCCAGCACTTCCCACATTGTCAGACTTTGCAAATTATTCTTACCGATCTTCATGTGTGCCTGAGTCATTTCCTCAGCCATGCCCCATTTAGAAATATAGTCCGCCAAGGTGTCATCACTGTTTGACCCCATTTTTAAATCTATTCCATTTCTAAGACTTGGCTTACCAAGTCCGGCTTTGACACACTTCTCAGCCCAATACTCATAAAGTTCTTTTTCGATAATCTCTAAATCTTCCTTCGTATACTGTTTATCGAGAAAACATAAAATATGGTAGTGAGGGTGAAAACCATTGCTATCACTGTATTTCACTTCGGTAGCTGTGATATGTCCTACCATTGGAAATTGGTCAGCCAAGTAGTCACGGCTGTTTCTATTTGTCCAAAGTTTATGCTTTGCCTTACTCATTTTTTTAAGTAGCTGCCCCAGGTTATCACCTAAATAATGGGGTACGGTTAAGGTCAACATTGCAACATGCAAACCCTTATCCCTACAGCCTTTCATAGCTTCGGCTAATTCTTTTTTCCTTTCCTGAGAAATCTTATAACTGCAATCAGGGCAAGCCCAAACAGAACCGCAGTACTGCAAATTGCTATAACGAGCCAAGCCTTTCGAGGCATCGAACTGGACACCTACATCTAACTCTTTATCAATTCGCCATTTGCCACAGCCACAAACACGGTTTTGTTTTTTCCCTTTCGGGTCGAAAAGGATCTCGCCTGCACGTTCTTTTAACTTAATAGTAAATTTACGGTATGACTTGAGTTTTTCTGTTTCTGGTATTTTCTGAAAGGCTTGTGTAGCAAGGTTGGAACATGATTTAGTGCTTGTCCCAAG
>NZ_JBIMCW010000059.1:0-3716 GCF_048552295.1 Acinetobacter legionensis
CCGCCATTTTTTGAAATTGATGCGATCAAAGCTATAGCCCAGTCCATTGTTGAGCATGAGCAAGAACAGGCTCAACAGCAGAAATGGCAAAGGTTACAAGAGTTTTTACAACACTCCCCTAGCACTGTAGACCGACTTGAGCGAGATGCTATCAGCAGATCGTTTGATGAGGGACAGCAAGCAGGTGATGAAGAACTTGCCGAGTTCATCAAATACCATCGGCAGCACTGGCAGGAAAAAGAGCAGGCAGCCAAAGACTGGCAAGCCGAGCATGACCGTTTTATGCGTGAGGAAGCAGCTAAAGCTAGGGAAGAAGCTGCACTCATACGACAAAGAGAGCGTGAATTAGAAGCCAACCGTGAGGCGTACAGAGAGCGCAAAGCATTGGTGGACAAGGAAATAGCTGAAATGCAGCAAAAGCCTGTTAATAGGGATGAAATACAACAACAGCCACGCCCTAAAAATGACTTTGAGCCATAACAAATTTTAATTTTTCTAAACAATACACGGTCTTATAGAGCGAGTGTCTACGAGCGAACAACTGAAATTTGCGCCTTGACCCTCTGAAAAACCGCTTTTTCGCCTTTTGACCCTAGAAAGTGTCTAAACCCTTGCAGCTATTAGCTTTCGTGTGCTTTTGCTCTTAAAAAAGCCTTGAGCGATAGCGAAAGCCATAGTCGCTTTTGCTTTTGCCTTTGCTTTTCAAAAAGACACGAGCGAAGCGAGTGCCATAGCCTTTGATTTTGACCTTGCTTTTGCCTTTGATTCCCTTTTTTAGTTTTTAAAAAGCTTTTAAAAGCTTTTAGACCCCCCTCTAGCCCACGTATACCAATGCTTTCAGACTTTAAAAAACTACAAATGCCATGTATTAAACTACAAATGCCATGTTTTTGGCACTTAAAAAACTACAAATGCCATGTTTAAAAACTACAAATGCCATGTTTTATCCTACTTGACTATATCTGTAGTTTATTCTACAAATACTACAAATTTATAATTTGTAGGTTTACATGGAATTAGATGTAAAAAAACACTATCCCAAAGACTGGGTAGTTTTACAAAATCGAGTAGTAGAGTGTTTTAAGAGCATGACACTTGATGAAAAGCGTTTATTCATCATGGCTACGCCTTTAGCGAGAACCACGAATATATCCAGTGGCGAACCTATTTTTATCTCAACAGAAGAATTTGCATCTGCTTGTGGACTTGAAATTACAGGTGCATACACCGCTTTAGGCATCGCAACCAAGAAACTTTTTGACCGTTCCTTTGGTTATGTCAGGGCAGATAAAAAGAAAGTAAGTATTCGATGGATGTATAAGACAGCTTATGGTGAGGGTGGTGCAGAGCTATATTTTACCGATGAAGTGCTATTACTGCTTAGAGAGTTTGATGCCCTAAACCCTTATACCAAGTATAAAAAAGAAGTTGTTCTAAGACTAAAAAAAGACTATTCGCTAGACCTATATCATTTAGCCAAGAAACACCAAACAATGGGAGGATTCCAAATCAGCCTAGATGAATTATTTGAACAGCTAGGATTACCTGAATCATATAAACGTATTGATAATTTAAAAAACCGTGTTATTGAACCATCACTGGACGAGATCACGGCTAACACTGATATTAACCTGAGCTATGAGAACGTAAAAAAAGGGCGGTCAGTGGTTGGCTTTAAGTTCACAGTCAAGGAAAAGCCAAAGCCGAAAGTGATAGAAACAGGACGAGATAAAAATACGATAGATATGTTCTGCAATCTCAATGACGCTCAGATCAGCAAATATAGCTCGATACTGAGCAAGGTTAGCGACATATCGGATTTATCTACTTTCCCCGATTACAGCACTTTTGCTCAATGGATAGGCAATATATTGAGAGATCCAAAGTCAGTAAGGGAAGTCACTGCAAAGCGTATCTTTACAGCACTACACCAGTACACAGATTTTAAGGGCTAGTCACAATAGGGGCTAGTCCAAACAAGGCTCTATCTCGCTCAGCAGTCAGATATTTTTCTAGCTCATCCAGTATTTCTGAATTGTATTTTGGATTACTGTCCATTTTTTTCTTCAGATAAGAACCGAGCAAAATTTTTATACGTGTGTCGTCTTTTCTGTCCTGCTCTTTTTTACGTGCCTTTTCTCTTGCTTCAGCAGCTTGTTTCTGTGCCTTTAGTTGCTTTAGCTTTTGCTCTTGCTGTTCGATTTTCTGTTCTAAAGTCAGCTTTGGCTTTGGCTCTTTTTCGTCTGTCATGCTCTTTTCCAATATCAAGGATTCTTCTCGATCATAATCCCGTTTGAACTGCCGTTCAAGACGGTATATGATACTCAAAGAATCCCGTAAGGGCGCACTTAGCCATTAATCCATATACTTCGTATGGATTAATGGTGCGAAAGGGGAACTCCCCCTTTACCCCCTGACAAACTCGACACCTCGTTTGTATTTCGCTAAAGCGAAATTAAGAGCAAAAGCAAATATGGCAATTTATCATTTTAGCGTTAAGGCAATTAGTAGAGGTAAAGGACAGAGTGCCATTGCCGCAGCCGCCTATCGTTCTGGTGAAAAATTGGTGTGCGATTTTTATGGAAAAGAACAGGACTACACAAAAAAATCAGGTGTGGAACACACACAAATCTATGCCCCTGAAAACACCCACCCCGATCTATTGAATCGTCAAAATTTATGGAATGCCGTAGAAAAATCTGAGCGCAGAAAAGATGCTTTACTGGCAAGAGAGTTTGAAATTGCTTTTCCCCAAGAGTTGAGCCAGGAACAACGGCAAGCCCTACTTTCAGACTTATGCCAGGATATTGTTAAACGTCATGGCGTGATAGTTGATGCAGCAATCCACGCCCCCCACGTTAGTGGTGGATCTGACGAACGTAACTACCACGCCCATGTTATGTTCACCACACGAGCTATTAATAAAAATGGAACGTTTGAAGCTAAAAAATATCGTGATTTCAGTAGAGATGATGGAACGAAAACCGTTACCGAATGGCGTAAAAATTTTGCCGATCTTGTGAACGTTCAACTTGAAGCTATCGGCTCTAAAGAGCGTGTTAGTCACTTGAGCTACGAAGACCTAGGCAATGGACTAGAAGCCACGCAGCACGAGGGCTACGAGGTCACACAGCAAAGAAGAAGATACGAAGCAGAACAGCAAAAAAATGAAGAAGATCGTGACCCAGAAATCATTATGCCCGATGTCGCACAAGCTAACGATGCAATCAGACAGCGCAATGCAGATAGACGCAGTGATAGACAAGAAATCAAGGGGCTTGACCAAGAAATAATAGCGTCAAATGCGCTCCTAAGCGATTTACAGCGATCTAAAGCCAAAAGTGATGCAGAACATGCACAGCAGCAGCAAATTGCCTTAGAACGCAAAAGAGAGCAAATGGCAGCGCAATCTCTCGTTGATGCACATAAGCGAGCTACGGACTTTCATACAGCGTTCGACCCTAATCGCCCTGATAAGTCTTTAGTAACCCAGTACATCACTGATTACGCCTTGCTTGCCCGACATGGCAAGCAACCGCAACCCCCTGCCCCAGTAGAACAACCGCAGCCGACATGGTGGCAACGGATGACAGGGCAGCAGTTACCACCACCAGAACAACCGCCATTTTTTGAAATTGATGCGATCAAAGCTATAGCCCAGTCCATTGTTGAGCATGAGCAAGAACAGGCTCAACAGCAGAAATGGCAAAGGTTAC
>NZ_JBIMCW010000060.1:0-2823 GCF_048552295.1 Acinetobacter legionensis
ATGACCAGCTACCACAACAAAATAAGGTAGCTTAACTAGAGCAGAGTATCACTTATAAATAAGCTTTTAGTTGTTCAAACATGTGGGACCACCTCTTTATTGCGCTACATACTTTTAATTCAATAAAAGACTTGAGAAACCAAACCACCTTAAGGTGGTTTTTTGCTAAGGATTATTTTAAGATTTAGATCAAATAAATATTTCACCTATTAAATTACTAACAGGGACGAAACAATTATGTCAAATGAAAATAAACCTCAGATCATACAAAATTTTATATCATTAATTTGTATAGCTCTATTTTCAATTATTATTTCTGGTACTGCACATGCTGAAGGAAATTGTCCCTCTGGTTCTTATCCAGTAGGCGGTCAAGGTGTGCAAGGCTGTGCACCTATTCCAGGGGGTGGTGGTAATCAAGGAGCTGCAAGTAACCGCACTTGGAAAGTTGTAGGAGCAATTGCTGCTGGTACTAATGGTGTTGTCGGAACGTCATTTGCCAAAGTATTCCGCGGAAAAATACAGGAAAATGCACTTGAAGATTGCCAGAAGAAAGGGGGCACCCAATGTAAGCTTTGGTTTACCTATTCAGAAACTGAATGCGCTACAGTTGGACAAGCTGAAGGAACAACCTTACTGTATGGCCGTGTTACTGGCAGTAGGATTCGTGGCTGGAGTCGAAAGTTAGATGGTCGAGAAAATGTATATTCGCAATGTCAAAACGAAGGTTTTCCTAAAGAACGATGCAAAATCGTCTATGAAAATTGTAGTGGAATAATGTAATTAAAAACATATCCTCCCTCGTGAGGTTTTTACCCCCCCCAAACAAAACCCCAATAGCTAGCAACTATTGGGTTTTTTGATATCAACTTTATGGAAAAGAGGCATAGGATCAGAAAAACTAGAATTAAAACTTAATTAAATTTATAATAGTATTACATTGAAAATAAATATTTATTTAAAACAATCATTTAGTTAGTAGTGGAACTAATATGCCTAATATAAAAAGTAGTCCCAAATTTGGTCAATCATCTTCAAATTGTATCAGAAATTTTACAGTTCAATTCCGACGACCTTATGAAATAGGTATGCCACCTGATAATTATAATGGTGAGTATGGGTTTGATTGGGTGCGTGATGAATATATTTACCCACTGCTTAGTATTGGTGGAAAGAAAGATACAGTTATAGATATTTTAGGTACTCCGCGTTTTGTTCATTCAGAATTATATAAAGTATTTTATCATGATGTTAATACTCGTATTAATTTTCCTTCTAGATACTTTCCATCATGGCTATACATTTTTGCTACTGATTGTAAAGGCGTCTATGGGAGTGAGGAGATCAACAAACAGGGTGCTTGCCTTGATATAGAAATTCATCAAGAATATTTGGAAAGTATTAAGGGAGAATATATTGAGGAAAAAGAATCTTTAACTGACAATGGAACTGTTTTACAGTTTGAAGCATCAAATGATAATATAAAAATTTCAACTTTTGATAATAATCAAAATGCCAAAAGTATAAAAGAACCTTTAAGTAATTTTATCAATTCAAATCGAAATTTTATGAAATTAGGGTTGGATTATGATGAGGATAATAACTTAGTTGAGAGAAATAGATACTTTTATAAGAAAAAAAATGCAATCAAAATAATCTGTTCTGGAGGTATGTTAAAGAAAAATGAGCATATTAAAGTTACAGCGACCAGAAATAATTGTAAGCCAGTAGATGTAGGGATAATTTATATTGCTCGAAATAATGTAATTCGTATTATGAATATTGTAGAAATAGATGTTAAGGTTAATGGAGAAATTATAAAAAAATCGAAAAATCATGAATTAGAACTTAGAAATAAATTCTTTAATCAAGCACTTATCATTTTTAAAGTTGTTAAAAAGGAAGTTTTTGACTTGGATTTACTATATGAAAGTGATCCTGAAGTAAAAGATTTTGTTAATAAATGGTGGAACAAAAGTTTAAAAAATGATGGTAAAGAAAAGTATCTTGAGGTTATTAGGAATAAAGATAAGCGAATAGCTTTAAGTGTGGAACGAAGAAAATCACTAGATCCCACTGAATTTGCTTATGCTGAATTTATTAGGGAGTTAAAAGAACTATATTGGCGGAAAAAATGGGTGGGGTTATCTCCATATAGTGAAATTGAACGAAATACCTTCATTTTTTTTGCACCAATATCAGTTAGATATGCGCGTGAAGAGGATACCGATAATTGGGATTATATTTTAGGTAGCGCGAGTTTCAAGGCTCATTCACACATACTTTATTCGGAAGGGAAGTATTCAAGTGATGAAGAATTTTCAAATGCAGTTGTAATATTTAAGGAAAGTATGAAATTTGGTCTTCTTGAAACTTATGCTCATGAGTTAGGTCATGCACTAGGGCTAACACATACATTTGAGTCTGGTGAGATGTTTAAATATCAACAGGGTTATACAGATAATTTTATGGATTATCCGCAGAGAGAAGATAATACAGATTCAAAGTTTATAGATAGATTAAATATAATGTCTAAATATCAAATTGATATGATCTATTACAGGAGCCGAGTAGGCGGGATTTTGCATTCATGGAAGTGGGCATATCCTGAACTTCCACTCACTACTTCAGAAGAAAAGAATGAAAAAGAGGATAGTGAAAAAGAAGAGGATGAAAAATCTGGTTTAGAGAAAATAATTAACAAGATAGAAAAATTTATCTTTGAATAGAGGTGGTCCCACATGTTTGAACAACTAAAAGCTTATTTATAAGTGATACTCTGCTCTAGTTAAGCTACCTTATTTTGTTGTGGTAGCTGGTCAT
>NZ_JBIMCW010000061.1:0-2669 GCF_048552295.1 Acinetobacter legionensis
ATGACCAGCTACCACAACAAAATAAGGTAGCTTAACTAGAGCAGAGTATCACTTATAAATAAGCTTTTAGTTGTTCAAACATGTGGGACCACCTCTACAACAATGTGGGTTACAACGTTAGATTGTTTCAAAATTAGTAATCTGACAGTTAAAAACACTAACGGTGCAAGTTCTACTGGTATTTTATTTGGAAAAACAGATGGTAACGATTGTGCGTTTATGGGAACAGTTGAGAACTGTGAATTTAATATGCTGAGAGGCCGTGCAACAGCTATTATGTCCGCTTGTACCTCAATTAACCATATTAACTGTTATCAGCAAGGAGGATATTTTTTCTCTTATCAATCACAGTATTGTTTATATCAGAACTGCGCAAGTGAAGGCTCACCAAGTTTTGGATATATTGCTGAAGATACAAAGAGCATGACCTATCTTAGCTGTGCTGGTGAAGCTAATGAATTAGGTGTGTTCACAGTAAAGCGTGGTAGTTCTAATATTCAGTATATAAGTCCATATGGTGCAGCAAATTTGGGTTTCTTTGGCGCGCTTTTATACATTGATGGTAATTTTGGATACAATGCAAATATTAGAGTAAGTAATCCCGTATCAATAAGTAACCCCAATGCTTATTTTGATATTTATTCAGATAGTGTTAATGGTCTTGTTGAAGTAAATAATATCTATCGACCTAACTTACCAAAAAATATAGGCGGTTCATCAGATTGGAAGCAAAATTGCTTGCTCTTAACTGGTGATAATGTGATTGATGATACCTTTACAGCAACATTAAATGGTTTTCTCGCAGCTAATCCTCCCTCAGTGATTGCACTGTTTACAAGATCGGGTCGCATAGTTGAGATTGTGATAAAAATTACACCAAATGACATGACAACTACTGATGCTAATACATCAATCACAATTCCTACATTTGGAGGAATTCGTTTGGATACTGTGGCGAGTGTTGTAAGTTTAAATAATATCAACTACGGCAATTGCATTGTTACTACAGACGGAACAATAAAAATGCCAGTTATCACAACAGGGATTACTACCCCTTTATTTATTCGTACAAACTTAATAACTAATCATACATTTGAATAGCTATATTTTTTAAATGCTAGATGATGAAAAAAGTTTTGATTAGAGAATAATCTAAATTAACCCATAAAAATCAATAATTAAAAGCCTTATTTTTAAATAAAATAGGGCTTTTTAAAAATCAACATTTTCCTTCAGATATCGATCGTACTCAATTCAATACTTCCAACGAAACCATCTAATTGATGCTCAACTGATGCAGAAAGATTGATTGAAACGTGTCCCTCTGAGTGAGGGGTAATTTACTTAATGACCATTATGTTAAATGGAGTGATTGAACAAAAACTTTGGTTCAAAATGATTAACGCATATCTTTCTACCCTGTAATGCATAATTCACACATTCTGAATAAGCACATTTACTTTTAGAAAAACCCTCGTGAGCTAAGACAATTAAAAATTGTTTAATGCTATTAATTTTGTTTTCTGATAATTGAAGACCAATATCTTGTATTTTAATTCCAAAATTAGGATATGTATTTTCAACTGGAGTACATTCAAAATACCAATCTTGTAAGCATTCTGAGCAGGTATAATAATTAATATCATAATCAAAATTTGGATTTACATTTTCACATGGGTAATCTTCCAAAAAAAATCTAGGATAGCTTTGTTGTCCATTAGACTCAGGACTAAAAATCTCTGTGAAACTATCTGTAAATACAAAAAAATCTGCTACAAATTGGCACTCGCACATAATTTTTCTTCTTTAATTTTTTCTAAAATTAACACAATACACCTTATGCGTAAATTTAGATAATTTATCATATCACCAACCGAATTATACCTTGCCCTAAACTTCTTAAATTGGAGTCAGGGCAGGGCAAAGAAATTACACTTTGGGTTATTGATACAGTTGCTAAATACAATGAGTGTAGCGCTTTGAATGATGCGAAAAAAAAGGCTCTTAAATAGGGCTTTATTGCTAAAATAAAAATCTGTCAAGCAATCACACTCATTTTTCACAACTAAAGTGGCTTTTTAACATCGCATTAATTACATTTCTTTTGCCCATCTATTTGCAGACAAGTACTATCAGGAGCCTTAATTGGATTTATTGTGTCAGGAGTACTTTTTTGATCTAGTTTGGCTAATTTTAACTCCCTAGCTTTTTCCATTGCTTCTTTTGTTGGCATAGTCGTATTAGGTCTGGCTCGATAGGCAACAATCTTTTTTATGTCATCTATCCTACCTACTTCTTGACCATCAAGGGGTACTTGACGAGAGTATTTTACATTCCCTTTATCATCTATCCATTTATAAATGTTTTTGGCATAAAGCGTTGTGCTATAAAGTGAAAAAAGTATAAAACTAATCTTTAACGTTTTCTGTAATACACTCATGCGCACCTCAATTTAATAATTATCTAAAGTAAAAATAATTTAAATATTTTTGCAAGTCTATAGCTCCTCTAAGATTAGAGCATTAAATTTAATAACTTTACTACTTATAAAACCACTCACCCGAGTAGGTTTTTATAGAGGTGGATCAGGAAATTTGAACAACACTTATAAGTGATATTTTGCTCCCCAAATGATGTTATAAACATCAATATATGGAGTATTTTATGGC
>NZ_JBIMCW010000062.1:0-2523 GCF_048552295.1 Acinetobacter legionensis
CACCATTAACCAATGGTGAAGTGGTCGATGTGACTGCAAAAGATGTTGCTGGCAATGAATCTGAACCTACTCAAGCAACAGCTGATGATACGACTGCTCCAACTGCTCCGACAGCAGATGTTGTTAATAATGGAACGCAAGTAACAGGTACAGCAGAACCAGGTTCAACAGTGACAGTTAAAGACCAAGGCGGTAACGTATTGGGTACAGCGGTTACTGATGAAAATGGCAACTATACAGTAGATCTAACCACACCATTAACCAATGGTGAAGTGGTCGATGTGACTGCAAAAGATGTTGCTGGCAATGAATCTGAACCTACTCAAGCAACAGCTGATGATACGACTGCGCCAACTGCTCCGACAGCAGATGTTGTTAATGATGGAACGCAAGTTACGGGTACAGCAGAACCAGGTTCAACAGTGACGGTTAAAGACCAAGGCGGTAACGTATTAGGTACAGCGGTTACCGATGAAAATGGCAACTACACAGTGGATCTAACCACGCCATTAACCAATGGTGAAGTGGTCGATGTGACTGCAAAAGATGTTGCTGGCAATGAATCTGAACCTACTCAAGCAACAGCTGATGATACAACGGCACCAGATGCACCAACTGCTGAATTTAATCATGATGGCTCGGATTTAAGTGGAACGGCAGAACCAGGTTCAACAGTGACGGTTAAAGACCAAGGCGGCAACGTATTGGGTACAGCGGTTACGGATGAAAATGGTAATTATACTGTCGTGTTTACGGATTCGTTAAATGATGGAGAAGTTGTAGATGTGACTGCAAAAGATGTTGCTGGCAACGAATCTACTCCAACAGAAGTTACAGCACCAAATATTCCAGTTGATGCAGTAGACAATCTCGTAGAAGCAGGGGTTGATTTTGAGTATCCTGTTACAGAAACGACCTTAGACAACGCAATCTCTTATAATTGGCTCATTGGTTTCCTTGGAATAGTCATTGGTACAACGAGTGGTTCAACCCAATTCAGTGTTCAAGAAAATCAGATAGCTGATGTTACATTAGAAATCAAGTCAGGATCATGGGCATCATTCTTCGATAGTGTTGCAGTTAAAGTGTCTAAATTTGAGAATGGTTCATGGGTTGAAATTGGTAACAGTTCATCAGGCGGAATCTTTGACTTTATTGGAGTTTTTGGTCAAGTCGCTAAACTTGAATTACCTGGTTTAGCAAGTGGACAATATAAAATAGATATGAGTAGCTTTAATGCTATCACTCTACCTGGTTTTATTGAGACTGATATTATTATCAAGTCTTATGACACTGCTCAGGATCCTATCATAACCAATGTAACTTCAGTTGGTGGTAATGTGATTACTGATACTGATGGTATTCATGGTCAGGATAATGTGCCTGCTGGTGCAATTATATCTGAAGTAGCTGGTCAAGCTATAACAGGTGAAACAACCATTGTTGGTAATTATGGCACACTAGTGATTAAACCAGATGGTAGTTACACGTATACACCAAACAGTGATGTTACAGTAATTGGTAAGACAGAAATGTTTGAATATACTGTGATAGATCCAGTAACGGGTAAATCTGATAATGCTAATTTAACTATTCAAATTGGTACAAATAGTAATGATGAAGCTATCTCAAAATTAGCTATTAATGCTGATGAATATTATGAGACAAGTGCCGGTGATGATATCTCTACAGCGAGTATTGGTGATGAAAACATTACGAGTACTGCTAGCCATGATGTTATTACGACTGGAGCTGGAGCAGATACCGTTATCTATAACTTACTGAACGTTGCAGATGCAACGGGTGGTAATGGTAAGGATGAGTGGACTGACTTCAATCTGGCACAAGGAGATAAAGTGGATGTTAGTGCACTATTAGATGGCGCTAATGCAGACAATATCGCTAATTATGTGTCTGTTACTTCTGATGGCGAGGGTAATACTTTGATTAGTATTGATCGTGATGGCACTGGAAATAACTATAACTCAACTGACCTTATTGTATTGAAAAATACAGATACAACACTGGATGAGTTATTAAATAATAATCAGCTTCTGTTCTAATTGATTGTTATTGATATAAGTATACAAATTGGAGAGAAGGCATAAGTGCCTTCTCTTTTTTGTTTTCTAAAAATGGTTGTCTTGTTTTGAAATGGATTAATCGTTATTTCACACAAAAGCCAATAAGTTTTATCTGTCTTTTAATATTGTATTCTATAGAAGTACTCGATTTACGAATATCATAAAGTTCTATAGATTCTGCAACTATTGGTCTAATAGCTTTAAGATATTTGGCTTTATAAAGTAAATTTTTACTTTTAGTATGCTATTTACCTGTTGGACTAAAGCATGTCTAAATTATTATATGAAAATCCATTATTTTATAGGTTGGATTTGACTTAATCGAAAAAAATAATACGAAAAACAGAGGTGGTCCCACATGTTTGAACAACTAAAAGCTTATTTATAAGTGATACTCTGCTCTAGTTAAGCTACCTTATTTTGTTGTGGTAGCTGGTCA
>NZ_JBIMCW010000063.1:0-2047 GCF_048552295.1 Acinetobacter legionensis
ACCAGCTACCACAACAAAATAAGGTAGCTTAACTAGAGCAGAGTATCACTTATAAATAAGCTTTTAGTTGTTCAAACATGTGGGACCACCTCTAAAAAATATATACGGATCAGGATAACAGTCTCACAGTAACAACATCTGCTCAAAAATGAAAACATTGCCCCCTTAGATAAAATAAAAAATCAATAAAATCAAAATTTAAATTTACTTACATCATTCTAATATTTAAGAAAATTTTTAGCTTTGCTTAGAGTAATTAAACCTATTTGGCTTTATGCGCAATCTTGATTGCTCTTCTATTTTTTAAAATTCTGCTGAAAAGTGAACTCTTGTTTCCTTTTGAATTGAGTTGTCATATTTCTTTTAATTGGCTTGCAATCTTTTACGATCTTAGTGTGAATTCAAAGCCAGAACAAAACACACGCATTAAAAAACTCGCAATTAAGCGAGTTTAGGGTGCATCAGTCATATGATTGATGCTTAAAGCCAAACAAAATACAGACCAGGGAAAATCAAATCTTGTATTGCTTTAATGCGTCTATTATTGATCATTTTAAAAAAAACAACTTATCATTTTCAGCCAATTAAATATCATTTTTTGACTAAAATAAGGCTTAAATGACATTTTGCTTATTTCTTAATCGAACAAAATAGCTCAAGCGTCATTCCTGACTGCTCAATACTTTGCTTTTGTCGATCTAAATAATTGTTGGCAATCATTAACATCATATTGGCCGTATCGAGCTCTAAATTTTCTTTCGAAATTCTAGCAATCGTTTGATAAGCATCTAAGCGCGAACAAAATGCTTTATGCTGTTCAGCTGCAGTGATCGTGCTCTGATCTTCATCCAAGATATGTTTGGTTACATTGACTTGATCAGTATAGGTTTGAATACGCTGATCATATTGTTCTTGAGTGAGTTTTTGCGTGGATTGCTCAGCAAAACTTGGGGTACTGAATACACTACTCAGAACAATACTGCAGAGGGTCAAAATAAATCTATAGATCATGCTTGAGCAAACCTTTTTTATAAAATATCTGCTTTCCATACATCTTCGTATTCATCAGCATCTATCATAAATCTAAAGCCTTCTTCTAAAGCAAGGTAAGGAATCGCATCAGGAAAAACCTCTTCAAGCTCTTTTACACTGATCACATCAAAAAAATCTTCACCCTCTTCCAACTCACCACCATAAATAAACCATGACACGTTTTCAGCATCTGGCTGTTTACGTAAACCCACGATCGGTTCTTTATTTAATGTTTGCTTAGCGATAGCCACGAGATCCGTTTCATTGACTTTGATATAGCGAGAGTCAAATTCTTCACACACTAATTTCTGTTCTTCTACAAAATCTTGCAACATGTACATTTCCGAGCGATTGGATTTTGTCAAATTGTAAGCTGACAGTTTGACAATCACAATCAATTCACCAAAAGAATCTTGCATCAAGCATTTATTTTGTTAAACTTGATTATGTTACATTTTCAAGTTGAATCGTGATGAAGCCAAATTTAAATTCTCCATCGAAATTAAGTGATAGCACTGTAAGGGAAAAATTTAAATCAATGAATCCCCTCATCTCTGTTATCGAGTCTATTTCAATGCAAGATCTACTTACAATTGAATTTCGTAGCAACATTCGCATTCCTTATCCTTTAGAAACTGTTGCAGCAGGCTTTCCATCACCCGCCCAAGACTATACTGAAAAGAAAATTGATTTAAATGAACACTTAATTCATAACCCTATTGCAACCTTTATGTTAAAAGTTAACTCCTTATCAATGAAAAATGCAGGTATTGAAATTGGAGATGAAATCTTAATTGATCGTAGTCTAGAGGCTGAACATGGCGATATTGTTTTGGCATTAATCAACAATGAATTTACAGTCAAACGCTTTATGCAAGTTAAAGTATCTACAGGAATTTATGATATTTGGCTCAAAGCAGAAAGAGGTGGATCAGGAAATTTGAACAACACTTATAAGTGATATTTTGCTCCCCAAATGATGTTATAAACATCAATATATGGAGTATTTTATGGC
>NZ_JBIMCW010000064.1:0-1322 GCF_048552295.1 Acinetobacter legionensis
TTTTGAGCCTGTAAATTATTTTGTGTAAGTTCCATTTTTTATAAATGATCTTTTAATCGATCATCGAACTGAATCGTAAACCAATTCATTGCTAAACGCCAATTTTGAATTGGCATCGTCCATTTCTTCGCAGCATTCGATGTTGCTAAGTAAATGACCTTCTTTACTGAGTCATCAGATGAAAAGATTTTCCTCTTCTTCGTTGAATGGCGTATTACGCTATTCAACGACTCAATCGCATTTGTTGTATAAATTGCATGACGTATTTCGGCTGGATAGCTAAAGATCGTTCGGATATTTTCCCAATTGGCCCGCCAGGATTCTCCAATTTTGGGATACTGGTGATTCCATTGATCACAGAAGATGTCTAGGGACTTTAAAGCATTTTCCTCTGTACTTGCCTGATAAATCGCTTTCAGACCCGAGGTAACAGCCTTGTAGTCTTTCCAGCTTACAAATCTCAGGCTATTGCGTACAACATGCACGATACACAGTTGAATATCAGTATGAGGGTAAACGGAGGCTATCGCGTCAGGAAAGCCTTTTAATCCATCTACACAGGCAACAAGAATGTCCTGTACTCCTCGATTTTTTAGCTCTGTCATGACTGACAGCCAGAATTTGGCACCTTCTGTCTGAGCAATCCACATACCCAGTAATTCTTTTTGTCCATCCATATTGATGCCTAAAGCAAGGTATACGGACTTGTTAATCACATTGGAGTGCTGACGGACTTTGACAACAATACAGTCAAGATAGACAACAGGATAAAGGCTATCTAAGGCTCTATTTTGCCACTCAGTCACTTGCTCAATCACAGCATCGGTAACTTTGCTGATGAGAGATGCTGAGACATCGGCATCGTACATTTCTTTGAAGAAGGCTACAATTTCCCTATTAGTCATTCCTTTTGCATACAGTGAGAGGATTTGGTCATCCATACTGGTGATGCGTGTTTGGTGCTTTTTGATAATTTGTGGCTCAAATGAACCTTCTCGATCACGGGGAATATCTAAAGCCAGTTGTCCATCTTGAGTTGTAATGGTTTTAGAACTAAACCCATTACGGCTATTTGAGCCTTTCCTGGACTGATGCTTTTCATAACCGAGATGGTCTGAAAGTTCAGTATTGAGTGCAGTTTCAATCATGAATTTTTTAAAGACTGCTGTCATTTGGTTTAAGTCTTCTGGTGTTTTTAGACCTTTAGCCAATTCGGCAGCCATACTTTTGATTGTTGCTTCATCCATGTGAAGTACCTTTTGTAATTATCCTCTGAAGGATAAATGAAAATTAAGTACTTACACAAAATTTAGAACAGTCCC
>NZ_JBIMCW010000065.1:0-1278 GCF_048552295.1 Acinetobacter legionensis
TATTTAAGTTAGGCCACCTGACCTAACGGGTTAATCTTATCATAGTACATTGCTTCAAACTCAAAAGGCGATACATAACCCAGTGCACTGTGTACACGCTTTTTATTGAACCAATCTACCCAGTTTAGTGTCGCAAGTTGTACATCTGCTAAACCTTGCCAATCTGCTTTTAAATATTCAATCACCTCTGTTTTGTATAAGCCATTCACCGTTTCAGCCAGTGCATTATCGTATGAATCACCAGTCGTACCGACTGATGCTCGTAAATTTGCAGCTTCTAAACGATTGGTATAGCGAATAGAAAGATATTGAACACCTCTATCGGAATGATGAATCACATTCTTTGGCATGCCTCGATCGTGCAATGCTTGCTCAAGTGCATCGAGTACCATATCTGTATTCATCCGTGTAGATACTTTCCATCCAACAATTGCTCGTGAGAACACATCAATGATAAAGGCGGTATAGACCCAGCCTGAATTTGTTTGAATATAGGTAAAGTCAGCAACCCACAAGTGATTAGGCCGATCAGCTCTAAAATTCCGTTTCACCAAGTCAGGTGCTCGTTTTTGGTCATCTCGGCTACGGGTGGTTTGTTTGTTCTTACCTCGCCAAACACCTTGTATACCTAGATTTTTCATTAATCGAGCAACAGTACAGCGTGCAATAATATAGCCTTCACGTTTCAGTTTTTGCCAGACTTTACGTACACCATACCGACCTGAACTTTCCTTCCAAATTCGTTTAATCTCCTCAGCATGATGCAAGTCATGTAAATCTCGCTTTGCTCGATGTTCTGGATTTTCGCAGAGATCTAGAGTCCGGTAATAGGTTGAAGCTGCGATCGGTAAAATCCTACAAATCGCATCAACACCATATAAGTCTTTATTGTTATGGATGAAATCCACCATTATTTGTGTGGGCGGTCGAGCTCCGCCTGGGCGAAAAAAGCGGCTGCTTTACGTAGAATTTCATTGGCACGCTTTAATTCTTTAATTTCACGTTCCATTTGCTTCATTTTTTCTTGATCAGATATCTGTTGTACTTTAATAGGATTTTGCTGATCTAAATGCTTTTGATGCCAGGCACGAAGTGTTTCAGGAGTACAACCAATCTTAGGCGCAATTGCTGTGATTGCAGCCCAAGTAGAAGGATAATCTTTTTCGGATTCAATCAATAATTGAACCGCTCTTTCTCTGATTTCAGGGGTATATTTTAATTTTGTCATCGGGATAGTCTCTCAGAATATTGACTCTCCGACAAACCCGGTACGGTTCA
>NZ_JBIMCW010000066.1:0-1239 GCF_048552295.1 Acinetobacter legionensis
ACAGCGATTCTGACTCTGACAGCGACTCGGACTCTGACAGCGATTCTGACTCTGACAGCGACTCGGATTCTGACAGCGACTCGGATTCTGACAGCGATTCTGACTCTGACAGCGATTCGGACTCTGACAGCGATTCGGACTCAGACAGTGATTCTGACTCAGACAGCGATTCTGACTCTGACAGCGACTCGGACTCTGACAGCGATTCTGATTCTGACAGCGACTCGGATTCTGACAGCGACTCGGATTCTGACAGCGACTCAGATTCTGACAGTGATTCTGACTCTGACTCTGACAGTGACTCGGACTCTGACAGCGATTCGGACTCTGACAGCGATTCGGACTCTGACAGCGACTCAGATTCTGACAGTGATTCTGACTCTGACAGCGACTCGGATTCTGACAGCGACTCTGACTCTGACAGCGACTCGGATTCTGACAGCGATTCTGACTCTGACAGCGACTCGGATTCTGACAGTGACTCGGACTCTGACAGTGACTCGGACTCTGACAGCGATTCTGACTCTGACAGCGACTCGGACTCTGACAGCGATTCTGACTCTGACAGCGACTCGGATTCTGACAGCGACTCGGATTCTGACAGCGACTCGGATTCTGACAGCGATTCTGACTCTGACAGCGATTCTGACTCTGACAGCGATTCGGACTCTGACAGCGATTCGGACTCAGACAGTGATTCGGACTCTGACAGCGATTCGGACTCAGACAGTGATTCTGACTCAGACAGCGATTCTGATGACACGACTGCACCTGATGCGCCAACAGCTGATGTTGTTAATAATGGAACGCAAGTAACAGGTACAGCAGAACCAGGTTCAACAGTGACAGTTAAAGACCAAGGCGGTAACGTATTGGGTACAGCCGTTACTGATGAAAATGGCAACTACACAGTGGATCTAACCACGCCATTAACCAATGGTGAAGTGGTCGATGTGACTGCAACAGATGTTGCTGGCAATGAATCTGAACCTACTCAAGCAACAGCTGATGATACGACTGCGCCAACTGCTCCAACAGCTGATGTTGTTAATGATGGAACGCAAGTAACAGGTACAGCAGAACCAGGTTCAACAGTGACAGTTAAAGACCAAGGCGGCAACGTATTGGGTACAGCGGTTACCGATGAAAATGGCAACTATACAGTAGATCTAACCACACCATTAACCAATGGTGAAGTGGTCGATGTGACTGCAAAAGATGTTGCTGGCAATGAATCTG
>NZ_JBIMCW010000069.1:0-1090 GCF_048552295.1 Acinetobacter legionensis
AGAGGTGGTCCCACATGTTTGAACAACTAAAAGCTTATTTATAAGTGATACTCTGCTCTAGTTAAGCTACCTTATTTTGTTGTGGTAGCTGGTCATAGTAAAACTCATCTGGAGTCATTTTGTCCAGACTCGAATGAGGTCGTTTCAAATTATAAAATTCAAAATATGCGTTTAATTGCTTCTTCGCATCCAAAACATTGCTGTAGGCTTTGAGATACACCTCTTCATATTTAACGCTCCGCCATAATCGTTCAACCATCACATTATCAACCCATCGACCTTTACCATCCATACTGATTTGAATGCCATTTGATTTCAATACATCAATAAATGCATCACTGGTAAACTGACTGCCTTGGTCTGTATTAAATATTTCAGGTCGACCATATTTTTCAATAGCTTCATTTAATGTTTCTATGCAAAATGTAACCTCCATACTAATCGATACTCTATGCGCAAGTACCTTGCGGCTATGCCAATCAATCACAGCACATAAATAAACAAAGCCTTTTGCCATAGGGATATACGTTATATCCGTAGACCACACTTGATTACTGCGCTGAATAGCCAATCCTTTGAGCAGATATGGATATTTGCGGTGAGCTTGATTAGCCTGGCTTAAATTTGGTTTGCAATATAACGCATTAATGCCCATTTTCTTCATTAAAGTACGTGTATGACGTCGTCCTATATGATGTCCTTGACGATTCAACAAATCACGCATCATCCGGCTACCTGCAAAAGGGTATTGCATATGTAACTCATCCATACACCGCATTAGCTTCAGATCTGATGCACTCACAGGTTTTGGGCGATAGTAATAACAACCACGGGAGACTTTCAGCAGCTGAGCTTGCTTAGATACTGAAATCTGAAGTGAGTCATCGATTAACTTTTGTGGTTGAAGCGGCCCAGTTTCTTCAACACACCTTCTAAAAAATCAATTTCTAATGCCTGCTCACCGATTTTTGCATGTAGTTTTTTTAGATCGATGGGTGGTTCTGTTGGAGCTTTTGATTGATCGAAAGCTTGCGAGGAAGCTGAAATCAGTTGATTTTTCCAGTCGATAATTTGGTTTTGATGAACATCA
>NZ_JBIMCW010000070.1:0-1016 GCF_048552295.1 Acinetobacter legionensis
GGGGCCTTAGCTGGCGGTCTGGATTGTTTTCCTCTTGACTACGGACGTTAGCACCCGCAGTCTGTCTCCCGGATAGTACTCATAGGTATTCGGAGTTTGCATCGGTTTGGTAAGTCGGGATGACCCCCTAGCCGAAACAGTGCTCTACCCCCTATGGTATTCGTCCGAGGCGCTACCTAAATAGCTTTCGGGGAGAACCAGCTATCACCGAGTTTGATTAGCCTTTCACCCCTATCCACAAGTCATCCCCTGGCTTTTCAACGACAGTGGGTTCGGTCCTCCAGTTAGTGTTACCCAACCTTCAACCTGCTCATGGATAGATCACCCGGTTTCGGGTCTATACCCAGCAACTAAACGCCCTATTAAGACTCGATTTCTCTACGGCTCCCCTATACGGTTAACCTTGCTACTGAATATAAGTCGCTGACCCATTATACAAAAGGTACGCAGTCACCGAACAAGTCGGCTCCCACTGCTTGTATGCATGCGGTTTCAGGATCTATTTCACTCCCCTCACAGGGGTTCTTTTCGCCTTTCCCTCACGGTACTGGTTCACTATCGGTCAGTCAGGAGTATTTAGCCTTGGAGGATGGTCCCCCCATATTCAGACAAGGTTTCACGTGCCTCGCCCTACTCGTCATCATTATATGTGCCCTTTCGTGTACGGGACTATCACCCTCTACGGTAGCACTTCCCAGAGCTTTCCGCTAAAACACATATAACTTAATGGGCTGATCCCCGTTCGCTCGCCGCTACTGAGGGAATCTCAATTGATTTCTTTTCCTAAGGGTACTGAGATGTTTCACTTCCCCTCGTTCGCCTCGCATGACTATGTATTCATCATGCGATACCTACCTTATGGTAAGTGGGTTTCCCCATTCAGAAATCTCCGGATCACAGGATATTTGCCGCCTCCCCGAAGCTTATCGCAGGCTATTACGTCTTTCATCGCCTCTGACTGCCAAGGCATCCACCACATGCACTTAATTACTTGACTATACAACCCCAAACAGTCG
>NZ_JBIMCW010000071.1:0-918 GCF_048552295.1 Acinetobacter legionensis
GCTTTTTCAAAAGAATGAGCACGTAAAAAAACAAGCATTAATAAACTGGTACGCTCAGCAATTGCTGGAATGCTTTCAAGAAGCTTTTGATCACGTTTAAGCTCATGGTCTTGATCAATATGGTTTTGAATTTGTGTATCTAGATTCTGAATTTGCCTAGTTAATGATTTAATATTAGTCTTAATAGACTTTAAAATTGGTACAACTATTAGAGTGGAGTTTGCTTTTTCCAAACGATTTTGTTCACGTTTTAAGTCGTTCGCAAGACTTGACCTTCTATCTAATAAAGCATTGAGCAATCGGATATTATCAGGAGTGGGTTGCCATAAATGTAAATCTACAGTCATTGCAAATCGCGCCAATACTTCACTATCGATTTTGTCAGTTTTATTAAGCTTAGAGATACTTTGAGCAAAATATCGAGTACGGGCTGGGTTAGCCACACAAACTTGAAATTTTAAATCAAATAAAAATTGAGCTAACATTTCATGATAGACGGATGTTGCTTCCATTAAGGCTCTAGTTTCTTCAGCAACAAGACCAAAACGATTTAACCATGATAACAATTGATGAAATCCTTTATTGCTATTGGAAAAGCATTTAGTTTTTATTTTTCCACTAGAGTCATCAAGAAATAAACAACAATCGAATTTAGCTTTAGAAACATCAATGCCAAGATAAAACATAGCTTCACCTAATTATTGATTGAATTAATATTAAAAAACCACAGTCTTTTCTTGTGAATGCAGCATCGAAGTGCTTAGTTACCGTCCAGATTTATGTCAGTGGTTAGGTGTAAATTGTAGGTTTAATCTTTTCAGGAAACTCGAAGTTTTGATGACAAACCAAACTCTACAATTTACGTGTAGTGATAGCTAATCACTACAAAGAACAAGATACAAGATGACAAAAATCTTT
>NZ_JBIMCW010000072.1:0-861 GCF_048552295.1 Acinetobacter legionensis
GAGTCAGAGTCACTGTCAGAATCCGAATCGCTGTCAGAATCCGAATCGCTGTCAGAATCCGAGTCGCTGTCAGAGTCAGAATCGCTGTCAGAGTCCGAGTCGCTGTCAGAGTCAGAATCGCTGTCAGAATCAGAATCGCTGTCAGAGTCCGAGTCGCTGTCAGAGTCCGAGTCGCTGTCAGAGTCAGAATCGCTGTCAGAGTCAGAATCGCTGTCAGAGTCAGAATCGCTGTCAGAGTCCGAGTCGCTGTCAGAGTCAGAATCGCTGTCAGAATCCGAGTCGCTGTCAGAATCCGAGTCGCTGTCAGAGTCCGAGTCGCTGTCTGAGTCCGAGTCGCTGTCAGAGTCAGAATCGCTGTCAGAATCCGAGTCGCTGTCAGAGTCCGAGTCGCTGTCAGAATCCGAGTCACTGTCAGAGTCAGAATCGCTGTCAGAATCCGAGTCACTGTCAGAGTCAGATCCAATATCTACAATGACTACTGTTGGTAATGAATTATTCCCTGCTGGGTCTGTCGCGATTGCCTTAACTTCATCACCATCATCTAAACCAGGATTTGGCACTGTCCAAGTTCCATCTGGACCAGCAACAACTGTGGTTTTGGTGCCATCTGGGTAAGTAACTGTGACTGTTGAACCTGGCTCAGCTGTACCTGTAATAGGATCTGTTCCATCAATTGGATCTATTACAGGAGCTGCTGGTGGAATAGCATCTACAACGACGACCGTTGGTAATGAATTATTTCCTGCTGGGTCTGTCGCGATTGCCTTAACTTCGTCGCCATCTTTTAAACCAGGATTTGGCACTGTCCAAGTTCCATCTGGACTCGTAACAACTGTGGTTTTGCTGCCATCTGGGTAAGTG
>NZ_JBIMCW010000073.1:0-622 GCF_048552295.1 Acinetobacter legionensis
AAGCTTATCGCAGGCTATTACGTCTTTCATCGCCTCTGACTGCCAAGGCATCCACCACATGCACTTAATTACTTGACTATACAACCCCAAACAGTCGCTAATCCCTACAAGGAGGATCAACAATGTGGATTCAACCACTTCTATTTGTTGCCTGTGAATTTAATCACTATACAGCTTCAATTTAATTCATATACCAAAACGCTTGATTCAGTTTTATCGCTAGTGCTCATTTCATTCAACATTAACAATTACTTGCTAACATCAACTAAAACGAGTTTAAACAATTATTTCAACTCAAATATATTCTGTTAATGATTCACTACCGCCTCGTCAGCGAGTAGTTAACTGTGATAAATCACAGAACTTAATAAGCTATCGGCTTACTAAGTTCTGTAATCACTTAGTCTTTAATTAGTGGTGGAGACTAACGGAGTCGAACCGTTGACCTCCTGCGTGCAAAGCAGGCGCTCTACCAACTAAGCTAAGTCCCCAGCTTAAGATCTTAATATATCTGCTCTTCTGTGTTCAGTAGACTTGGTGGGTCTGACAAGACTTGAACTTGTGACCCCACGCTTATCAAGCGTGTGCTCTAACCAACTGAGCTACAGACCCTCAGATACAT
>NZ_JBIMCW010000074.1:0-558 GCF_048552295.1 Acinetobacter legionensis
GTCTGTGTGGTTGAAAAAGGCTCTGAAGTTGGTGCGCATATCCTTTCTGGTGCTGTACTTGAACCTCGTGCAATCAATGAACTTTTCCCTGACTGGAAAGAACAAGGTGCACCTTTAAATGTACCTGTGACTGAGGACAAAACTTATTTCCTCATGTCTGCTGAAAAGTCTCAAGAAGCACCACACTGGATGGTTCCTAAGACCATGCACAACGATGGTAACTATGTTATTTCATTGGGTAATGTGGTGCGCTGGTTAGGTCAAAAAGCGGAAGAGTTAGAAGTTTCTATCTTCCCGGGCTTTGCTGCCTCAGAAATCCTTTATCATCAAGATGGTTCTGTAAAAGGCATCCAAACTGGTGATATGGGTATTGGTAAAGATGGTGAACCTACTCATAACTTTACCCCCGGCTACGAGCTTCATGCAAAATACACAATTTTTGCAGAAGGTTGCCGTGGACACCTTGGTAAACGTTTGATTGCAAAATACAACTTAGACCAAGATGCTGATCCGCAACATTACGGTATCGGAATCAAAGAACTTTGGGAAATTGACCCT
>NZ_JBIMCW010000075.1:0-501 GCF_048552295.1 Acinetobacter legionensis
TAGGTGATACAGTTTCCATCACTGGTGATACGAACATTAGTACAGTTGCGACTACTGATGGCGTACAAGTTAAGTTAAATCCAAACTTAGACTTAGGCGCAGCTGGCAGTGTCATTACAGGCAATAGCAAGTTAGATAACAGTGGGTTGACGATTACAGGTGGTCCAAGTGTTACGAGCAGCGGTATTAATGCAGCAAACAAGAATATCAGTAATGTTGCTGATGCAACTACAGATGATCAAGCGGTCAACAAAGGTCAGTTAGATGCAGCGACTACAGCATCAAGCAGCAAGACCGATGCTTTAGGTAATAGCACTGCGACGAACTTGGGCGGTGGATCAAAATATGACAACAGCACAGGTGCAATCAGTGCGCCAAGCTATGTCACCACTAAAACAGATGGCACGACCACAACAGCGAACAACGTGGGTGATGCATTAACGAACCTCAACACTGAAGTGGTTAAACCAGTGACCTTCACAGGTAACAGTGGCACAGTTG
>NZ_JBIMCW010000076.1:0-497 GCF_048552295.1 Acinetobacter legionensis
AGAGCCTCCTCCTCGCTTAAAGTGCTTTACAACCATAAGGCCTTCTTCACACACGCGGCATGGCTGGATCAGGGTTCCCCCCATTGTCCAATATTCCCCACTGCTGCCTCCCGTAGGAGTCTGGGCCGTGTCTCAGTCCCAGTGTGGCGGATCATCCTCTCAGACCCGCTACAGATCGTCGCCTTGGTAGGCCTTTACCCCACCAACTAGCTAATCCGACTTAGGCTCATCTATTAACGCAAGGTCACAAGTGATCCCCTGCTTTCCCCCGTAGGGCGTATGCGGTATTAGCATCCCTTTCGAGATGTTGTCCCCCATTAATAGGCAGATTCCTAAGTATTACTCACCCGTCCGCCGCTAGGTCAATTACCGAAGTAATCTCCCCCGCTCGACTTGCATGTGTTAAGCCTGCCGCCAGCGTTCAATCTGAGCCATGATCAAACTCTTCAGTTAAAAATCATTAGTGACTTAAGGTCACAATTCTGGCTCATCAATGT
>NZ_JBIMCW010000077.1:0-486 GCF_048552295.1 Acinetobacter legionensis
ACAGCGATTCTGACTCTGACAGCGACTCGGACTCTGACAGCGATTCTGATTCTGACAGCGACTCGGATTCTGACAGCGACTCGGATTCTGACAGCGATTCTGACAGTGATTCTGACTCTGACAGCGACTCGGATTCTGACAGCGATTCTGACTCTGACAGCGACTCGGATTCTGACAGCGATTCTGACTCTGACAGCGACTCGGATTCTGACAGCGATTCGGATTCTGACAGCGATTCGGATTCTGACAGTGACTCTGACTCTGACAGCGATTCTGACTCTGACAGCGACTCGGACTCTGACAGCGATTCTGACTCTGACAGCGATTCTGACTCTGACAGCGACTCGGACTCTGACAGCGACTCGGATTCTGACAGTGACTCGGATTCTGACAGCGATTCTGACTCTGACAGCGACTCGGACTCTGACAGCGATTCTGATTCTGACAGCGACTCGGATTCTGACAGCGACTCGGATTCTGACAGCG
>NZ_JBIMCW010000078.1:0-472 GCF_048552295.1 Acinetobacter legionensis
GTGAAGACAACCGTAATGTCGGGCGTATGTCAGCATTATTGGCAGGCTTACCTTATCAAGTGCCAGCCACTACAGTGAACCGTTTATGTGGATCATCGTTGGATGCGATTGCCATGGCAGCTCGCGCCATTAAAGCCAATGAAGCAGATTTAATCATTGCCGGTGGCGTAGAAAGCATGAGCCGTGCGCCCTATGTGATGGGCAAGTCGGACAGTGCTTTTGGACGTAGTCAAAAGATTGAAGACACCACTATGGGCTGGCGCTTTATCAATCCAAAACTCAAAGAATTGTATGGTGTGGACAGCATGCCACAAACCGCTGAAAACGTGGCAGAGCAATTCAATATTAACCGTGCGGATCAAGATCAGTTTGCGCTAAACAGCCAACAACGTACTGCGGCAGCACAAGCTCAAGGTTTTTTCAAAAATGAGATTGTGCCTGTCACTATTCCCCAGCGTAAAGGCGATGCTGT
>NZ_JBIMCW010000079.1:0-470 GCF_048552295.1 Acinetobacter legionensis
TCAGTATATGCAGTCAATTCTTTAGCAAAGAAGTCTTCGCCTTCAGCGACACGCGCAACCGCTAAATCGCCACCTTTCTCATGACCTGCTTGGATTGCTTCAAATACAGCTTCACCACACAACATACCCGATTTCATCGCAGTATGAGAGCCTTTGATTTTAGCAAAGTTTAAGAAACCTGCATCATCACCAATTAAGCAACCGCCTGGGAAGGTCAGTTTAGGTAGCGAGTTTAGACCACCTTTAACAACTGCACGTGCGCCATAAGAAATACGCTTACCACCTTCAAGATATTGCTTAATCAGTGGATGTGTTTTCCAACGCTGCATTTCAGCAAAAGGATACATGTGTGGATTTTCATAAGATAAATCGACAATCATACCCAAGGTCACTTGGTTGTTTTCAGCGTGATATAACCACCAGCCGCCTGAAGAACCTGTTTCTGCCAAAGGCCAGCCTGAACCATGCAT
>NZ_JBIMCW010000080.1:0-453 GCF_048552295.1 Acinetobacter legionensis
CTGAAAACGGATATTACTTTGTTCCAATGGATTGTCTTGGTTTGTTGTATTAATTTCTAAAGCTGTGCCCCATGTATCCTGTTTGATTTCCCAAACACACTCCCCTAGCTCATTACTTAAAGTTTGTGGAGTACCGACTTGGTCACAGTGGTAAAAGGCAACACGTTCTAATTCAGCTTTGTTCTTTCTGGTTTCAGTTTTCCATACAGGGTCTTTATAAATCGAATAAGGTACGTTTTGGAATTGGCGATAGTCAGGTGTTTCTATCAGTTTAATAAAGCCAGCATAACCTGTCTGTAATAATGGTACAAAACTATTCGGTTCATAGAGATAGTGCTTAGTATAATCAGTTTGAGCTTTTGATGATTTCACTGATTCCCACACCATCACATCACCATCCCAACCAAATAAGGTTAGGCTGTGGTCTGTTTGGTTATTCTTAAATAATCGTCT
>NZ_JBIMCW010000081.1:0-452 GCF_048552295.1 Acinetobacter legionensis
ACCAAGATTTCAAAATACTTGCCAACAGACAAAGATGTATTCCTGCATTCTGAAAATGGTTTATTGGCTTTTGGTCCTCCACCCGCCAAAGGTGAAGAAGATCCTGAGCTGATTAACGCAGGCAAAGAATATGTCACCATGCTAACGGGTGGCTCGTTTTTCCATCACGGTGATTCTTTTGCCATGATGCGTGGTGGACATTTGGATATTGCTGTATTGGGTGCATTCCAAGTGGCGGCCAATGGCGACCTTGCCAATTGGCATACCGGTGCGGCGGATGCGATTCCTGCGGTGGGTGGTGCAATGGATTTGGCTGTAGGGGCCAAGAAAGTCTTTATCACCACAGACCATGTAACCAAGCAAGGTGAACCTAAGATTGTTGAAGAACTGAGCTATCCTGTGACAGGTAAGCATTGTGTTGATCGTATCTATACTGACTTATGCGTGATTGA
>NZ_JBIMCW010000082.1:0-428 GCF_048552295.1 Acinetobacter legionensis
GCACCGAGATCATCTGCACGTATTGGCGCAAGACCACCGGCATAACGACCAAATGGGGTACGGATGGCATCTATGATGTAAGCGTTTTTCATGTTGTTTATATCCTTAAATAATCTCCCTTGCGCTGCTACTACCGCAGCTCACCTCTTTGTAAAAGAAGAAGTTCCCCCTCTTTCATAAAGAGGGGTTAGGGGAGATTTAATCATTCCGCAAGGGAGGGATTTATTATCCCTATGTCGCATCAATCAATTGAGCACCCGTCAAAGCCTGTAATTCTTCAAAGCTCAGACCTGCAACTTTTTCAAGCACTTTTAAACCCTCTGGGGTCACGTCAATCACGCATAAGTCAGTATAGATACGATCAACACAATGCTTACCTGTCACAGGATAGCTCAGTTCTTCAACAATCTTAGGTTCACCTTGCTTGG
>NZ_JBIMCW010000083.1:0-406 GCF_048552295.1 Acinetobacter legionensis
CTTTAAAGGTATTCATCTCAGTCCAATTTCAGCAACTGACTTAGATGAATCGGATAAGACTTTGTTGATCAATAAAGCCACAGGTGCTTCTGTTAAAAACCCTGTTTTTATTCAATTAAGTGTTTCGGGTGGCAATGTACCTGTGAATCTTTCTCAGCCCTGGAATACTCAGGGAAGAAACGCTGTTTATGGCCATAGTCAGGCCGTCCACGTAAGTTATCAAGTCAACTATATTTCCAAAACAGGGATTGTCGATGCTCAGAATGTCACAGCGAGAGTAAATTATACATTGCACTATAATTAATTTTTGTCTGATGGTTTCAATTGGGAACAATATGTTTGTTGTTGATTAAGCCAATTAAAAAATAATTAAAACTTCGTAAGGTGAATTCAATGAAGAAACTTA
>NZ_JBIMCW010000084.1:0-395 GCF_048552295.1 Acinetobacter legionensis
AGATGGCAAAGAAACACGTCATATCGATGGCAAAGACTACGTACTTGAATATCCGATTAAAGCAGACTTTGCACTGATTAAAGCACATCAAGGCGACTGTTGGGGCAACTTGGTTTATAACAAATCAGCACGTAACTTTGGTCCAATCATGGCGATGGCAGCAGACGTCACCATTGCACAAGTTTCAGAAGTGGTTGAGCTAGGTGGATTAGATCCCGAGCACATCATCACCCCAGGTATCTTTGTACAGCACGTTGTACAAGTACAGCCCGCACAATAAGCAATAAGGAGAAATAACATGAGCTACCAAAAACTAAGCCGTGACCAAATTGCTGAACGTGTTGCCCAAGATATTCCCGATGGTGCATATGTCAATTTAGGTATTGGTTTACCAA
>NZ_JBIMCW010000085.1:0-386 GCF_048552295.1 Acinetobacter legionensis
CCCTTCTCCTGAGGCGCTGTAGCGGGAAAGGGCTTCATCTTGCGATGACGGGGGAGCCACGTGGTTTTTCTCGAGTTACGGCGGGATTCTCGAGTTACGAGGGGGAATTCAGGCTGCCTCTTATGTTGGCCCAGGCAAGTCCAATCTTCCATTCGAGTTGCGAAGGAAAGCTGGGGATTGCTCTCGAGTGACTGCAGGGCCAATAGACCTCATCTAGGCTTGTGTCCAGAAGCCAATGTTCCTCTCCAGGGGCGACAGGGATCTCGGGGTTGCATTCCAGACGCACCCGGGGAGACAGGCATTCATCTCGAGTGGAAGCAAAGAAGCCCGCTCTGCTCTCGAGTCGCGACGGGTATCTCTTGGAGCTCACAGGGTGGACTCAAGGG
>NZ_JBIMCW010000086.1:0-382 GCF_048552295.1 Acinetobacter legionensis
GGTTCATTATGATTATTGCGATTGGCGCAGTCATTGCTGCCTTTCTGGAAGCAAAAAAACGTAGTAAAAAGTTTCGTGATGGCTTAGATAAACTGGCGCTTAAGTTACCTATTTTTGGGGACTTGGTTTATAAGGCAATTATTGCCCGCTATAGCCGCACGCTTGCTACAACATTTGCCGCAGGTGTTCCACTTATTGATGCATTAGAATCGACTGCTGGCGCAACCAATAACGTGATTTATGAAAAAGCTGTAATGAAAATTCGTGAAGATGTCGCAACGGGTCAACAGCTTCAGTTTGCTATGCGAGTGTCTAATCGTTTTCCATCTATGGCTATACAAATGGTTGCAATTGGTGAAGAATCGGGTGCACTAGACAGCAT
>NZ_JBIMCW010000087.1:0-358 GCF_048552295.1 Acinetobacter legionensis
TGGGCTTTACTTTTGGCAAGTAGTCATGTGTTTGCTGTAGATGGAAAAATTACAGTGAATGGTGCTGTGACTGATGGAACATGTACTTTACGACCTACTAAAATTCATCCAGGAACTGGCATGAAGAATATAATGATTCCGATGGCCGCTGTGCCTAATTCAAGCTTTACCCCTACAAATACGATACAAGGGACCACAAACATTTTTCTGGAACTTAGTAAATGGCTTGGGTGATTACTGTGATGTGGCACAAAATATAGCCTTTAAAGGTATTCATCTCAGTCCAATTTCAGCAACTGACTTAGATGAATCGGATAAGACTTTGTTGATCAATAAAGCCACAGGTGCTTCTGTTAAA
>NZ_JBIMCW010000088.1:0-354 GCF_048552295.1 Acinetobacter legionensis
TCATATTCCAAAAACCAAAACAAATTCATACGATCTTGGCGATGCTGCTGCGCCAGTAAATCAATCACACTTTTTTCACCACGCCCCACCATATGCTGTCTATAAAAATAATAGAGCAATAAAATGGTACTTAGCAGCATAACCCCAAGCATAATCCAAAAACCTACTGGTGATTTAAGCCCCGGAATAAATTCAAAGTTCATTCCATAAATACCCGTTAAAAGCGTAAGAGGCGCAAACACAGCAGTAATAATGGCAAGAATACGCATGTTCTCATCGGTCTGGTTAGCAATTGCCGAGAAATGCAAATCTATTGCCGATTGAATCGCACTACGTAAACGTAAAGTATGTTTT
>NZ_JBIMCW010000089.1:0-342 GCF_048552295.1 Acinetobacter legionensis
CATTTAGTTCAAACCAATAACCAACATGTGCATCGCGCACAGTTGATGTTGCTGTAAATTGTTTGGCTTGTGAATCGTAGTAGTTGCTGAGGTTTTGATTAAACTTTTCAATCTGACTGTTGCCCGATGGCGTGGCACCATCTTCGCCATTAAGGTCTTGAATCCATGCAGGGCTAAAGTGCCATGCTTGTTCTAAAGCTAGACTGGCATTGTCATAATTTTCACTATGGCTGTGTTTACTTTGGACACTGCCAGCGCCTTCATCAATATCCAATACATCAGCTTGCCAACGCTGGATATACACTGAAGTCGGTTGAATGGAACGCTGACCAATAAAATTGG
>NZ_JBIMCW010000090.1:0-322 GCF_048552295.1 Acinetobacter legionensis
GCTGAAAGTAATGTGAATCGAACCATTAAAAAGGTTGAAGATGCATTGATGAAATCAAGACGGTTTACTCTGTCAAAACGAAGCATTACCACAGCAGACGAACAGTTTAACTGGGTCATTATTGATGCGACAGAATGTTCAATAGAACGTCCGAAAAAAAAATCAGAGTAAGTTCTACAGTGGTAAAAAGAAGAAACATACGCTAAAAGCACAAGTGATCTATCATCCGAACAGCAAACAAATCATAGGGCTAGATATATCGAATGGCAGTCAGCATGACATTAAATTGGCAAGAAGAACGGTTAAAAAATTCAAACATTGT
>NZ_JBIMCW010000091.1:0-321 GCF_048552295.1 Acinetobacter legionensis
GCACTGTAGACCGACATGAGCGAGATGCAATCAGCAGATCGTTTGATGAGTGACAGCAAGCAGGTGATGAAGAACTTGCCGAGTTCATCAAATACCATCGGCAGCACTGGCAGGAAAAAGAGCAGGCAGCCAAATACTGGCAAGCCGAGCATGACCGTTTTATGCGTGAGGAAGCAGCTAAAGCTAGGGAAGAAGCTGCACTCATACGACAAAGAGAGCGTGAATTAGAAGCCAACCGTGAGGCGTTCAGAGAGCGCAAAGAATTGGTGGACAAGGAAATAGCTGAAATGCAGCAAAAGCCTGTTAATAGGGATGAAATAC
>NZ_JBIMCW010000092.1:0-299 GCF_048552295.1 Acinetobacter legionensis
TCATTACAGAAATATCCCCAGAAGGTACAGAGCTTAAACGTGCCATAGAAGTTGCTGAACATATCGCGCAAGCTGCACCACTTGCTGTAAAAGCGACCCTCGCCTCTGCTCGTGAGGCAGTCAATGAAGGTTACAAAGTGGCTTTTAACCAACTGCAAAACCATCTTCAACCTTTACTCACAACAGAAGATGTTCAAGAAGGTGTTTTCGCCATGCTGCAAAAAAGACCTCCTGTTTTTAAAGGTAAATAAGTCCTACTCAAGCACTGCGCTCTACAGTTTAAAACTTATGGATATACC
>NZ_JBIMCW010000093.1:0-296 GCF_048552295.1 Acinetobacter legionensis
TAGGTCGTAAAGTACATGTTCCATCAGTCACAGCACCATTCACTGTAATTTTTCCATCTACAGCAAACACATGACTACTTGCCAAAAGTAAAGCCCAAATAGCCAATGTAGGTAGAGTAAGTTTCTTCATTGAATTCACCTTACGAAGTTTTAATTATTTTTTAATTGGCTTAATCAACAACAAACATATTGTTCCCAATTGAAACCATCAGACGAAAATTAATTATAGTGCAATGTATAATTTACTCTCGCTGTGGCATCCTGAGCATCGACAATCCCTGTTTTGGAAAAATAGC
>NZ_JBIMCW010000094.1:0-293 GCF_048552295.1 Acinetobacter legionensis
GATCAGGAACTGACCACCTGACGGCGCATGCAGTGATCACGTGGCTGGTCGTTCACTGATCACGTGTTTATCATACGGTGATCACGTGACTGAGAGGCGCTGATCAGGTGACTGTGCCGTCAGTGATCACGTGGCTGAGCAGGCACTGATATCGTGACTGAGCATGCACTGATCATGTGCCGGGAGCCGGGGAGGCATTCCACTCTGGACAAAGGTCATGAGGAAGGAGGCTGGGCATACGCAAATGCGGGATCGAGCCTCAGGAGTCCACCCGGATATTCTCGAGCATCTCC
>NZ_JBIMCW010000095.1:0-289 GCF_048552295.1 Acinetobacter legionensis
CCTAAAACGTTGCCTGCTGTTGTGGCAATGGTAGACCATATAGGGTCGAGTCCTAAGCCAACACAAGCAAGTAGGACTGCTTCAGAACTGAATGGTAAAATTGTTCCGGCAAGAAAAGCAGATAAGAACATACCAAAATATCCCCAGTCGGTCAGAAGTTGAAGAAATATATCCATAAATTAAATAAGCACAATGCAAACCAGATAACAAGAACCGTAATAAAAGTTATTCGGGTAAATTTACTGAAAGTAAGTGAAAATAAATGTCCTCCCATAAATACCATCGGAAT
>NZ_JBIMCW010000096.1:0-289 GCF_048552295.1 Acinetobacter legionensis
GATGACAATACCTCTTTACACGACCATATGGTAGGCGGTTTAAAAGTACTATCTTTAGAGAAAGCTTTGCAACGTTTTGAAAAATATAGAATAGATGAAATTTTATTAGCATTACCTTCAGTGGGCCGTGTACGTAAAAGTGAAATTATTCAACAGCTAGAGCCTGCACATCTTAAAATTACTGAGCTTCCTGGTCTTACGCAACTTGTTGATGGTGAGCTTAAAGTTGCAGATATTCGTGAAGTAGACATTATTGATTTGTTGGGACGTGACCCTGTACCTCCTGTAG
>NZ_JBIMCW010000097.1:0-288 GCF_048552295.1 Acinetobacter legionensis
CCACATGGGTTGGCGAGGTAAAACGCCATTTACCTTTATGCTGCTCCATCGTATTCCACTGGTCATATAAATCGAGACTGACCGAACGTGCCAAGCCTTTACATGCTTCTAGGCAATCACGCTTTGCCAAAATAAAGCCAAAGCCCGGAACACCTTGAATACATTTATTTGCACTTGAAATTAGAAAATCAATTTCAAGCTCAGCAATATCCATAGGTACTCCACCAAATGAACTCATGGCATCCACAATCCAGATTTTTCCTGCTGCTTTAACTAAACGGCCAATGT
>NZ_JBIMCW010000098.1:0-284 GCF_048552295.1 Acinetobacter legionensis
GCTTTGGTGCATTCTGGGCTGGAAGTAATGTTGGACTGATCCGTGAATTAGAAGCTCGAGATCTAGTTAATCAACTGGTTGTAGAAATGAACCATTCATAATGCTGACATGCCCGACATTACGGTTGTCTTCACTGGCCTGATTGGCATAGCCATAAATCACATTATCGACTTGTTGCCAATCTACCGTTGGATTACGTTGTATCAATGCTTGAATTGGAATAGCACCGAGATCATCTGCACGTATTGGCGCAAGACCACCGGCATAACGACCAAATGGGGTAC
>NZ_JBIMCW010000099.1:0-282 GCF_048552295.1 Acinetobacter legionensis
GCGTAGGCTGTCCCACGGAACATAATTGGTATTAAAGAGGTTAAATATTCCTGCTGATAGTTTTAATTGTGAGCCTATTTTTTTACTGCCATAGACATCATAGACATAGGCTGATTTAGACCTATCAATATGTTTGTAAGGCGCTATATACTCCTGATAAGGTGAATTAAAGCCATTAGATTCTAAATTAACAACCTTTGCATCATTGGGATGCTTTCTGCCTAAATACCTCAGGTTTCCTGATAACTGCCAATCTTTTTTAGAGGATTGATACCCTATACC
>NZ_JBIMCW010000100.1:0-280 GCF_048552295.1 Acinetobacter legionensis
AGCATGCCACAAACCGCTGAAAACGTGGCAGAACAATTCAATATTAACCGTGCGGATCAAGATCAGTTTGCCTTAAACAGCCAACAACGTACTGCGGTAGCCCAAGAGCAAGGCTTTTTTCAAAATGAGATTGTGCCCGTCACTATTCCCCAGCGTAAAGGTGATGCTGTGCTTGTGGATACCGATGAACATCCACGTGCATCAACGACTTTAGCCGCACTGACAAAACTTAAAGGTGTGGTAAAAGCTGATGGCACGGTCACGGCGGGTAATGCATCGG
>NZ_JBIMCW010000101.1:0-278 GCF_048552295.1 Acinetobacter legionensis
GTGTGTGGGATGAGGTTTAAACTTAAAATATTACCGCGTAAATGATTAATCGTTAAGCTAATACCATCTACAGTTACTGAACCCTTCTCTGCCAGATATTTAGCAAGTTCTACAGGCGCAGTCACTTCAAAATAAATTGAGCGAGCATCTTCACGTACTAGGGTAATTTCACCTACACCATCAACGTGGCCACTTACAATATGTCCACCAAAGCGGGTGGTCGGCAGCATCGCTTTTTCCACATTGACACGTTGACCAACTTTCCAGTTACCCAAAGT
>NZ_JBIMCW010000102.1:0-271 GCF_048552295.1 Acinetobacter legionensis
TCATGAGCCATACCCAAACAGTTGCAAACGTTGCGATTGATGCAATGATGACAAACACATTTTCAGGAATCAGGTAGTTCAGCACGACACCAATTAACAGCACGCCAGCCATAACCACAACAGTCATCCAAGGCACGCCATTACGCGATAATTTTTGGAAGATTCGAGGTGCCTGACCACGATTTGCCATACCGTACAACATACGGCCTGCACCAAACACATCACTGTTAATTGCCGAAATTGCAGCAGTTACCACCACAATATTTAAAAT
>NZ_JBIMCW010000103.1:0-270 GCF_048552295.1 Acinetobacter legionensis
TTGCAGAAGAACAGCATTTTAAGATGTTTTACCCTTTGCTTGTAGAGCATGGTTACAAAGCATAAATCTTGTCGTATTCTATCAATGGTAGATAAGTCATTTCGACCTTCCTTATCTATGTACAAGATAAGGTGGCGCCACCAATACGCCAATATTGGTGGATAGCCACCAACCCCTCTAAATTGCGTTTTAAGCGATCCAAATCCAACAAGCTACATTCACATACCCACTGCGAGCAAAGCTCGAAATATCGCATCCTATGAGCAAATA
>NZ_JBIMCW010000104.1:0-269 GCF_048552295.1 Acinetobacter legionensis
TGTTAAGCCTGCCGCCAGCGTTCAATCTGAGCCATGATCAAACTCTTCAGTTAAAAATCATTAGTGACTTAAGGTCACAATTCTGGCTCATCAATGTTCTGACAAATTCTCTCAAATAAACTTCGAGTAATTTAAACCAATCAATCAATGATAATATTTCGATCAATCAATTAGTAAAAATCCACACAAGTTGTTCTTCATATTCTCTTAATGATCTTCTCAATGCTTCGTCAGCATCAAGCTAGGTCGGCTATACTACTCTCTATCTC
>NZ_JBIMCW010000105.1:0-267 GCF_048552295.1 Acinetobacter legionensis
TTTGGAAACACCGTAGAAACTCTAGAGTATTTATGAATAAGTCGGTTGTGGATGTGATCCAGACCGTGTTCCAAGAATGGGTACAACGCAGCCCACTATTTGCTTCAAGTCTGACATTAGATAAGAGTGGACTGAGCAAAGACTATGATGTGCGTCCATTCATTATGCAGGCATCTGAAAGTGATTTTGACTTCCTGACCCGTTTGATGAGAAGTGAAGGGATTAACTGGTTGATCGATGAAGCTCAGCTTAAAGTATCGAGCTCAA
>NZ_JBIMCW010000106.1:0-267 GCF_048552295.1 Acinetobacter legionensis
CATCAGCGGATCGCGCGGCGCATAGCGATTGCCGAGGCTCGGCAGGATCGCAAATGTCTGGGTGCCGTTGAGCGTATCGACCGAGCCCCCGGCGCCGCCGACGAACTGTGCGCCATAGAGATCGCCGCCGCCAGACTCGTCGATACGTGCGGCGGCCGTCCCGCCGGTCGCGCCCGCCACGGTCAGCGCCTTGCCATAGAACGAGATCGTCTTGGCCGGCGGCGCATCCAGCGCGATCGGCCCGCCGCTGCTGTCGGTGCCGTAGAT
>NZ_JBIMCW010000107.1:0-266 GCF_048552295.1 Acinetobacter legionensis
CCCTAGCACAACCCAATTGCTTAATTTTATTACAACGTTTATGTGACGCTGGTTTTGACGTTTCCCTAGAAACCAGTGGCGCTCTTGATGTATCAAGAGTGGATCCGCGTGTTTCAAAAGTCCTCGACTTAAAGACTCCAACTTCTGGTGAAGAACACCGTAATCTCATCAGTAATCTTGACCATTTAACACCGCGTGACCAAATCAAATTTGTGATTTGTAATCGTGAAGACTATGAATGGTCAAAACAACAAGTTGAACAATAT
>NZ_JBIMCW010000108.1:0-264 GCF_048552295.1 Acinetobacter legionensis
GTTTGATTTCGACCTTGCTTGTTTTGTGGTTGTGCATACCACTGAGTGTTTGGATCAAACCAAATGGAAATGTTGCCCCGATTAATGAGAGCGCGATTATAGGAAGACCAGTTGGTTGTACGATAAGTTTTAGGAGTAGGTTTATTCATTTTGAAATTATAGGACTGAATAAACCTTATAGGCTCTAGGTTTGTGCAACAAAGCCGTTCGGAGTTCAAAAAGGTTATCACTACCACTGTATGTTTTTTATGGATGGTAATAAAT
>NZ_JBIMCW010000109.1:0-262 GCF_048552295.1 Acinetobacter legionensis
CTACTACCATCTCGGTCAACCAATAAAGTAACCTGATTCCCACTAATACTCACACTAAGATAATTATTAATATTATCTGTGGTAGCGCCTGATAATAAAGATGAAACATCGATTTTATCGCCTTCAGACATATTAAAATCTAACCACTGATCAGTTCCATTCCCACCTGTTGGGCTTGAACCGTTAAGTACATTGTAAATTAACAAATCAGCGCCATCACCTAATGTGAAGACTTCATTTGCGGATTGACTAACAGCGATAT
>NZ_JBIMCW010000110.1:0-262 GCF_048552295.1 Acinetobacter legionensis
GTTTTGCCATGAGTGAGTCAAAGTGGCTAGATACTAATGAACCCGTGCGAACACCTGTGTCCACGCGTACCCCATTACCAAACGGCGCTTCAAATAAACTCAATACACCAAAGGCAGGAATAAACCCGCGAGCTGGGTCTTCGGCATTAATACGAAACTCAATGGCATGACCCTGCGCTTTTGGTGTTTCTTTAATAGAAAGCACTTCACCTTGAGCCACGCGAATTTGCTCAACGACCAAATCGACTTTGGAGGTTTCTTC
>NZ_JBIMCW010000111.1:0-261 GCF_048552295.1 Acinetobacter legionensis
CGTTGATAGGTTGGATGTGGAAGTGCGGTGACGCATGAAGCTGACCAATACTAATTGCTCGTGAGGCTTGACTATACAACACCCAAGCAGTTGTATATGAAGCATCATTTGATTCATAAAAGATCAAACATACTTGATTTAGTTGTAAAGCTAGTTAAACTATTCAACTCAAATGTTCTGTTAAACTCATTTGGTACGAAGTAAGGCATTTAAATAAGACCCGAACAAGTCCATAACAGTTTGCTGGCGACAATAGCAAGA
>NZ_JBIMCW010000112.1:0-260 GCF_048552295.1 Acinetobacter legionensis
TCGGGAAGGGATCAGGTGGTTCACTCTTGCTATTGTCGCCAGCAAACTGTTATGGACTTGTTCGGGTCTTATTTAAATGCCTTACTTCGTACCAAATCTTGCGCTCGGGCAAAGCGTTGCTTTGCTTACCCTCGCTCAAACAGAACATTTGAGTTGAATAGTTTAACTAGCTTTACAACTAAATCAAGTATGTTTGATCTTTTATGAATCAAATGATGCTTCGTATACAACTGCTTGGGTGTTGTATAGTCAAGCCTCAC
>NZ_JBIMCW010000113.1:0-260 GCF_048552295.1 Acinetobacter legionensis
GCTCCCCCGTCATCGCAAGATGAAGCCCTTTCCCGCTACAGCGTCTCAGGAGAAGTCCCACGTTAGGAACTGGAGGTCGAAAGGGCACTTGGCACCCTTGATGCGACCCACAAAGTTCCCCGAAATCCCGGTCTCCCTCGAGAGGAACACTGAGGTTTTCCGGCACCCCCTCCTCTGAGCCCTTTCTCCCCTCCTGATCTGGACAGGAGGGTCGACTCCCCTGCTTTGTCTGGAAGGGGTTCCCGACCTTCCTGTCGCAC
>NZ_JBIMCW010000114.1:0-260 GCF_048552295.1 Acinetobacter legionensis
CAGAAAATACTAAACAGCGTAAAAAGAGATAGGAAGAATTTCACTAGGTGACCTTGACGTTTACTGGCAAATACGGAACACAGATGCCCAGCATGCTATGCCTTTTTTTTGTAGAAGGCTAGTGTGAATTGTTGTCAAAAAATACATCTACGCAAGTCGATACAAAAAAGTGATAATCTAATGTGAAACCGTTCTTATTTTTAAATTGAAGAATTTATGTTGCATTATCAAATTGAGTTCGATGATTACAAACAACACCT
>NZ_JBIMCW010000115.1:0-259 GCF_048552295.1 Acinetobacter legionensis
TATCTGAATGCAAAACCAACTCGAACCCAGCGCCTAAGGCATAGCCATTGACTGCGCTAATGAGTGGCTTACTAAACGCATCAATTTTCTGCCAAAGCTTCGGGCGAATATCGAGTTGCAAAGACACGGCGTCCATTGCAGCCAACTCACTAAGATCTGCTCCAGCCGCAAAACACTGAGCGTTACCCGTTAAAACCACTGCTTTGACTTGAGCATTGTGCTCAGCTTCTTCGAGCAACTCACACAAACACTGCAATGT
>NZ_JBIMCW010000116.1:0-258 GCF_048552295.1 Acinetobacter legionensis
CCAAAACTCTCGCAGCACAGCTCGATGCCGTTGGTTTCGACGAACTGTTCGCGCTGCGAGATGCTGTCGTTCATGATGCCCTCTGGATGACCGAGCTGTTTGTCGCAGCATGACCGGATTTGCGGCCATTCGCCAGACATGGTTTTCCGTCGGCGCGTGACGGGCCGCTTGACCGCGACCGCGCTGTTGCGGGAGACTGCTGAAAACAAGATCACGGGCGAGGCCTTGCGCCATCGTACCCGGCGCGGAGGGGAGCCC
>NZ_JBIMCW010000117.1:0-256 GCF_048552295.1 Acinetobacter legionensis
GCAAGTAATTGTTAATGTTGAATGAAATGAGCACTAGCGATAAAACTGAATCAAGCGTTTTGGTATATGAATTAAATTGAAGCTGTATAGTGATTAAGTTCACAGGCAACAAATAGAAGTGGTTAAGTCCACATTGTTGATCCTCCTTGTAGGGATTAACGACTGTTTGGGGTTGTATAGTCAAGTAATTAAGTGCATGTGGTGGATGCCTTGGCAGTCAGAGGCGATGAAAGACGTAATAGCCTGCGATAAGCTT
>NZ_JBIMCW010000118.1:0-249 GCF_048552295.1 Acinetobacter legionensis
CAATCCAAGCAGGTCATGAGAAAGGTGGCGATTTAGCGGTTGCGCGTGTCGCTGAAGGCGAAGACTTCTTTGCTAAAGAATTGACTGCATATACTGACAAATTCAACAACAGTTGGTTAAAAGAAGAGTTACATCGTTCACGTAACTTTGGACCAGCGATGCATAAATTCGGTTTATGGATGGGTGGTGCATTTAACTTTATCGATCAAAATATCTTTAAAGTGCCATTTACTCTACATGACCTTGCAC
>NZ_JBIMCW010000119.1:0-245 GCF_048552295.1 Acinetobacter legionensis
GATTCAACCACTTCTATTTGTTGCCTGTGAATTTAATCACTATACAGCTTCAATTTAATTCATATACCAAAACGCTTGATTCAGTTTTATCGCTAGTTCTCATTTCATTCAACATTAACAATTGCTTGCTAACATCAACTAAAACGAGTTAAACAATTATTTCAACTCAAATATATTCTGTTAATGATTCACTACCGCCTCGTCAGCGAGTAGTTAACTGTGATAAATCACAGAACTTAATAAGC
>NZ_JBIMCW010000120.1:0-237 GCF_048552295.1 Acinetobacter legionensis
GTGATTTTGACTTCCTGACCCGTTTGATGAGAAGTGAAGGGATTAACTGGTTGATCGATGAAGCTCAGCTTAAAGTATCGAGCTCAACAGAACAAATCCAAGCACAAAAGCTTCGTTTAATCGATGATAATTCGCAATTTAGTGCCTTAGAACGCCGCAATATTCGCTTCCATAGAAGCAGCGCCGTAGAAAAAACTGATTCAATTACCAATTTTATTGGTCAGCGTTCCATTCAAC
>NZ_JBIMCW010000121.1:0-229 GCF_048552295.1 Acinetobacter legionensis
ATGACCAGCTACCACAACAAAATAAGGTAGCTTAACTAGAGCAGAGTATCACTTATAAATAAGCTTTTAGTTGTTCAAACATGTGGGACCACCTCTCCTTATGCCTATGATTTAGCTAAACAACTGAATGCTTTAGCTGTTCAACATGGTGATACTGGCTTTGGTGCATTCTGGGCTGGAAGTAATGTTGGACTGATCCGTGAATTAGAAGCTCGAGATCTAGTTAATC
>NZ_JBIMCW010000122.1:0-224 GCF_048552295.1 Acinetobacter legionensis
AACGGAGTCGAACCGTTGACCTCCTGCGTGCAAAGCAGGCGCTCTACCAACTAAGCTAAGTCCCCAGCTTAAGATCTTAATATATCTGCTCTTCTGTAAATCGAATTTAAAATTCTTTCAAACTCAATCAGTAGACTTGGTGGGTCTGACAAGACTTGAACTTGTGACCCCACGCTTATCAAGCGTGTGCTCTAACCAACTGAGCTACAGACCCTCAGATACAT
>NZ_JBIMCW010000123.1:0-219 GCF_048552295.1 Acinetobacter legionensis
CTAAAGATCTCACCGATCAAGTCACCGCTTTAGTCCAACAAAGCAATTGGCAAACAAGTCAAATCACCAGCAACACGAGTGATGAACGTCAAGCCAGTAATTTAACCATTCAACGTCGTAATATCAGCACGGTTCCAGCCTATAACCCATTACAACACCGACCGATTGCATCACCACAACGGGCCAAAGTAGTAGGGCCAAGTGGAGAAGAAATTCATG
>NZ_JBIMCW010000124.1:0-218 GCF_048552295.1 Acinetobacter legionensis
CAATCATACCCAAGGTCACTTGGTTGTTTTCAGCGTGATATAACCACCAGCCGCCTGAAGAACCTGTTTCTGCCAAAGGCCAGCCTGAACCATGCATCACTAAACCTGGTTTATGTTTAGCAGGGTCAATTTCCCAAAGTTCTTTGATTCCGATACCGTAATGTTGCGGATCAGCATCTTGGTCTAAGTTGTATTTTGCAATCAAACGTTTACCAAGG
>NZ_JBIMCW010000125.1:0-218 GCF_048552295.1 Acinetobacter legionensis
CAATCATACCCAAGGTCACTTGGTTGTTTTCAGCGTGATATAACCACCAGCCGCCTGAAGAACCTGTTTCTGCCAAAGGCCAGCCTGAACCATGCATTACTAAACCTGGTTTATGTTTAGTAGGGTCAATTTCCCAAAGTTCTTTGATTCCGATACCGTAATGTTGCGGATCAGCATCTTGGTCTAAGTTGTATTTTGCAATCAAACGTTTACCAAGG
>NZ_JBIMCW010000126.1:0-216 GCF_048552295.1 Acinetobacter legionensis
TGACGCGATACCGGCTTAAGGATATAGACAACATGAAAAACGCTTACATCATAGATGCCATCCGTACCCCATTTGGTCGTTATGCCGGTGGTCTTGCACCAGTCCGTGCTGATGATCTTGGTGCTATTCCAATTCAAGCATTGATACAACGTAATCCAACAGTAGATTGGCAACAAGTCGATGATGTGATTTATGGCTGTGCCAATCAGGCCGGTG
>NZ_JBIMCW010000127.1:0-213 GCF_048552295.1 Acinetobacter legionensis
AACCAATTTCCCATCGACTACGCCTCTCGGCCTCGCCTTAGGGGTCGACTCACCCAGCCCCGATTAACGTTGGACTGGAACCCTTGGTCTTTCAGCGTGCGAGTTTTTCACTCGCATTGTCGTTACTCACGTCAGCATTCGCACTTCTGATACCTCCAGCATACTTCTCAATACACCTTCATCGGCTTACAGAACGCTCCCCTACCACGTATA
>NZ_JBIMCW010000128.1:0-213 GCF_048552295.1 Acinetobacter legionensis
TACGCCCAGTAAATCCGATTAACGCTCGCACCCTCTGTATTACCGCGGCTGCTGGCACAGAGTTAGCCGGTGCTTATTCTGCGAGTAACGTCCACTCATCTTGGGTATTAACCAAGAGAGCCTCCTCCTCGCTTAAAGTGCTTTACAACCATAAGGCCTTCTTCACACACGCGGCATGGCTGGATCAGGGTTCCCCCCATTGTCCAATATTCC
>NZ_JBIMCW010000129.1:0-212 GCF_048552295.1 Acinetobacter legionensis
TACAACACCGACCGATTGCATCACCACAACGGGCCAAAGTAGTAGGGCCAAGTGGAGAAGAAATTCATGTCGATGAATGGGGGCGTATCAAAGTTCGTTTCCTGTTTAGCCGTACTGAAGACAATACCCATGATGGCGGTGCGGGTTCTAATGACAATGATACAGATTCAGCTTGGGTCGATGTCCTGACCCCATGGGCAGGTGAAGGCTAT
>NZ_JBIMCW010000130.1:0-210 GCF_048552295.1 Acinetobacter legionensis
GGAATATTGGACAATGGGGGGAACCCTGATCCAGCCATGCCGCGTGTGTGAAGAAGGCCTTATGGTTGTAAAGCACTTTAAGCGAGGAGGAGGCTCTTCTAGTTAATACCTAGGATGAGTGGACGTTACTCGCAGAATAAGCACCGGCTAACTCTGTGCCAGCAGCCGCGGTAATACAGAGGGTGCGAGCGTTAATCGGATTTACTGGGC
>NZ_JBIMCW010000131.1:0-204 GCF_048552295.1 Acinetobacter legionensis
GCATGCTGTCCACACCATACATTTCTTTGAGCTTTGGATTGATAAAGCGCCAGCCCATAGTGGTGTCTTCAATCTTTTGACTGCGTCCAAAAGCACTGTCCGACTTGCCCATCACATAGGGCGCACGGCTCATACTTTCTACACCACCGGCAATGATTAAATCAGCTTCGTTGGCTTTGATGGCGCGAGCTGCCATGGCAATCG